>JAMLIM010000053.1 GCA_023954175.1 Rhizobacter sp.
AACAACTTCGCGATCGTGCAGGCGGAAGACGAGATCGCCTCGATCGGCATGGTCGTCGGTGCCGGCTGGAACGGCGCACGCGCGTTCACCGCGACTTCGGGGCCGGGCATCTCGCTGATGTCGGAGTTCATCGGCCTCGCCTACTTCGCCGAGATCCCGGCGACGATCATCAACGTGCAGCGCGGCGGGCCGTCCACCGGCATGCCGACGCGCACCCAGCAGGCGGACCTGCTCGCCTGCGCCTACGCGTCGCACGGCGACACCAAGCACGTGCTGCTGTTCCCGGAGGACCCGACCGAATGCTTCGAGCATGCCGCCGCGGCGCTCGACCTCGCCGATCGGCTGCAGACGCCGGTGTTCGTCATGAGCGACCTCGACATCGGCATGAACCAGCGCCTGTGCGCGCCCTTTCAGTGGGACGCGGCGCGCCGGCTCGATCGCGGCAAGGTGATGAGTGCGGCGGAGCTCGAAGCCGGGCGCGAGTTCGCGCGCTACAAGGACGTCGACGGCGACGGCATTGCGTGGCGCACGCTGCCGGCGACGCATCCGACCAAGGGCGCCTACTTCACGCGCGGCTCGACGCGCGATGCGCAGGCGCGCTACTCGGAGGCGGGCCACGACTACGTCTACAACGTGCAGCGGCTGCTGAGGAAGTTCGAGACCGCGGCGACGCTCGTGCCGCAGCCTGTGCTGCGCCCGGCGCCGAAGAAGACGCGCCTGGGCGTGATCTATTTCGGCTCGACGAGCCCGGCGATGCGCGAGGCACTCGACACGCTGACCGAGACCGGCATCGCGCTCGACGCGATGCGGCTGCGCGCGTTCCCGTTCGCGGCGTCGGTCGCCGAGTTCATCGCCGCGCACGACACGGTGTTCGTCGTCGAGCAGAACCGCGACGCGCAGATGCGATCGCTGCTCGTCAACGAACTCGGCGTCGATCCGGCGCGCCTGACCGCCGTCCTGCACTACGACGGCACGCCGATCACGGCCCGTTTCATCACCGGCGCCATCCGCCAGAAGGTCGCGGCGATGAGCGTCAAGCCCAAGCGCCGCAAGCGGCTGTTCGCCTGAACCCTGCACGAGCCTCGCATGACCTACATCACCAAGCCCCGGCTGCACCATCCGACGCTCGCGCGCAACCGCGTCGGCCATACCCGGCGCGACTACGAAGGCAAGATCTCGACACTGTGCGCCGGCTGCGGGCACGACTCGATCTCGGCGGCGATCATCCAGGCCTGCTGGGAGCTCGACATCGAGCCCCACCGCGTCGCCAAGCTCTCGGGCATCGGCTGCAGCAGCAAGACGCCGGACTACTTCCTCGGCGCGTCGCACGGTTTCAACACCGTGCACGGGCGCATGCCCTCGGTGCTGACCGGCGCCTACCTGGCGAACCACAGCCTGCTCTACCTCGGCGTGTCGGGCGACGGCGATTCGGCGTCGATCGGCCTCGGCCAGTTCGCGCACCTGATGCGCCGCGGCGTCGACATGACCTACATCGTCGAGAACAACGGCGTCTACGGCCTGACCAAGGGCCAGTTCTCGGCCACCGCCGACAAGGGCTCCAAGTCGAAGAAGGGCGTGAAGAACCCCGACACGCCGGTCGACATGGTGAGTCTGGCGCTGCAGCTTGGCGCCACCTACGTGGCGCGCAGCTTCTCGGGCGACAAGGCGCAGCTCGTGCCGCTGATCAAGGGCGCGATCACCCACCGTGGCGCCGCCTTCCTCGACATCATCAGCCCCTGCGTCACCTTCAACAACCATGCAGGCAGCACGCGCAGCTACGACTTCGTGCGCGAACACAACGACGCCGTGAGCCGCATCGACTTCATCACGCCGCGCAACGAGATCACGGCCAGCTTCGCGCCCGGCGAAACCATCGACGTCGGGCAGCACGACGGCAGCGTGCTGCGCCTGCGCAAGCTCCATGCCGACTACGACCCCTGCGATCGCGTCGCCGCGATGTCTCAGGTGCAGGCCCTGCAGTCGCGCGGCGAGATCGTGACCGGCCTGCTCTACGTGGCGGCCGACGCGCCCGCCCTGCACGACGCGCTGAACACGTCGCAGGCGCCGTTGAACACGCTCGACGAAAGGGCGCTGTGCCCGGGCATCGACGTGCTCGACAAGATCAACGCGAGTCTGCGCTGATTTACCGAGGCTGCGTACGCGTATGGGCGACGACGTCTCGAAGTTCGACTACGTGGTCGTCGGTGCCGGCGCGAGCCTGAGCGGCGGGGCGAGGGGCCCCGCGCAGCGGGGATCGACCCCGCGCGGGCGAAGCGTGCCGGCCGCACCGCAATCTGCATGGCTCTGCCGTGTCTGAAGCCACGACATTCGACTACGTGGTCGTCGGTGCCGGCACCGCCGGCTGCCTGCTCGCGAACCGGCTGAGCGCCGACCCTGCCATGCGCGTGCTGCTGATCGAGGCCGGCGGCATGGACAACTACCACTGGATCAGGATTCCGGTCGGCTACCTCTACTGCATCGGCAACCCGCGCACCGACTGGCTCTACCAGACCGAGGCCGACGCCGGCCTGAACGGCCGCCGGTTGCGCTACCCGCGTGGCCGCGTGCTGGGCGGCAGTTCGAGCATCAACGGCATGATCTACATGCGCGGCCAGGCGCGCGACTACGACGCCTGGGCCGCAGCGTGCGGCGACGACACCTGGCGCTGGGACGAATGCCTGCCGTTCTTTCGACAGCATGAGCGCCATCACGCGGGCGGCGACGCCATGCATGGCGCAAATGGTGAGTGGCGCGTCGAGCGCCAGCGCCTGCACTGGGACGTGCTCGACGGCTTCGTCGAGGCGGCGCAGCAGGCGGGCATCCCGGCGACGAGCGACTTCAATCGCGGCAACAACGAAGGCGTCGGCTACTTCGAGGTCAACCAGCACCGCGGCTGGCGCTGGAGCGCGGCGGACGCCTTCCTGCGGCCGGACTGCATCAAGCGGCCGAACCTGACGCTCTGGACCGGCGCGCAGGTGCAGCGCCTCCTGGTCGAGCACGACGCCGACGGCGCGGCGCGCTGCGCCAGCGCCGAGGTGCTGACGCCAGGCGGCCTGCGCACGGTGCGTGCGGCGCGCGAACTGGTGCTCAGTGCGGGCGCGATCGGCTCGCCCCAACTGCTGGAGCTCTCGGGCATCGGGCAGGGGCCGCTGCTGCAGGGGCTCGGGATCGAGACGAAGCACGAGCTGCCGGGTGTCGGCGCCAATCTGCAGGATCACCTGCAGATCCGATCGGTCTATGCGGTGGAGGGCGCGCGCACGCTCAACACGCGCGCAGCGACGTTGTGGGGCAAGGCGATGATCGCGCTCGAGTATGCGGCCAGGCGCAGCGGGCCGATGAGCATGGCGCCTTCGCAGCTCGGCGCCTTCACGCGCTCGTCGCCGGAGCATGTGTGGCCGAACATCGAGTACCACGTGCAACCACTGTCGCTCGACGCCTTCGGCGAACCCCTGCACCGCTTCGATGCGATCACCGCGAGCGTGTGCAACCTGAACCCGACGAGCCGTGGCACGGTGCATGTGCGCACGCCGCGCGCCGAGGACGCGCCGGCGATCGCGCCGAACTACCTGTCGACCGACGCAGACCGGAAAGTCGCGGCCGATTCGCTGCGCGTCACGCGCCGCATCGTCGATCAGCCGGCGATGGCGCGCTATGCGCCGCGCGAGGTCAAGCCCGGCGTGCAGTTCCAGAGCGACGAGGATCTGGCGCGCCTCGCGGGGGACATCGCGACGACGATCTTCCATCCCGTCGGCACCTGCCGCATGGGGCGCGCCGACGACGCCGGCGCGGTCGTCGATGCGCGCCTGCGGGTGCGCGGACTGCGCGGCCTGCGCGTGGTCGACGCCAGCGTGATGCCGACCATCACCAGCGGCAACACCAATTCGCCGACGCTGATGATTGCCGAGCGCGCCGCGCGCTGGATCATCGAGACGCGGAGCGACCGCGAGTGACCCTTCCTCGCAGCGCCCCGTTGACGCGGCACGCACGCTCACATACCGTTGCGCCCATCACTCCCTGGCAGCCAACCGATCGGCTTTGCCAGCCCCGGCCGAGTGCCGAATTCAAACGAAAGTCGCTCCCATGTCACCCATCGATCGTCGCGCGTTCCTGAACCTTGCCGGCGCCGCCGGCCTCGCCAGCGCACTGCCGGCAGCGCGCGCCGCCGATGCCGCGGGCCTGGCCCAGGCCAAGGCCGAGGGGCAGGCGGTGTTCTACGCCAACATCACCGCGGTCAAGCCGATCATGGAGGCGTTCGAAGCCGCGACCGGTGTGAAGGGTGTCTACACGCGGATATCGAGTTCGAAGTTCGTCTCGACCGTGACGACCGAGTTCGATGCCGGCAAGCTGCTCGCCGACGTCGTGCAGGGGCCGCTGCCGGTGCTGGAACTGCTGAAGGAGAAGGGGGTGCTCGCGCCGTATCGGTCGCCGGCCGCGGCCGGCTACCCGGACTGGTCGAAGCCGGACGACAGCATCCAGCTGTTCGGCATCGAGTACGTCTCGTACCTGTTCAACAAGAGCATCGTCAAGCCCGCCGACGCGCCGCAGCGCTACGAAGACCTGGCCGACCCGAAGTGGAAGAACAAAATCGTGATGGCGAATCCGGGCAACCACTCTTCGACGATTTCATGGCTCGTCGGGCTGAAGGAGAAGGTCTTCAAGTCCGAGGGCGAGTGGATGAATTTCGTCAAGGGGCTGGCGGCGAACCGGCCGATGTTCGTCGCCTCGTTCGGGCCGACGCCGGCGCCGATCGAAAGCGGCGAGAAGCCGATCGGCATCTCGATGCCGAAGTACATCGTCACCAAGGCGCCGGCGCCGCTCGACTGGGCACCGCGCAGCGGCCAGCCGCTGCTCGGCACGCCGCGCGCGATCGCGATCGCGGCGAAGGCGCCGCACCCGGCAGCGGCGCGCGCGTTCATGGACTACTGGCTGTCGAAGCCGGCGATGGCGCTGCTCGCCAAGGACGTCGGCGAATACGTGCTGGCGCCGGGCGTGTTCCCGCCGATCGAAGGGATCGACGGCGTGAAGGTGGTTTCGATCCGCGATCTGCCGAACGAAGAAATCGAGAAGTGGGGCGCCGAATTCAAGAAGATCTTCGCCGCCTGACCCGTCCGTGGAAATCCGCATCGAGGGCGTCGCCAAGCACTACCAGTCCGAAGGCAAGACGGTCAAGGCGCTCGACAACGTCGACCTGACGATCCCCGCGAACGAGATCTTCACGCTGCTCGGCCCCAGCGGCTGCGGCAAGACGACGCTGCTGCGCTGCATCGTCGGCCTCGAGACGCCCGATACCGGCGAGATCCGCATCGGCGATGAACTCGTCTGGTCCAGGCCGCGCGGCATCAACGTGCCAACCGAGAAGCGCGGGCTCGGCATGGTGTTCCAGACCTATGCGATCTGGCCGCACATGAGCGTGTTCGACAACGTCGCCTACCCGCTGCAGATCCGCGGCATGGCGCGGCGCGACATCCAGGACAAGGTGGCTTCGGTGCTGCGCTTCGTGCAGCTCGAAGGGCTGGACAAGCGCTCCGCGACGCGATTGTCGGGCGGCCAGCAGCAGCGCGTCGCGCTCGCCCGCGCGCTCGTCGCCGAGCCGAAGGTGATCCTGTTCGACGAGCCGCTGAGCAACCTCGACGCCAAGCTGCGCGAGGAGACGCGCAAGGAGCTGAAGAGCTTCCTCGGCAAGCTGAAGATCACCGCCGTCTACGTGACGCACGACCGCGTCGAGGCGCTTGCGCTGTCGGATTCGATCGCCGTCATGCGCGCCGGAAGCATCGTCGAGATCGGCACGCCGCAGAAGATCTACTTCCAGGCCGACCATCGCTTCGTCGCGGACTTCATCGGCCGTGCGAACCTGGTCGGCGCCACGGTGCGCGGCCGCGACGGCGAGCACACCGTCGTCGACACCGCGCTCGGCACATTCGCGTGCGCTCCACGCGACCTCGCACCGGGCAGCGAGGCGACGCTGTGCATCCGCCCCGAATTCATGCGCGTCGTCGCCGGTGCGCCGGTGGCGGGCGTGAACGTCGTCGGCGGGGTCGTCGAGTCGCTCGCCTTCGTCGGCGAGGTCTATGAGGTCGAGATTCGCAGTGCCGGCTTGCTGCTGCTGGCGCGCATCGAACCGGGCGCCGACATCCACGAGGGCGACAGCGTGAGCTTCAGCGTCGATCCGGCCCACTGCCTGCTCGTGTCTCGCTAGCCGGGCCGGCGCCGCATGAACCCGTCGCGCCCGGCGCTGACCTACTCGCTGATCGCGATCGTCGGGCTGCTGACGGTGGCGCCGGTGCTGATGCTCGCCTTCGGCAGCTTCTCCGAAGGGCTCAACGCGTTCGGGCAGTTCACGCTCGCCAAGTACGTTGCCGCGTACACCGATCCGGCACTGCTCGGCGTCATCGTCAACACGATCGTCTTCGTGATCGGGTCGACGCTCGTCTCGACCGGGCTTGCCCTCTTCCTCGCCTACCTGAACACGCGCACCGACATCCCGTTCAAGTTCCTGTTCGGCGTGCTCGCGATCGTGCCGATGATGATCCCGCACCTGCTGTTCTCGGTGAGCTGGGGGCTGCTGCTCAATCCCTCCAACGGCCTGATCAACATGGTGCTGCAGGATGCGTTCGGGTTGGCCGACGCGCCGTTCAACATCTACTCGCTGCACGGCATGATCCTCGTCGAGGGGCTGCTGAACATGCCCGTCGCCTACCTGATCATCGCACCGGCGATGGCGTCGTTCGATGTCTCGCTCGAAGAGTCGTCCCGCGTCTTCGGCGCCGGCACCTGGCGCACGCTGATGCGCGTGACGCTGCCCGTGCTGCGTCCGGCCCTGCTCGCCGCCTTCGTGCTCGGCGTGGTGCGCAGCCTGGCGTCGTATGCGGTGCCGCGCGTGCTCGGCACGCCCGGCCGCGTCGAGGTGCTCGCGACCTACCTCTACGAGATGATCGCGACCGGCTATTCGCCCGACTACGGCAAGGCGGCCGCGCTCGGCATGAGCGCGCTGGCGACGTCGATCGTGCTGATCTGGGCCTATCGCTCGCTCACGGCCGAGAGCGGCAAGTTCGTCACCATCTCGAGCCGCGGCTGGCGGCCGACGGTGATCGAGCTGAAGCGCATGCGCATGCCGCTCTTCATCGTCGTCGCGCTGTTGTCGCTGCTCGTCATCGTGCTGCCGGTGGCGGTGCTGCTCTACACCTCGTTCGTGCCGTACTCGATGGTGCCGGGCGCGAAGGCGTTTGCGCTGATGAGCTGGCGGCACTGGATCGAGGTCGTCGAGGACCCGATCTCGCTGCTCGCGCTGCGCAACAGCGTGTTCCTCGCCGTCGTCGGCGCGACGCTCGGCGTGCTGCTCTCGCTGTTCGTCGCCTACGTGATCGTCAAGCAGCGCACGCGCGCCGCGGGGCTGCTCGAGTCGCTGACCTACCTGTCGTTCTCGTTTCCGGGCATCGTCATCGGCATCGGCTTCATGTGGTTCTTCGTGCAGACACCGCTCTACGCGACGCTGACGGCGCTGCTGATCGGCTACATCGCGACCTATCTGCCCTACGGCGTGCGCCCGCTGGCGAGCGCCTTCGTGCAGGTGCATGCCCACCTGGAGGAATCCTCTCTGGTGTGCGGCGCGAGCCGCATGACGACGATGCGTCGCATCATCGTGCCGCTGCTGATCCCCGGCGTCGTCTCGGCCTGGATCCTGATGGCGGCGATGTTCCTGCGCGAGCTCACGCTCTCCGTCGTCCTGTCGCGCCCCGGCAGCGAGGTGCTGGCGGTGCAGATCCTGGGCTTCGCCGACGACGGCCTGTGGGGCAAGCTCTCGGCGCTCGGCATCATCATGATCGTGATCTCGACCCTGCTCGTGCTGCTCGCGAGCCTGGTCGGCGCGCGTTTCAAGGCGGCGCAAGGCGCGGCGGGTTAGCGACGCTGTGGCCGTATTGCTGTCGGCGCTGATTTGCCATGAACCGTCCAGGCGCCGCCCCCGATTCGGGGCTTGTAAACATTGACACAAATATATATGATGATGCGGATCGGCACGGAAGCACCTGCAGGACGGGTTGGTTCGGCAGGTGTATCCAGGTCAGCGGGCATGCAATCCGCGGGTTCCCCCTCAAGCGCTTCGCGCTGTCATGCAGCACAGTGGCAGCCTTGGAAGTTTTCACAACGAAAGGCCTTATTCATGAAGACAAGCTCCCTCAAGACCCTCCTGATTGCCTTGCCGGCCGCGCTCGGCATGTTCGCGGCCATGCCAGCACATGCCGGCAAGACGCTCGACGCCGTCAAGTCCCGCGGCCAACTGATCTGCGGCGTCCACGAGGGCCTGGCTGGCTTCTCGGCGGCAGACAGCCAGGGCAAGTGGTCCGGCATCGACGTCGACGTCTGCAAGGCCATCGCCGCGGCCATTCTGGGTGACCCGAACAAGGTCAAGTGGGTGCCGCTCAACGCGCAGCAGCGCTTCACCGCACTGCAGTCGGGCGAGATCGACGTCCTGTCGCGCAACACCACCTGGACGCTGACGCGCGACGCATCGCTGGGCCTGAACTTCACCGGCGTCACCTATTACGACGGCCAGGGCTTCATGGTGCCGACCAAGCTCAACCTCAAGAGCGCCAAGCAGCTCAAGGGCGCGACCGTCTGCGTGCAGTCCGGCACGACGACCGAAAAGAACCTGACCGACTTCTCACGCTCCAACAACCTGAACATCAAGCCGATCGTGTTCGAGAAGCAGGAGGCGGCAACGGGCGCCTACTTCGCCGGCCGCTGCATCGCCTACACCACCGATGCTTCGGGTCTCGCATCGGCGCGCAACAAGGAAGCCAAGAACCCGGAGGACCACGTGATCCTGCCCGACCTGATCTCGAAGGAGCCGCTCGGCCCGGCGGTGCGCCGGGGTGACGACGAGTTCTTTGCCATCGTCAAGTGGGTTGGCTTCGCGCTGATCGAGGCCGAGGACTACGGCATCACGCAGGCCAATGTCGACGCCATGATGAAGAGCGACAACCCGGCGATCGGCCGCATCCTCGGCAGCACCGAGGACACCGGCAAGCTGCTCGGTCTGGACAAGGCCTGGGCCGCCAACGCCATCAAGGCGGTCGGCAACTACGGCGAGATGTTCGATCGCAACGTCGGCCCCAAGAGCGCCCTCGGACTGCCGCGCGGGTTGAACAACCTGTGGAGTCACGGCGGCATCATGTACGCGCCGCCGATCCGCTGAAGTGAAGTGCGTGCGCGGGCGGATCGGGTTCGATCCGCCCGCGCCATCCGCGAGATAACACCAGACTTCCACGACCGGCCCCTACGGTCGAAGGACACGCGCGATGACGGCACCGGCCTCCGCTCCGAGAACCCCACCCACCCAGCGTGACTGGTCGTGGCGCAGCCGCCATGTGCGCGGGCTGATCTACCAGGTCATCGCGCTCGGCGTGATCGGTCTGGCGCTCTGGTTCCTCGCCCACAACACGCTGACGAACATGCGTGTGCGGGGCATCCAGAGCGGCTTTGACTTCCTCACCGCGCCCGCCGGATTCGACATCAGCGAGCACCTGATTCCCTACGAGTCGAACGACCCGTACTGGATGGCGTTCCTGGTCGGTGTTCTCAACACACTGCGCGTGGCGATCGTCGGTATCGTGCTGACGACCATCCTCGGCACGCTGCTGGGCATTGGCCGCTTCTCGCGCAACGCGCTCGTGCGTGGGCTGTGCTACGCCTACGTCGAGCTGTTCCGCAACATCCCGATCCTGTTGCAACTGCTGATGTGGTACCTGTTCCTGATCGAGGCACTGCCGACCGCCGGTGAGGCGAAATCGATCATGGGCCTGGTCTACCTCGGCGCTGGCGGCCTGACCTATCCGGTGCCGGTGTGGGGCCTGGGGCACGGGCTTGCTGCAGTCGGCGCGCTGGTCGGCGTCGCGCTGTCGTATCTGTGGGCGCGAAGCGCACGGCTGCACTTCGAGAAGACCGGGCAACCGCGTCCGGTGCTGCTGCCCGCGATCGTGCTCGTGCTGGCCTGCGCCGCGGCCGGCTGGGCGTTGGGCGGCGCGCCGACGGCATGGAATGTTCCCAAGCCCGGCGGCTTCTCGATCGAGGGCGGCAACTCCCTGTCGCCGGAGTTCCTCGCGGTGCTGCTCGGGCTGACGCTGTACACGTCCTCATACGCCGCCGAAGTGGTGCGCGCCGGCATCGCGGCGGTGCCCCATGGCCAGAGCGAGGCCGCCAGCGCGCTGGGCCTGTCCAAGGGCCAGCAGATGCGGCTCGTGGCGCTGCCGCAGGCGCTGCGCGTGATCATTCCGCCGATGACCAACCAGTACCTGAACCTGACGAAGAACTCTTCGCTCGCGGTGGCAATCGGCTACCCCGACGTGGTCTCGATCGCCAACACCGCGATCAACCAGACCGGGCGCGCGGTGGAGTGCATCTCGATCATCATGCTCGTGTACCTGACCACCTCGCTCGGCACGTCGGCGCTGATGAACTGGTACAACAAGCGCGCGGCGATCAAGGAACGTTGAGATGGCAACGCACACGTTTCAGTCCATCGCGCCGCGGCCGGCGCCTGTCAACATCGAAGGGGCCCTGCCCTGGATCAAGCGCAACCTGTTCGGCAACGTGCCGAGCAGTATCGCGACTGTCGTCCTGCTTGCGCTGGCCCTCTGGTGGGTGCCGCAGCTGATCGATTGGGGCCTCCTCAAGGCCGTGTTCGTGCCGAGCTTTCAGGAGTGCCAGGCCGAGCGCGGTATCGGCGCCTGCTGGGGCGTGATCACCGAAAAGTACCGCCTCATCCTGTTCGGCCGCTACCCGTTCGAGGACCAGTGGCGGCCGCTGCTTGCCACGCTCTTGATGGTCGGGACGCTGGTGGCGAGTTGCGTGCGCTACTTCTGGAAGCCCTGGCTGATGCTGCTGTGGGCGGCGATGCTGGTGCTGTACTTCGGCCTGATGTTCGGCGGCTTTGCCGGCATGGCGTTCGTGGCGACCGACCGCTGGGGCGGCCTGCCGCTGACGGTGCTGCTGGCCACGCTGTCGATCGTGCTCGCCTTCCCGCTGGCGGTGGCGGTAGCGCTCGGCCGGCGCAGCAACCTGCCGGCGATCAAGACCGTCTGCGTGATCTACGTCGAGCTGATCCGCGGCGTGCCGCTGATCAGCGTGCTGTTCATGGCGAGCTTCATGTTCCCGCTGTTCATGCCGCCGGGCACGACCATCGACGTGCTGCTCAGGGTGCTGGTCGGCATCACGCTGTTCTCGGGCGCCTACATGGCCGAAATCGTCCGCGGCGGTCTGCAGGCCATCCCCAAGGGCCAGCAGGAGGCGGCCGACACGCTCG
The DNA here is from genome assembly GCA_023954175.1 of Rhizobacter sp. GTDB lineage: Bacteria > Pseudomonadota > Gammaproteobacteria > Burkholderiales > Burkholderiaceae_C > CAIKUF01. The sequence goes on from JAMLIM010000053.1 coordinate 11,300, forward strand.
GCCTGAGCTACTGGCAGGCGCAGCGCAAGATCATCCTGCCGCAGGCGCTGGCGATGGTGGTGCCGGGCATCATGAACAGCTTCATCGCGATCTTCAAGGACACCTCGCTCGTCACCATCGTCAGCCTGTACGAGCTGACCGGCGCGATGAGCCTCGCGCTGAACTCGGACTCCGACTGGCGCCCGTTCAAGATCGAGGCCTATTTCTTCATCGCCGCGATCTACTTCATCTTCTGCTTCTCGATGAGCCGCTACAGCTTGTGGATCGAGAGGCGCCTGTCGGTCAGCAAGAACCGTTGAGAGCTTTCATGCCTGAATCGATCATCACCTTCGACAAGGTCAACAAGTGGTACGGCAACGCCTTTCACGTGTTGCGCGACATCGACCTCGACGTCGCCAAGGGCGAGCGCATCGTCGTCTGCGGGCCGTCGGGCTCGGGCAAGAGCACGCTGATCCGCTGCATCAACCGCCTCGAGGAGCATCAGCAGGGGCGCCTCGTCGTCGACGGCACCGAGCTCAGCGACGACGTCAAGGCGATCGAGAAGGTGCGCAAGGAAGTCGGCATGGTGTTCCAGCAGTTCAACCTGTTCCCGCACCTGACGGTGCTGGAGAACCTGACGCTGGCGCCGATGTGGGTCAGCAAGCTGCCGAAGAAGGACGCCGTGGAACGCGCGATGCAGCAGCTCACGCGCGTGAAGATCGCCGAGCAGGCCGACAAGTACCCGCTGCAGCTCTCGGGCGGGCAGCAGCAGCGCGTCGCGATCGCGCGCGCGCTGTGCCTGACGCCCAAGATCATGCTCTTCGACGAGCCGACCTCGGCCCTCGACCCCGAGATGATCAAGGAAGTGCTCGACGTCATGACCGAGCTTGCCGACCACGGCATCACGATGATCTGCGTGACGCACGAGATGGGCTTCGCCAAGGCGGTGGCGGACCGTGTGATCTTCATGGACGAGGGCCAGATCGTCGAAGAGAACACGCCGCACGAGTTCTTCGATCATCCGAAGAGCGATCGCACGAAGGATTTCCTCTCGAAGATCCTCGGGCACTGAGGCGGCGCCGGCGCAACGCACCAGCGCGCCCTGGGCGCGCGATGAGTGATCCACGAAGCGAGCCGCGGGTGATCCGCGCCGCACGCAGCGTTCAGTCGATCCGCACGCGCACGCTGCGCAAGGCCAGCGCTGCGCCGCCGATGGCGAGCAGCGCAAACAGCGCGAGGCTCCAGTACTCGAACGGCACACCGAGCATCGAGACGCTGGCCTCGGCGCAGGTCGCCGTGACCTTGAACATCGCCGGCCACAGCGCCTCGAGCCGGAGCGCCGAGACCAGGGTGTCGGCGAACGTCAGGTTGCAGGAGAACTGCTTCGATGCGACCTCGTGCTGATAGACGGCCGCGAGGATGCCGGTGGAGGCGAACATCAGTATCGCCACGCTGAACGTCAGTCGCAGGCGGCGCCACGGCACCAACGCGCAGATCAGGCTCAGCACCGCAATGACGAGGAAGATCAGGCGCTGCAGCACACACCAGGGGCAGGGCCGCATGTCCCACACATACTGCGCAAACAGCGCGAAGGCGACCGCGAGCACGCAGGCGAGCGCCATCGCGAGCGGTATGCGCCTCGAGGTTCGTTCGATGAAGCCGCTGTTCATGTCAATACGCAGTGGTGGCCGCAAGGTTGCGGCGGGGTCGCCGGGGCATCGGGCCCACCGGGCAGCGGCTCACGTGTGTTCGGGCCGGCTTCATGCCACTTCGGCGATGAGCTCGATCTCGACGCAGGCGCCCATCGGGATCTGCGCGACGCCGAATGCGCTGCGCGCGTGCGCGCCCTTGTCGCCGAAGACCTCGGCGAGCAGTTCCGAGCAGCCGTTCGTCACGAGATGCTGTTCGGTGTAGTCGGGCATGCTGTTGACGAGGCTCATGACCTTGACGATGCGCGTGACCTTCTCGAGGTCGCCGACGGCCGCCTTCAAGGTGCCGAGGAGATCGATCGCGATCGCGCGCGCCGCGGCACGCCCGGTCGCGGTGTCGATGTCGCGGCCGAGCTGGCCAACCCAGGGCTTGCCGTCGCGCCGCGCAATATGGCCGGAGAGGAACACGAGATTGCCAGTGCGAACGAAGGGCACATACGCTGCCGCGGGCACGGCAACCGGCGGCAATTCGATGCCGAGGGACTTGAGGCGGTCATGGACGGACATGGGGTGCGGGCTCCTTGAGTGAACGCGCCGCCGTCCGCAGACGGCGGGTGCGCGGCCGGTGTCGACCGTGACGGGTTTCGAGCGTCCGGCAATCCTACACTGCCGCCATGCCGCCCCCCACCCTTGGCGCGCTGCTCGCGGCGCTCGGCCTCGCCTGGCTGGCTGGCGTCGCGCTGCAACTGCAGCAGGCCGAGCTCTGGCAGATCGAGGTGTATGTCGGCGGCGCTGCTGCTGCCGTGCTCGCCTGCGTTGTCGCCGCCCGCGCGCGCAGCCGCCACATCGTCGCCCTGCTGTGCGTGCCGGCGGCGGCGCTCGCGGGTTTCGGGCTCACCGGGCTGAACGCGAGCCTGCGCCTCGCGGGCGGCCTGTCGCCGGCGATCGAGGGGCGTGACCTGCTCGTCACCGGGGTCGTCGCCGACATGCCGCAGGCGGGCGCAACCGGCCTGCGCTTTCGCTTCGAGATCGAAACGGCGCGTCTCGATGGCGCAGTGGTGCAGGCGCCGCGGCACGTGTCGCTCTCGTGGTATGCGCCGCGCGACGCCAGCGATGGCGCGGCGGCACCGCCGCTCGCCGAACTGCAGGCCGGCCAGCGCTGGCAGATGCTCGTGCGGCTGAAGGCGCCGCACGGCAACGCGAACCCGCACGGCTTCGACTACGAGCTCTACCTCTTCGAGCAAGGCGTGCGCGCGACCGGCTATGTGCGCAACGGCGTGGCGCCACGCCAGCTTGGGCCCGCAGCCGGCTGCTGGATCCCGCGCTGGCGCCAGGCGGTGCGCGACAGGCTGACATCCGCCGTGAGCGACCCCAACGCAGCCGGCGTCCTCGCCGCGCTCGCGGTCGGCGATCAGGCCGCGATCGAGCGGGAGGACTGGGCCGTGTTTCGCAACACCGGCGTGGCGCACCTGATGTCGATCAGCGGGCTGCACATCACGATGTTCGCGTGGCTCGCGGCGGTGCTCGTCGCGCCGCTGTGGCGGCGCAGCACGCGCGCGATGCTCTGGCTGCCGGCGCAGCGCGCGGCGGGCTGGGCAGGGGTCGCCGCCGCACTCGGCTATGCGCTCTTCTCGGGCTGGGGCGTGCCGGCGCAGCGCACCGTGTGGATGCTCGCGACCGTGATGTTGCTGCGATCGCTTGGCCGGCGCTGGCCCTGGCCGCTGGTGCTGCTCGCGGCGGCGGTCGTCGTCACCGCCGGCGACCCGTGGGCGCTGCTGCAGCCGGGCTTCTGGCTGTCGTTCATGGCGGTCGGCCTGTTGATGGCGTCGGAGCCGGCTCGCGCTGCAAAGGCTGCACCGGATGCCGATGCGTCGCGCCCCCTGCGCTGGCTGCGCGCGACCTGGCGCCACGCGCATGCCGGCGTGCGCACGCAGTTGATCGCGACGATCGGGCTGGCGCCGCTCACGCTCGTCTTCTTCGGCCAGGTGTCGCTCGTCGGCTTTGCGGCCAACCTGGTGGCGATTCCTCTCGTCACGCTCGTCATCACGCCGCTCGCGTTGCTCGGCACGCTGATCGCGCCCTTGTGGTGGCTCGCCGCGCGTGTCGTCGATCTGCTCGTGGCCTGGCTGCACTGGCTGGCTTCGTGGCCGTTGGCCGTCTGGAGCGTGCCCGCTGCACCGCTCTGGGCCCAGCTCGCCGCCTTGCTCGCCGCGTTGCTGCTCGTGCTGCCGCTGCCGTGGCGCATGCGCTTCTTGGCACTGCCGCTCGCGTTGCCGCTGCTGCTGCCGCCGCGCGTGCTGCCGGCCGCGGGGCAGTTTGCGCTCACGGCCGTCGATGTCGGCCAGGGCACGGCCGTGCTGCTGCGCACCGCGTCGCACCTGCTCGTCTACGACGCCGGGCCGCAGTATTCGCCGGATGCCGACGCCGGTGAGCGCGTGCTGCTGCCGCTGTTGCACGCGAACGGCGAGCGGCGCATCGACGTCCTGATGTTGAGCCACCGCGACAGCGATCACGTCGGCGGCGCCGCGGCACTGATCGGCGCGCTGCCAGTCGGCGCGATCTCGAGTTCGCTGGAAGAGACCCATGCGTTGCTCCAGCGCGGCGTCGCGCACCGGCGCTGCGAGGCCGGGCAACGCTGGGAGTGGGACGGCGTCGCGTTCGAGGTGCTCCATCCGCAGCCGCAGGACTACGCCCGCGCGCGCAAGCCCAACGCGATGTCGTGCGTGCTGCGGGTGCGCGGACGCGATGCGAGCGTGCTGCTGACGGGCGACATCGAGCGCGAGCAGGAGGCGGCGCTCGTCGCGACCCAAGGCGCCGCACTCGGCAGCGACGTGCTGCTCGTGCCGCACCACGGCAGCCGCACGTCGTCCTCGGCTGCTTTCATCGACGCCGTCAAGCCGCAGATTGCCGTCGTCCAGGCCGGCTACCGCAATCGCTTCGGGCATCCGGTGGCCGAAGTCGTGGAACGCTATCGCGAACGCGGCGCGCAGCTTGCCGACACGGTGCACTGTGGCGCCTGGACGATGGCATCCGGCGCCGACGGCCCTGCGCTCGAGGGGCATTGCGAGCGCGATGCGCGGCGGCGCTACTGGCAGCACAGCGTCGCGCCGCTGAAACCGAGTCCGCCAGGCAGTGATGCTGCCGGGCCGCCCTGATCGGGCATGCCCTGACCGAACACCGGCCCGGATTTTGCTAACCTGCAAGCCGCAGCGCCACCGCGCGACAAGGGCTCCGCAATGAAATCCAGTTTCGACGAGATGCAGATCGCCCCGGACCGCGTGCGGCCGCACTACGCCGCCTACGAGCGCTGGCTCAAGCGCCAGCCGCAGGAGATCCTGCAGGCGCGCCGCGAAGAGGCGGAGATGGTCTTTCGCCGGGTCGGCATCACGTTCGCCGTCTACGGCGGCAAGGACGACGGCGCTGCGGGCACCGAACGGCTGATTCCGTTCGACCTCATCCCGCGCGTCATTCCGGCGCATGAATGGGCCGAAATGGAGCGCGGCCTGAGCCAGCGCGTGACGGCGCTGAACCGCTTCGTGCATGACGTGTACCACGAGCAGGCGATCCTGCGCGCCGGCATCGTGCCGGCGGATCAGGTGCTCAAGAACGCGCAGTTCCGGCCCGAGATGATGGGCGTCGACGTGGCGGGCGGCGTCTACTCGCACATCGCGGGCGTCGACATCGTGCGTGCGGGCAACGCCGACGGCAGCGGCGACTGCTACGTGCTCGAGGACAACCTGCGCGTGCCGAGCGGCGTGAGCTACATGCTCGAGAACCGCAAGATGATGATGCGGCTCTTCCCCGAGCTCTTCAGCGCGCACCGTGTCGAGCCGGTGGCGCACTACCCCGATCTGTTGCTCGAGACCTTGCGCGCCGTCGCGCCCGCCGCGGTCGACGACGCGACGGTCGTCCTGCTCACGCCCGGCATGTACAACAGCGCCTACTTCGAGCACGCCTTTCTCGCGCAGCAGATGGGGGTCGAGCTCGTCGAGGGGCAGGACCTGTTCGTGAAGGACAAGTTCGTCTACATGCGCACGACGCAGGGGCCGGTGCGGGTGGATGTGATCTACCGCCGGCTCGACGACGACTTCCTCGACCCGCTCGCGTTCCGGCCCGATTCGACGCTCGGTTGCGCCGGCCTGCTCGCCGCCTACCAGGCCGGCAACGTGACGCTCGCCAACGCGATCGGCACCGGCATCGCCGACGACAAGTCGATCTATCCGTACGTGCCGAAGATGATCGAGTTCTACCTCGGCGAGAAGCCGATCCTCAAGAACGTGCCGACCTACCTCTGCCGCGAGGCCGACGACCTGAAGTACGTGCTCGATCACCTCGCCGAACTCGTCGTCAAGGAAGTGCACGGCGCGGGCGGCTACGGCATGCTCGTCGGCCCGGCGGCGACGAAGCAGGAGATCGAGGACTTTCGCGCCGCACTGCTCGCCGATCCCGGCCGCTACATCGCGCAGCCGACCTTGTCGCTGTCGACCTGCCCGACCTTCGTCGACAGCGGCATCGCGCCGCGCCACATCGACCTGCGGCCGTTCGTCCTGTCCGGCACCGAGGTCCAGATGGTGCCGGGCGGACTGACGCGCGTCGCGCTGAAGGACGGCTCGCTCGTCGTCAACTCGTCGCAGGGCGGCGGGACCAAGGACACCTGGGTTCTCGAAGCCTGAACCGGAGCACACGCCATGCTGTCACGCACCGCCGATCATCTGTTCTGGATGGCCCGCTACATGGAGCGCGCCGAGAACACCGCGCGCATGCTCGACGTCAACTACCAGACGTCGCTGCTGCCGCAATCCGCCGAGGCGGCGCTCAACGGCTGGAAGGGGCTGCTCAGCATCTCCGAGCTGAGCACCGACTACGCGCAGCGCTACGGCGACGTCAGTGCGCACGACGTCATGAACTTCATGGTGCAGGACGAGAAGAACCCGTCGAGCATCGTGAGCTGCCTGCGCGCCGCGCGCGAGAACGCACGCGCGGTGCGCGGCACGCTGACGACCGAGGTGTGGGAGACGCAGAACCAGACCTGGCTCGAGTTCAAGCGCCTGCTCGCCGCCGGCGACTACCAGGAGGACCCGAGCGACACCTTCGAGTGGGTCAAGTTCCGATCGCACCTGTCGCGCGGCGTGACGATGGGCACGATGCTGCAGGACGAGGCCTTTCACTTCCTGCGCATCGGCAGCTTCCTCGAGCGCGCCGACAACACGGCGCGCCTGCTCGACGTGAAGTTCCACGCCGTCGAGAGCGAGTTCTTCGGGCCGACCCCGGGCGTTGCGGTCGAGGGCATCACCGAGGGGCCGGACTACGACTTCTATCACTGGTCGGCGCTGCTGCGCTCGCTGTCGGGCTTCGAGGTCTATCGCAAGGCCTATCGCAGCGTGATCCGGCCCGAGCGGGTCGCCGAGCTTCTGATCCTGCGGCCGGACATGCCGCGCTCGCTCCTGAACTGCATGAACGAGCTGTTCAACAATCTGCGGATGGTCGGCAACGCGCAGTCGAAGGAGACGCTGCGCCACACCGGGCGGCTGCGCGCAGACCTCAGCTTCGGGCGCATCGACGAAATCCTCTCGACCGGCCTGCACGCGTACCTGACGCAATTCCTCGACCGCATCGGGATGATCGGCGTCGGCATCAGCCGCGATTTCCTCGTGCCGGCCTGATCTCTCATCGGCTGCGGCCGCCCGCGGTTCACGAAAGCCCTGCATGTCCATCCACGTCGCGCTCAACCATGTGACGCACTACCGCTACGACCGGCCGATCCAGCTCGGCCCGCAGACGGTACGGCTGCGCCCGGCGCCGCATTCGCGCACGCGCATCCTGAGCTACTCGATGCGCGTCACGCCCGAAACGCATTTCGAGAACTGGCAGCAGGACCCGCAGTCGAACTACCTCGCGCGCCTCGTCTTTCCGGACAAGACGAGCGAGTTGCGCATCGAGGTCGATCTGGTCGCCGAGATGTCGGTGCTGAATCCGTTCGACTTCTTCCTCGAACCCTCGGCCGAGCACTTCCCGTTCGAGTACGACCCGTCCCTCGCGCACGAACTCGCGCCGTACCGGCTCAAGGGGGAGCTGACCCCGGCGTTCGCCAAGTTCGTCGCCAGCATCCCGCGCGAGAAGAGGCAGACGACGGACTTTCTGGTCGCCCTCAACCAGCGCCTGCAGCAGGAGATCGGCTACCTGATCCGCATGGAGCCCGGCGTGCAGACGCCCGAGGTCACGCTCGTCAACCGCAGCGGCTCATGCCGCGACAGCGGCTGGCTGCTGGTGCAGACGCTGCGCCACCTCGGCTTCGCGGCGCGCTTCGTCTCGGGCTATCTGATCCAGTTGAAGAGCGACGTCAAGTCGCTCGACGGCCCCTCGGGCACCGAGGTCGACTTCACCGATCTGCACGCCTGGTGCGAGGTCTACCTGCCCGGCGCCGGGTGGATCGGGTTCGACCCGACCTCGGGCCTGCTCGCGGGCGAAGGCCACATCCCGCTCGCCTGCTCGCCCGACCCTGGCTCGGCCGCGCCGGTGAGCGGTGCGATCGACGAATGCGAGACGACGTTCGAGCACGTCATGCAGGTCACGCGCATCTGGGAGGCGCCGCGCGTGACGCTGCCCTACACCGACGCGCAGTGGTCGGAGATCGAAGCGCTCGGCCACGCGATCGACGCCGATCTGGAGCGCGACGACGTGCGGCTCACGCAGGGCGGCGAGCCGACCTTCGTCTCGGTCGACGACCGCGACGGCGCGGAGTGGAACACCGACGCCATGGGGCCGACCAAGCGCCAGCTGAGCGCCCGGCTGATGGACAAGCTGCGGCTCAAGTACGGCGCCGGCGGCCTGCTGCACTTCGGGCAAGGCAAGTGGTACCCGGGCGAGCAACTGCCGCGCTGGTCGCTCAACCTGTTCTGGCGCAAGGACGGCGACCCGATCTGGACGCACCCCGAACTGTTCGGCGACGAGCAGGTCGACTACCGCGTGACCGACGTGCAGGCGAAAGCCTTGCTGCAGGGCATCGCGCGCCGCCTCGGGCTCGACGCGCGGTACATCTTCCCGGCGTTCGAGGACGCCTGGTACTACCTGTGGCGCGAACGCAAGCTGCCGGCCAACGTCGATCCTTTCGATTCGCGCCTCGCCGACCCGTTGGAGAGGAAGCGGCTTGCACATGTGTTCACGCAGGGGCTGGAAAAGGTCGTCGGCCATGTGCTGCCGGTCGCACGCGATGCCAGAGAGTCGCGCGACCCGCCGGCGCCGGCGCGCTGGAAGACCGGCCCCTGGTTCCTGCGCGCCGAGCGCTGCTATCTGATCCCGGGCGACTCGGCGATGGGTTACCGCCTGCCGCTCGACTCCCAGCCCTGGGCGGGTGCGACCGACATGCCCTGGGTCCATCCGCCCGACCCGACGCAGACCTTTGCGCCGCTGCCGCGACGCTCGTCGTTGCGGATGGCGCCTGCCGCGCCCGCCGCCACATCAACAGGCGACCCAACCGCAACTGCGGCTGAAGGTGGCGGCGTCGATCGCGCGCCCGCGCGGCACGAATCGGCGGCGTCGATCGCGCGCACCGCCCTCAGCGCCGAGCCGAGGAACGGCCGGCTCTACGTCTTCATGCCGCCGACCTCGGCGCTCGAGGACTACCTCGAGCTCGTCGCCGCGGTCGAGGACAGCGCGCTCGAGCTCGGCCTGCCGGTCATCCTCGAAGGCTACGAGCCGCCGCGCGATCCGCGCCTCGCGACGCTGCGCGTGACGCCCGACCCCGGCGTGATCGAGGTCAACATCCACCCGGCGCACAACTGGGGCGAACTCGTCGAGCAGGCGACGCACCTGTACCAGGCGGCACACGAGACGCGGTTGTCGACCGAGAAGTTCATGCTCGACGGCCGCCACACCGGCACCGGCGGCGGCAATCACTTCGTGCTCGGTGGCGCGACGCCGGCCGACTCGCCCTTCCTGCGCCGGCCCGATCTGCTGACGAGCATGGTCGCCTACTGGCACAACCACCCGGCGCTGTCGTACCTGTTCTCGGGCCTCTTCGTCGGCCCGACGAGCCAGGCGCCGCGCATCGACGAGGCGCGCAACGATTCGGTCTACGAGATCGAGATCGCGTTCGCCGAGCTTGCACGCGTCACCGCGGCCGATCAACCGGCGTGCCCGCCGTGGATGATCGATCGCCTGCTGCGCAACCTGCTGATCGACGTCTCGGGCAACACCCACCGTGCCGAGTTCTGCATCGACAAGCTCTACTCGCCCGACGGGCCGACCGGGCGCCTCGGCCTGCTCGAGATGCGCGCCTTCGAGATGCCGCCGCATGCGCGCATGAGCCTGACGCAGCAGTTGCTGATGCGTGCGCTCGTCGCGCGCTTCTGGCGCCAGCCCTACCGGCCCGAGCGGCTCAAGCGCTGGGGCACCGAGCTGCACGACCGCTTCATGCTGCCGCACTTCGTCTGGCAGGATCTGCACGACGTCATCGAGGAGCTCAACGACTTCGGCACCCCGATGCGCGCCGAGTGGTTCGCGCCGCACCTGAACTTCCGCTTCCCGCGGCTGGGCGACTTCAACGCGAGCGGCGTCGAGGTCGAAGTGCGCCTCGCGCTCGAACCCTGGCACGTGATGGGCGAGGAGGGCGCACCGGGCGGCACCGTGCGCTTCGTCGATTCGTCGGTCGAGCGGCTGCAGATGCACGTCACCGGCCTCGTCGACGACCGCCACGTGCTCACCTGCAACGGCCGCGTCGTGCCGCTGCAGGGCACCGGCAATGTCGGCGAGTTCATCGGCGCGGTGCGCTACCGCGCCTGGAACGCCGTCTCCGCGCTGCACCCGACGATTCCGGTGCATGCGCCGCTCACCTTCGACATCGTCGACACCTGGATGGGCCGCTCGATGGGCGGCTGCCAGTATCACGTCGCCCACCCCGGCGGCCGCAACTACGACACCTTCCCGGTCAACGCCTACGAGGCCGAGGCGCGGCGCCTGGCGCGGTTCTTCCGCACCGGCCACACGCCCGGCGCGATGCAAGTCAAGCGCGAAGAGCGCAACCCTGACTTTCCGTTCACGCTGGATCTGCGTCGGCCCGCTTGACGAGCGTCCCCTGGTCGCCGTCATCGGTTGCCCGCGCGCGCCTTCGCGCGCGGACGGTGTGACACACTGCCGCCGATCCGATCGCCACTGCCATGCCGCAACGCCTGCTGCGCAACTACGCCGTCCCCTCTGACCGCTTCGATGAAATGCTCGCCGCGCCCGGGGCGCCGCGGCCGCACTGGGGGGCGTTCCTGCGCGCCCTCGCGGCGCGGCGCGAGGCCGAGGTGGGCGACGCGCTGGCGGCGATGGAGCGGGAGATCCGCGACAGCGGCATCACCTACAACGTCTATGCCGACCCGGAAGGCGCCGATCGGCCCTGGCAGGTCGATCCGCTGCCGCTGCTGATAGCGCCCGCGGAGTGGGCGCAGATCGAGGCCGGCATCGCGCAGCGCGCCGAGTTGCTCAACCGCGTGCTCGCCGACCTGTATGGCGCGCAGACGCTGCTGTCGAGCGGTGCCGTGCCGCCGTCGGTCGTGTTCGGCCACAGCGGCTTCCTGCACCAGGCGCAGGGCATCCGGCCGCCCGGCGGCGTGCACCTGTTCCACTACGCGGCCGATCTGGCGCGCTCGCCCGACGGCCACTGGTGGGTGTTCGACGATCGCACGCAGGCGCCCTCGGGCGCGGGCTACGCGCTCGAGAACCGGCTGATCGTGTCGCGCGTGTTCCCGCGGCTCTTTCGCGACCTGCGCGTGCAGCACATGGCGTCGTTCTTCGACGCGTTTCGCGAGTCGCTCCACCAATGGGCGCCGCGCGGTGACGGCGAGCCGCTCGTCGCCTTGCTCACGCCGGGGCCGTACAACGAGACCTACTTCGAGCATGCGCTGCTCGCGCGCTACCTTGGCTTCGCGCTCGTCGAGGGCGGTGACCTGACGGTGCGCGACGGCAAGCTGTGGCTCAAGACCGTCGAGGGGCTCAAGCGCGTCCACGCGCTGCTGCGCCGGCAGGACGATGCCTATTGCGACCCGCTCGAACTGCGCTCGGACTCTGCCCTCGGCGTCGCCGGCCTCACCGATTGCGCGCGGCGCGGCACCGTCATGCTCGCCAACGCGCTCGGTGCCGGCGTGCTCGAGTCGGGTGCATTGCTCGGCTACCTGCCGCAGCTCGCCGAGCGCCTGCTGGGTGAGCCGCTCAAGCTGCCGTCCGTTGCCACCTGGTGGCTTGGCGAGCCGGCCGCGTTCGACGATGCGTGGGAGCGGCTGGACCGCCTGATCATCAAGCCGCTCGATCGCGCCTCGGGCATGCGCGCGCTGTTCGGTGCCGACCTGTCGGCGGCCGAACGCGATGCCCTGCGTGCGCGCGTGGCACTGCATCCGCAGCGCTATGTCGCGCAGGAGTGGGTGCGCCTGTCGCAGGCGCCGGTGCTCGACCGCGAGCGCAGTGGCCCCCGGGGCGCGCCGCGCGACCGGCTGAGCGCGCGCACCGTCGGCCTGCGCGTCTTCGCGGTCGCGACGCCCGGCGGCTACCGCGTGCTGCCGGGTGGGCTGACGCGGGTCGCGAGCGAGAGTGACGCGCGCATCATCGCGATGCAGCGTGGCGGACGTTCGAAGGACAGCTGGGTGCTGTCCGACGCACCGGTCAACGCGTCGTTCTCGCTGCTGTCGAGCCGCGTCAAGCCGGAAGAGCTCGGCCTGTCGCGCGCCGGCGTGTCCTCGCGTGCGGCGGAGAACCTGTTCTGGTTCGGGCGCTACGGGGAGCGCTGCGACGCCACCGCGCGGCTGCTGCGCGTCGCGATCGCGAGCGTGATCGGCGACGATGCGCGCTCGGGCGACGGCGACGCGCCGGCGGTCGTGCTCGCGCGGCGCCTGCTGCTCCTGCCCGAGTCGGACCCGGCGGCCCCCGCCTTGCTGCAGGCCGCGACCCAGCCCGACACCGGCCTCGGCGCGAATCTGCAACAGCTCGCGCGCGTCGCCGACACGCTGCGCGACCGCATGTCGGGCGACAACTGGCGCGCGCTGAACCACTTGAGCGCGGATCCGATCTTTCGGCGCGGCCTGTCGTCGCCCGCGCAGTTGCCGCTGGCGCTGGCCTGGCTCGACCGCGCGGTGATGACGATGACGACGCTGTCCGGCTTCGTGCTCGACGGCATGACGCGCGGCATCGGCTGGCGCTTCCTGTCGATCGGTCGGCGTGTCGAGCGCCTGACGCAGCTGTGCGCCGCGCTCGACGTCGCGATGCACGAGGGCCGCACCGGCGGCCTCGACTGGCTGCTCGAGCTGACCGATTCGGCGATGAGCTATCGCGCGAGCTATCCGGTGGCGCCGGAGTGGATGCCCGTGCTCGACCTGGTCGTGCGCGACGCGACGAACCCGCGCGCGATCGCGTTCCAGCTCAAGGGTCTGCTCGAATACGTCGACAAGCTCGAGCAGCTGTACGGCCGCTTCGCGAGCGACGTGCTGGCGCCGGCGCGCGACGCGCTCGACGGCCTGACGCCAGCCGATCTGCATCCGGAGAGCGCGGCCTTGTCGGCGCTCGTTGCGCAGCTTGCGGAGGTCGCGCGCCAGGTGTCAGACGAGCTGACGCTCAAGTTCTTCTCCCACGCGAGCTCGCGCAGCGTGTTGTCGCTCGTCGCCTGAGCCGCACACGCGATGCGCTACCAGATCGAGCACACGACGCGCTACGACTACGCCGAGCCGGTCGCGCGCTCCTGGCAACTGGCGCGGCTGCTGCCGCGCGCGCTGCCGTGGCAGCACCTGGTGTCGCACGCGCTGCAGGTCGACCCGCCGCCGGACGAGCGCCATGACGTGATCGACAGCTTCGGCAACAGCGTGACGCACTTCTCGCTGCACGGTGCGCACCGCTGGCTGCGCGTGCAGATGCAGTGCACGGTCGACGTGGGCGAGCGCCCGGCGTTGCCCGACGCGGCCGAGATTTCGTGGGAGACGGTGCGAGACGCGATGCGGGACACGACGCGCAGCGCCGCTCCGAACACGCGAGGCAACGCGGCGCCGGCGGTCGATCTCGGCGCCGCGCGCGCTTGCGAGCCGACCCCGCTCGTGCCCTTGTCAGGCCTGGCGCGCGAATTCGCAGCGGCGTCGCTTGCGCCCGGACGCACCTGGCTCGCCAGCGTGACCGGGCTGATGCAGGCGATCTACGCCGGCTTCGTCTTCGACGCCGAGGCGACCACGGTCAGCACCTCGGTCGACGAGATCCTGCGCGAACGGCGCGGCGTGTGTCAGGACTTCGCGCACCTGATGCTCGCCTGCCTGCGCGCCCACGGCCTGCCGGCACGCTACGTGTCGGGCTACCTGCTGACCGATCCGCCGCCGGGACAGGAGCGTCTGATGGGCGCCGACGCCTCGCATGCCTGGGTGGCAGCCTACTCGCCGTGGCATGGCTGGGTCGAATTGGATCCGACCAACGACCAGCTCGCCGACGATCGCTACGTCACTCTCGGCTGGGGCGGCGACTTCGCCGACGTGGCGCCGCTGCGGGGGGTGATCCTCGGAGGCGCGGAGCAGACGCTCGAGGTCTCCGTCAGCGTGCTGCCGATCTGATCTACCGGCAGGGTGCGGCGGCACGATGTGCCCGCCGCCGGGGAATGAAAAAGCGCGGCGGCCCCGAAGGCGCGCCGCGCAGTGCTGTTCGCGGTCCAGCGCGATCAGCCTTCCACGAACTGAGGTCAGATTTCGGTCACGCTGCGCGCGGCTTGTGCGGCGGCGGTGGTCGTCGCGCGGTTCGCTGTGATGACGACACGCGGCAACTGGCGCACCTCGACGTTGGCCAGCGCCTCGCGCTGTGCGGTGACGACGACCGTCGGCAACTGCACGACCGTGCGGCGGGCTTCTGCGGCGCGCGGCGCGGCAAGCGTGTCGATGCCGGCCAGCTCGATCCCAGTGGCGAATACCGATGCGATCGCGATCAGCATGACGGTCTTGACGGGGGTGAATGCATACATGGCGGGCTCCTTCGTTCAATCGATTTCGACTGCGCTCTTCGCTGTCGATGGAGTCAGTATCGGGAGCCCGGGGCCGCATTGCACGCGCAAAGCGACGGATCGCGCAATTCGGCCGATGAACTGCACTCTGCGCCGATGGCCGGTTGGAGGAACGGGCGGGACTGACGTTGGAGCGCGACCCCATCGCGCGCCATCAGCGCGTGATTTCGGCGCGCGACCTCGTCGCGTGAGGTGAGCGCGCGGCGTCAGCGTGCGGCGTCGATCTGGCGCTTGACGGCCTCGCCGAGGTCGATCACCGCCATCGCGTAGTAGCTCGACCAGTTGTAGCGCGTGATCGCGTAGAAGTTTGCCGTGCCGGCGACGTAGCTCGGCGCGGCGTCGCCGTTCTGCAGCTCGACGAGCGCGAGCAGGCCGTCGTGACGCTGCGCCTCGGCCGGCAGCCGCGCGCCATGCTCGGCGAACTGGGCCGCGCTGAAGGTCGGCAGGATGTCGGGCACGAGCAGCAACGCGCGGTCGCTGGCGTCGACCGGCACCGCGACTTCATAGCGCGTCGGCTGGCCGCGCTGCCAGCCGAACGCGGCGAGGTAGTGCGCGACGCTGCCGATGACGTCGGCGCTGCTCTCGCGCAGGTCGATGCGCCCATCGGCATCGAAGTCCACCGCGTACTTGTTGACGCTGCCCGGCATGAACTGCGGCATGCCCTGCGCGCCGGCGAAGCTGCCCTTTTGCGCGAGCGGGTCGCAGCCGGTGTGCTCGCTCGTCGCATGGCATTGAACGAACAACTGCTCGAGTTCGTCTCGAAAAAACGCGCTGCGGTCCTTGCGGCCGGCGGGGAAATCGAAGGCCAGCGTCGCCAGGGCGTCGATCACGCGGAAGTTGCCCATCTGTTCGCCGTAGATCGTTTCGACGCCGATGATGCCGACGACGATCTCGGGCGGCACGCCGTAGATGTCTTCGGCACGCAGCAACCAGCCTTCGTTCGCGCGCCAGAACGCGACGCCGGCGCGGATGCGCCGCGGCTCGACGAAGCGCTCGCGGTAGGCGGCCCAGTTCTTCGCGGTGCCCGCCGGCGGCGGCATGATGTACTTGACGACGCTCGGCTGGTAGCGCGCGGCGGAAAGCGCCGCCAGCACCCAGGCCGGATCGAGCCCGTTGCGCTCGGCGACCTCGATGCCGAAGCGGATCACGTCGTCGCGCTGCGCATAGCTCGCTTCGTCCTTCGCCGCATCGGCCCGGGCCGCGGCGATGCGCGATGCCTTCGGCTTCTTCGCCTTCGCCGCATGCTTCGCCTTCTTCGGCGATGCCTTCGACGCCGTCGACGTCGTCGTTGCGGCGGCGGCCGGCATGCTCGCGGGCAGCAGCAGGAGCGCGATCGCGATCACGGTTGCCGTCGCCGTTGTGGTTGTGCTTGCGCAGGCGGCGAGCAGCAACTTGCGCGCGGCTCGCATCGGGTTCGTGGTCATGCGGGCAATTGTCGCCGCGCCAGGCGCCGCGCTTCGGCGCGCAGCGTGCGCAGCAGCCCTGAAGGCGGGTCGCGTTGCGCGTCCCGCCCGTAGCGCTGCAGTTCGAGTCGCCCCAGCAGTTCGGCGAGCGCGGCGCCGGCGCCACCGAAGCGCGACGCGACCCGCTTGCCGATCGCCCCCGGCGACTCGTGCAGGCCGGCGTCGATGCCGAGCGGGCGCAACGCTGCGCGCAGGCGCGCGAGTTCGCGCGCCCAGGGCTCGACGCGCCGGCGTTCCCACCAGGCCCAGGCGGCGCCTGCGAGGCTCAGGCTGCTGAGCGCGCCGATCAGCAGCAGGGCCAGGTCCTCCCAGCTCGGCGCGTTGAAGCCGATGTCCTTCAGCAGATCGAGCTGCTGCCCGCGCGAGTAGTTCAGCACCCACTGGTTC
>JAMLIM010000054.1 GCA_023954175.1 Rhizobacter sp.
CACCAAACAGGCGATGCAGCTCGGCTACCTGCCGCGCATGCGTGTCTCGCACACCTCGGTGCGCGAGACGGGGCAGGTCTACCTGCCGTTCATCAACTGGGCGCTCTACGTCTGCATCTTCGCCGCCGTCGTGCTGTTCGGCACCAGCAGCAAGCTCGCCTCGGCCTACGGCATCACGGTCACGATCGACATGCTGATCACGACCACGATGACCTTCTTCGTGATCCGCTACGGCTGGAAGTACCCCTGGTGGGTGTGCATCGCGGCAACCGGCTTCTTCTTCATCGTCGACGCGATGTTCTTCGCCGCCAACGTCGTCAAGGTGCTCGACGGCGGCTGGTTCCCGCTCGTGCTCGGCGGCGCGATGTTCATGCTGATGATGACCTGGAAGCAGGGCCGCCGGCTGATGACCGACAGCCTGCGCGACGACGCCATCGAGCTGCCCGGGTTCCTCGAAGCCGTCTTCACCAGCCCGCCGACGCGGGTGCAGGGCACGGCGATCTTTCTCGTCAGCGAGCCGGGCCTGACCCCCAACGCGCTGCTGCACAACCTGAAGCACAACAAGGTGCTGCACGAGACGAACCTGTTCGTCCACGTGCGCCACCACGAGGTGCCCTGGATCGGCTTCGACAGGCGCTGCGAGATCGAATCCCTGGGGCACAACTGCTGGCAGGTCACGCTCAACTTCGGCTTCAAGAACGACCCCGACGTGCCGCAGGCACTCAGCCTGCTCACCAGCCGCGGCGTGCAGCTCGACGACA
The DNA here is from genome assembly GCA_023954175.1 of Rhizobacter sp. Taxonomy (GTDB): domain Bacteria; phylum Pseudomonadota; class Gammaproteobacteria; order Burkholderiales; family Burkholderiaceae_C; genus CAIKUF01. Next base: position 762 of record JAMLIM010000054.1, read on the forward strand.
TGGACACGAGCTACTTCCTGTCGCGCGACATCGTGATGCCGACGATCGGCAAGGGCATGCCGATGTGGCGCGAGAAGCTCTTCGCAAGCATGCACCGCAACGCGTCGGGCGCAGCCGATTTCCTCTACCTGCCGACGAACCGCGTCGTCGAACTCGGCTCGAAGGTCGAGATCTGAGGGTCCCTGCGGCGGCCGGCTGTGGCGTCTGCAGGCACCGCCGGCCGCAATATCCCTGCCTGCGCCGGGGTTGAACTTGGGCCGGCATGGCGATAGCGTGGGGGCACGTGCCCGCGCTGCGCAGGGGTCCGATCCACGTCGGCCGCGGCGGCGCACGCCCGAGGAAAGGCCCATGGCAGGCAGTGCGAAGTCCGAAAGCCGGCGCAGGTTCGTCCAGAGTTGCGTTGGCCTGGCCGGCTCGGCGAGCGTCTTCGGCCTGCTGCTGGCCGGCTACAGCAGGCAGTCGCAGGCACTGCCGCCGTGGGCGCTGCGCCCGCCTGCAGCGCTGCCCGAGGCCGACTTCAACGCGGCGTGCGTGCGCTGCGGCCTGTGCGTGCGTGCCTGTCCGTTCGACATGCTGCAGCTCGCGGCGCTCGGCCAGGACGTCGCCGCCGGCACGCCCTACTTCGTCGCCCGCGACAAGCCGTGCGAGATGTGCGAGCGCATCCCGTGTGCGGCGGCGTGCCCCACCGACGCGCTGTCCAAGGAGCTGACGGACATCCGCGATGCGCGCATGGGCGTGGCGGTGCTGACCGGCCGCGATACCTGCTACTCGGTGACCGGCCGCGGCAGTTGCCGGGCCTGCTACCTGGCCTGCCCGATCAAGGGTGAGGCCATCAGCATGGCGCCGCGCGTCGCCAACGGCCGCAGCTACCTCGAGCCCACCGTGCATGTCGACAAGTGCACCGGCTGCGGCAAGTGCGAGCACGATTGCCTGACCGAAGAGGCGTCGATCAAGGTGCTGCCCTTGGCCCTCGCCAGGCGTGACCGCAGGGCGATCGGATGAACGCGCGTCGGCAAGCGCAGGCCACGCCCGCAGGGCGCGGCCTGCTCGCGCGCAATCGCTGGCTGGTCCTGCGGCGCGCAAGCCAGTTCGGCATCCTCGGCCTGTTCCTGGCAGGCCCGTGGTTCGGTGTCTGGTGGCTCAAGGGCAACCTCGCCGCCAGCACTTTCGTCGACGCCGTCGGGCTGACCGATCCGCTCGTGCTGCTGCAATCGGCCCTCGCCGGGCACAAGGCGGCGGCGCCGGCGCTGATCGGGGCCCTGACGGTGCTGGCCCTGTACCTCGTCGTCGGTGGCCGCGCCTATTGCGCCTGGGTCTGTCCGGTCAACATCGTCACCGATGCGGCGTTCTGGCTGCGCAAGCGGCTGCACATCAGCGCCGGCCGGCAGCCGCGCCGGAGCACCCGCAAGTGGATCCTCGCCGCCGCGCTGCTGGTCTCGGTGCTGACCGGCACGATCGCGTGGGAGCTCGTCAACCCGATCACGATCCTGCAGCGCGGGCTCGTCTTCGGCATGGGGCTGGCGTGGGTCGTCGTGGCGGCGGTGTTCGTGTTCGACCTGGCCGTGAGCCGGCGCGGCTGGTGCAGCCACGTCTGCCCGGTGGGTGCCTTCTACGGCGCTGTCGGCAAGGTGTCGCTGCTGCGCGTAAGCGCGGTGCGCCGCCAGGCCTGCACCGATTGTGGCGACTGCTATCGCGTCTGCCCCGAGCCTCAGGTCATCACGCCGGCGCTCAAACCGAGGGAAGCAACCGCCTCGCCGGTGATCGCGAGCGGTGACTGCACCCGTTGCGCTCGCTGCATCGACGTCTGCAACGACGGCGTGTTCTCTTTCGGGACGCACTTTGCGAAGCTGCGCGATGCGAGCGCGGTTCGAGACGCAACGTCAGCAGGCGCGCCGTAGCGACACCCACTGCGACGTGCGACACGGCGCGGCGTTGCGGGGGCTTCGCGGGCGGCGTGCGTGCGCGTTTTGTGTAACAGTGGCGGCCTCGCCTCCTGCGCCGCCGAGTGCTGCCGCATCCCGACAATGAAACTCCTGTTCATCTGCGATCCGCTCGACAGCTTTAAGACCTACAAGGACACGACCTTCGCGATGATGCGTGAGGCGGCGGCGCGCGGCCACACGCTGTACGCCTGCCTGCCGCAGGACCTCACCTGGCGCCGCGGCGGCAGCATGAGTGCGCACGTGCGCGAGATCGAGCTCACCGGCGACGCTCGCGACTGGTACCGCGCGGGCGCGCCGACGTTGCGGGCGCTCGCCGAGTTCGACGCCACGCTGATGCGCAAGGACCCGCCGTTCGACAGCGAGTACTTCTACGCCACCCACCTGCTCGAGCAGGCCGAGCGCGAAGGCGCGCGCGTCGTCAACAAGCCGCGCGCGCTGCGCGACCACCCGGAAAAGCTCGCCATCCTCGAGTTCCCGCAATTCATCCCACCCACGCTCGTGACGCGTGACGAAGGCGACGTCAAGCGCTTTCACGCCGAGCACCGCGACATCATCCTCAAGCCGCTCGACGGCATGGGCGGCATGGGCATCTTTCGCGTCGGCCCGGATGGCCTGAACCTCGGCAGCATCATCGAGACCCTCAACCGCGGCGGCGCACAGACCGTGATGGTGCAGAAGTACCTGGGCGAGATCGTCGACGGCGACAAACGCATCATCACGATCGCCGGCAAGCCGGTGTCGCACAGCCTCGCGCGCATCCCGCAGGGCAGCGAGATCCGCGGCAACCTCGCGGTCGGCGGCAAGGGCGTCGCGCTGCCGCTGTCGGCACGCGACCGCGAGATCGCCGAAACGCTCGGCCCGGTGCTCGCGGCGCGCGGCCTGCTGCTCGTCGGGCTCGACGTGATCGGGGACTGCCTGACCGAGATCAACGTCACGAGCCCGACCGGCTTCCAGGAGATCATGCAGCAGACAGGCGTGAATGTCGCAAAGGTATTCGTCGACGCGCTGGAGGCGACGATTACCGGCTGAGCACGGGGCGCGACCCGCCCCTCGATAATCGACGCTTTGCCTTGCGTCTGCCGGTGAACCGGCAGCCCGGGCCGCGCGCGCATCCATGGCCGTCCTCTCGCTCTCCAACGCCCATCTCGCCTTCGGTCACGTCGCGCTGCTCGACGGTGCGGCGTTCTCGCTCGAGGAGGGTGAGCGCCTCGGGCTGATCGGGCGCAACGGCGCGGGCAAGTCTTCGCTGCTCAAGATCGTCGCGGGCATCGAGAAGGCGGACGACGGGCTGCTGCAGCTGACGCAGGGCCTGCGCATTCGCTATGTCGCGCAGGAGCCGGTGTTCGACGCCGGGGCCAGCGTCTTCGACATCGTGAGCGAGGGCGTCGCCGAGGCGCGGTCGGTGCGCGAGCAGTACGAGGCGCACGCCGAAGGCATCGACCTCGACGCCCTGCAGACGCGCATCGAGGCGCTCGACGCCTGGACCTGGGAGCAGCGCGTCGAGACCACGCTGCACCAGTTGGCGCTCGACGGCGCGCGCCGCGTCGGCGAGCTTTCGGGCGGCATGAAGAAGCGCGTTGCGCTCGCGCAGGCGCTCGTCGCGCTGCCCGACGTGCTGCTGCTCGACGAGCCGACGAATCATCTCGATCTCGATTCGATCGCCTGGCTCGAGGAACTGCTCTGCAGTTTCAAGGGCGCGCTGATGCTGATCACGCACGATCGCGCGTTTCTCGACAACGTCGCGACGCGCATTCTCGAACTCGACCGCGGCACGATCCGCAGCTACCCGGGCAACTTCAGCGCCTACGAGCGGCTGAAGGAGGAGCAGCTCGTCTCCGAATCACTCGCCAACGCGCGCGCGGACAAGCTGCTCGCGCAGGAGGAGGTGTGGGTGCGCAAGGGCGTCGAGGCGCGTCGCACGCGCAGCGTCGGCCGGGTGCAGCGCTTGCAGGCGCTGCGCGCGCAACGGCGGGCGCGACGCGATTCGCTCGGCCAGGTGCGGCTCGAGGTCGACGCCGGCGTGCCGAGCGGCAAGATCGTGGCCGAGCTGCGCGACGTGTCGTTCGGCTTTGGCGACAAGCCCATCGTCAGCCACTTCAGCGCGACGCTGCTGCGCGGCGACAAGGTCGGCCTGATCGGCCCGAACGGCTGCGGCAAGACGACGCTCCTGAAGCTCATCCTCGGCGAACTCCGGCCCGACAGCGGCAGCGTGCGCCAGGGCACGCGGCTGGAGGTCGCCTACTTCGACCAGATGCGCAGCGCGCTCGACCTCGACGCGACGCTCGCCGACACGATCAGCCCGGGCAGCGAATGGGTCGCCCTCGGGGGCGGGGCGGGGGGCGCGGGCGGCAAGGGCGGCAAGCACGTGATGAGCTACCTGAACGATTTCCTGTTCTCGCCCGAACGCGCGAACGCGCCGGTGCGCACGCTCAGCGGCGGCGAGCGCAACCGCCTGCTGCTGGCGCGGCTGTTCGCACTGCCGGCCAACGTGCTGGTGCTCGACGAACCGACCAACGACCTCGATATCGACACCCTCGAACTGCTCGAAGAACTGCTGCAGGATTACGCGGGGACCGTATTCCTCGTCAGCCACGACCGGCGCTTTCTCGACAACGTCGTGACGAGCACGATCGCATGGGAAGGCGAGACTGCGCCGGGGGCGTGGCGCGAATATGAGGGGGGCTACGAGGACTGGGTGCAGCAGAAGGCGCGTGCGAAGACACTCGCACTGGCAGCGGCGAAGCCCGCGGCGGCAGCGAAGTCGCCTGCTGCATCGGCTACACCGCCCACGTCGACCGCATCTTCGGCTTCTGCCGGGAACGATGCACCCGCCGCGGTGAAGCGGCGCAAGCTCAGCTACAAGGATCAGCGCGAACTCGACGCGCTGCCTGCGCTGATCGATACGCTCGAAACCGAGCAGCGCGAGCTCTCCGATCGGCTCGCCGGCAGCGAGATCTATCAGGGCGACCCGACGCTGCTGACGCAGGCGCAGGACCGCTACGCGCAGATCGAGGCCGAACTGATGGCGGCGCTCGAGCGCTGGGAGCGGCTCGGCGCCATTTGAGCAGGCCCGCGCCGGCTACCGCGCCGCGTTGGCATCGACGACCGTGAGCGCCGTCATGTTGACGATGCGCCGCACCGTCGCCGAGGGCGTCAGGATGTGCACCGGCTTGGCCGCGCCGAGCAGGACCGGGCCGATCGCGATGCCGCCACCGCAGGCGGTCTTGAGCAGGTTGTAGGCGATGTTGGCGGCGTCGATGTTGGGCAGCACGAGCAGGTTCGCTTCCCCGGTGAGCGGGCTGTCGGGCATCAGGCGGCCGCGCAACGCGGCGTCGAGCGCGGTGTCGCCGTGCATCTCGCCGTCGACCTGCAGCCAGGGCGCACGCTGGTGGACGATCGCGAGCGCGTTGCGCACCTTCAGCGCCGAGGGCTGGTCGCTCGAGCCGAAATTCGAGTGCGACAGCAGCGCCGCCCGCGGCGCGATGCCGAAGCGCCGCAACTCCTCGGCGGCCAGTATCGTGATCTCGGCGAGTTGCTCGGCGCTCGGGTCGTAGTTGATGTGGGTGTCGACCAGGTTGACGAGCCGGCCCGGCAGGATCAGCCCGTTCATGCAGGCGTAGGTGCTCACGCCCTCGCGGCGGCCGATCACCTGCTCGATGTACTGCAGGTGCATCGCCGCCGTGCCCCAGGTGCCGCACAGCATGCCGTCGACTTCGCCCTTGTGCAGCAGCATCGCACCGATCAGCGTCAGCCGGCGGCGCGCTTCGATCTTCGCAAGCTGCACCGTCACGCCCTTGCGCCTGGTCATCGCGTGGTAGGTCTGCCAGAAGTCGCGGTAGCGATCATCCTTCTCGACGTTGACGAGGTCGTAGTCGCGCCCGGCCTCGAGGCGCAGGCCGAACTTGCTGCAGCGCTCGGCGATGATGGCCGGCCGGCCGATCAGCGTCGGGCGCGCCAGGCCTTCGTCGACCACGACCTGCACCGCGCGCAGCACGCGCTCCTCTTCACCCTCGGCGTAGGCAACGCGCTTGTTCGGCGCGCGCTTGGCGATGTTGAAGAACGGCCTCATCGTCGTGCCCGAGGCATAGACGAAGGTCTGCAATTTCGCGAGGTAGGCGTCCATGTCGGCGATCGGGCGGCTCGCGACGCCCGACTCCGCCGCCGCCTGCGCCACCGCCGGCGCGATCCGCATCATCAGCCGCGGGTCGAAGGGCTTGGGGATCAGGTATTCCGGGCCAAAGCTCAGCGCCTCGCCCAGGTAGGCCTTGGCGACGACCTCGTTCTGCTCGGCCTGCGCGAGCTCGGCGATCGCGTGCACGGCGGCGATCTCCATCTCGGTCGTGATCGTCGTCGCGCCCGAATCGAGCGCGCCGCGGAAGATGTACGGAAAGCACAGGACGTTGTTGACCTGGTTCGGATAGTCGGTGCGGCCGGTGGCGATGATGGCGTCGGGGCGCACCGCCTTCGCCGCTTCCGGCGCGATCTCGGGCGTCGGGTTCGCGAGCGCGAAGATCACCGGCTGCTGGGCCATCGTCGCGACCATCTCGGGCTTGAGGACGCCGCCCGCCGAGAGGCCGAGGAAGATGTCCGCATCCGGCATCACCTGCGCCAGCGTGCGCAGCGGCGTCGCCTGGGCGAAGACTGCCTTGTCCTCGTCCATCAGTTCGGTGCGGCCCGCATAGACGACGCCGACGAGGTCGGTGACCCAGATGTTCTCGCGGGGCATGCCGAGCTTGACGAGCATCCCGAGGCAGGCGAGCGCCGCCGCGCCGGCGCCCGAAGCGACGAGCTTGACCTGCTTCAGATCCTTGCCGGTCACCTTCAGCGCGTTGAGCACCGCCGCGCCGACGACGATCGCCGTGCCGTGCTGGTCGTCGTGGAAGACCGGGATGTTCATCCGCTCGCGCAACGCACGCTCGACGTGGAAGCAATCGGGCGCCTTGATGTCTTCGAGGTTGATGCCGCCGAAGGTCGGCTCGAGTGCCGCGATCACTTCGATCAGCCTGGCCGGGTCGGTCTCGCTGATCTCGATGTCGAACACGTCGATGCCGGCGAACTTCTTGAACAGCACCGCCTTGCCTTCCATCACCGGCTTGGCGGCGAGCGCACCGATGTTGCCGAGGCCGAGCACCGCGGTGCCGTTGGTGATGACGCCGACCAGGTTGCCGCGCGCGGTGTAGCGAAACGCGTTGGCGGGGTCGGTGACGATCTCCTCGCACGCAGCGGCGACGCCGGGCGAATAGGCGAGCGCGAGGTCGCGCTGGTTGACGAGCCGCTTGGTCGCCGTGACCTCGATCTTGCCCGGCGTCGGGTGCTCGTGGTAGTCGAGGGCGGCCTTGCGAAGCTCGGCCTGCTGCGGATCGGTGTAGGGCATCGCGCAATCTCCTGGCGGCGCGCCGGCGGCGGCGGAGTGTCGCGTACTCGGCAGGCGAGCGGCCATTGTAGGAGGGCGGACTCGCACGGCGTCTCTCGCGCAGCGTTCATCACGAATCATCCGTCTGCCAGGCGCATTCGCGCGGCATCTCTCGCGCAGCGTTCATCACGCAGCGTTCATTGCGCAGCGCCCGCCCGCGCCGCGCGAGTCCGTTGTGCGATGGCCGAGAATGCAGCCCGTGAACCTGCACGCCGCCCCTCGCCATCCCCCTCGCCCTCCATCTCGCCATGCCGCTCGGTGAATTCGATCTGATTGCGCGCTACTTCGCGCGTCCTGCGCGGCGCGCCTTGCTCGGCGTCGGCGACGACTGCGCGCTGCTCGCGCCTGCCGCCGGCATGCAGCTGGCGACGAGCTGCGACATGCTGGTCGAGGGCCGGCACTTCCTGTCCACCGTCGCGCCCGATCGGCTCGGCCACAAGGCGCTCGCGGTGAACCTGAGCGACCTCGCCGCCTGCGGCGCGGCGCCGCTTGCGTTCACGCTCGCCCTCTCGATGCCGCGTGCCGAAGAGGCCTGGCTCGACGGCTTCTCGCGCGGCCTGTTCGCGCTTGCCGACGCGCACGGCTGCGAACTCGTCGGCGGCGACACGACGCAGGGGCCGCTCTGCATCTGCATCAGCGTGTTCGGCGAGGTGCCCGCCGCGCAGGCACTGCTGCGCTCGGGCGCACGCGCGGGCGATGATCTCTACGTCAGCGGCACGCTCGGGGACGCCCGCCTCGCGCTCGAAGCCTTCCGCGGCACGCTCGATCTGACCGGCGACGCGTTGACGACGGCGCGCGCTGCGATGGAGCTGCCGCAGCCGCGCGTCGCCCTCGGCATTGCGCTGCGCGGCGTCGCGACGAGCGCGATCGATGTCTCCGACGGCCTGCTCGGCGATCTGGCGCACCTGCTGCGCCTGAGCGGTGTCGGCGCGCGCCTCGAGGTGGATGCGCTGCCGCGCAGCGCGACGCTCGCCGCCCAGGCGCCCGCCGTGCAGCGCGAATGCACGCTTGCCGGCGGTGACGACTACGAACTGCTGTTCACCGCGCCGCCCGGTCGTGCCGATGCGGTGCAGGCGGCCGCCGTCGCCGGCGGCGTGGCGGCGACGCGCATCGGCCGCGTCGAGGCCGAAGCCGGCCTGCGCCTCTTCGACGCCGAAGGCCGCGCGCTGCCCAACACCTGGGGCAGCTTCGATCACTTTCGTCCATGAACGACGTGGCCGACGAATTGCCCCAGGCAGCGGCGCAGCCCAGCGCGCCACGGCGCCCGACGTGGCGCTTCATGCTCGGCAACCCGCTGCACCTGGTCGCGCTCGGCTTCGGCAGCGGCCTCGCGCCGCGCGCGCCGGGCACGGTCGGCACGCTGTGGGCGTGGGCCGCGTTCATGCTGCTCGGCGCGCGCCTGAGCGACGCGCAGTGGGCCACCCTGCTCGCGGGCGGCTTCGTGTTCGGCTGCTGGGCGAGCGCCGTCACGGCGCGTCATCTCGGCACGGCCGACCCGGGCTGCATCGTGTGGGACGAGGTGATCGCGTTCTGGCTCGTGCTGTGGCTCGTCACGCCGGCGAGCCTGCTCGCGCAAAGCGTCGCCTTCGCGCTCTTTCGCCTGTTCGACGCCGCCAAGCCCGGCCCGGTGGCATGGGCCGATGGCCTGTTCAAGCCTCGGCGTAACGTATCTCCCGGCAGCACGGGGGGCGCGCAGCGCATCGGCCTGTTGCAGGGCTTTGGCATCATGTTCGACGATCTGGTCGCCGCCTTGTGCGCGCTGCTCGTGATCGCGCTGTGGAGGTTCCTGTGGTGAACGAGGAATCCGATTTCGATGCTGCGGTGGCGTCGCTTGCCGAAGTGCTGCGCGCACATGGCGCGACGATCGCGACCGCCGAATCGTGCACCGGCGGCATGATCGCCGCCGCCTGCACCGCGCTCGCCGGGTCGAGCGACTGGTTCGAGCGCGGCTTCGTGACCTACAGCAACGCCGCCAAGACCGAGCTGCTCGGCGTGCCGGCGCCACTGATCGCGGCGCACGGCGCGGTCAGCGCGGAGGTCGCATGCGCGATGGCCGAGGGCGCGCTCGCGCGCTCGCCGGCAACCTTTGCGGTCGCGGTGACCGGCATCGCCGGCCCGACGGGGGCGACGCCTGGCAAGCCGGTCGGCACCGTCTGGCTCGCCGTGGCGCGCCGCGGCGGCGCGGCGCGCGCGCAGTTGCTGCAGCTCGGCGGTGACCGCGCCGCGGTGCGCGCGCAGACGGTTCGCATCGCGCTCGACCGTTTGCGCGAAGCGGCGGCCGGGGGGCCGACGCGTTCGTGAGCATCCTCGTCGCCGCCGACTTCACGGCCGAAGAGTGGGCCGAGTGGATGCCCGCGCTCGCGCGCGCCATGCCTGACGAGACGCTGCTGCGCGCGCGCGGCGCCGCGCCGAACGCGAATGACGCCGACGCCTTCGACGCCGACGCCATCGACATCGCGATCGTCGCCAACCCGCCGTGCGGCGCACTCCAGGGGCTGCGCGGACTGCGGCTGATCCAGTCGCTTTGGGCTGGCGTCGAGAAGCTCCTCGACGACCCCAGCGTGCCGGCCGAGGTGCCGCTTGCGCGCATGGCCGATCCGGCGATGAACGAGGCGATGGCCGAGACCGCGCTCTGGGCCGTGCTGTCGTTGCAGCGCGATCACTTCATGTACGCGCGGCAGCAGCGCGAAGCGCGCTGGCTGCAACACGCGCAGCGCGCGGCGGGCAACCTGACGGTTGCCGTGCTCGGGCTCGGCCAGATGGGGCGTGCGGTGGGGCTGCGCCTGGCGCGCAATGGCTACCGCGTCATCGGCTGGAGTGCGCACCGTGCGCAACTCGACGGCATCGAGACCCACGCGGGCGACGCCGCGCTGCCCGCGGTGCTCGGCGCGGCGCAGATCGTCGTCAACCTGCTGCCGCTCACGCCCGCCACGCGCGGCCTGTTCGATGCCCGTCGCCTGGCGCTGATGGCGCCGGGGGCGGGCCTCGTGAACCTGGCGCGCGGGGCGCATGTCGTCGAGGCCGATCTGCTTGCCGCGCTCGACAGCGGCGCGCTCGCACACGCGGTGCTCGACGTCTTCGCCCACGAGCCGCTGCCCGCAGCGCACCCGTTCTGGTCGCACCCCAGGGTGACGGTGCTGCCGCACGTCGCGGCGCAGACCGACCCGCGCAGCGCCGCGGCCGTGGCTGCCGCCAACGTCGCGGCGTTGCGCGGCGGCAAGCCCCTGCGGCATCTCGTCGACCGGGCGCGCGCGTATTGATGCTGATGCGGCGACGCAGCGCTCGGGCGTTGCGCCGCGAACGCGATCGCGCTCAGGGCCGGGGTCAGCCCGTCAGCGCCAGCCGCAAGCCCTTGCCGCCCGGCCTGCGCGTCGGCGCGGCGTTGGCGCGCTCGCAGACCATCAGCGCCAGGCGCTTCAGGCCGTGCCACGGGTCGTCCGGCCAGTCGGGGTGCTTGAGGCCCTTGACGAGGCCGTCGCAGATCTGCGCCGCCACCACGAGCTCGGCCACCGAAGACGGCGTCAGGACCGGCAACACGCGCTCGAAGAGCCGCTCCTTGACGCCCCAGACGCGGTTTTCGCGCAGCGCGAGCGGGGCCGGCCGGCCGGCGGCGACGGCATCCTTCACGCGCTTCAAGGCGAGGATGTCGCCCGCGAGCGTGTAGTGCACGAGCACCGCGGCAACGCCTTCGGCCTGCAGCGCGTCGAGCATGCGCAAGGTGCGTGATGCGTGTCCGGCGAGCACCGCCTCGCCGAGCTTGAAGACGTCGTAGCGCGCGACGTTGAGCACGGCTGCCTCGATCTGCTCGAAGCTCAGTTCACCGGCGTCGTCCGCGCCCTCGCCGCCTCGGCCGTGGAGCAGGCCGAGCTTGGTGATCTCCTGGTGCGCGGCGAGCAGGTTGCCTTCGACCTGGTCGGCAAAGAAGGCGAGTGCGCGTTGCCCCGCCTCGCCGCCCTGCACGCGCTGGCCCTGCGCGGCGAGCCGGCGCGCGATCCACTGCGGCAGCGCGGCGCGTTCGATCGGATCGACGCGCAGCGTCACGCCGGCGCCGTCGAGCGCGCTGAACCAGGCGCTCGAGGTCTGCGTGCGGTCGAGCCTGGGCAGCATCACGATCGTCAGCACTTCGTCGGCAAGTGATGCGCAATAGCGCTGCAACGCCTCCGAACCGTCCTTCCCGGGCTTGCCCGAAGGGATGCGGATCTCGATCAACTGCCGCTCGGCGAACAGGCTCATCGCCTGCGACGCACCGATCAGCGCGCTCCAGTCGAAATGCGCGCCGGCGACGGTGTGCACCTGGCGCTCGGTGTAGCCCGCCTCGCGCGCGGCCTTGCGGATCGCGTCCGCGGCCTCCTGCGCCTGCAGGGGCTCGTCGCCGTGGATCGTGTAGATGCGGCGCAGGCCTTTGGCCAGATGGGCGGCGAGCTGTTCGAGGCGCAGTTGCATCAGCGCGTCCCTGCCGCCGGCGGCCGGCCTGTCGCGCGGCGGGCGGGCTCGGCGTCGTGAGCTGCAGTGCGAGCTGCAGTGTGCGCTGCGTTCATGGCTTCGGCACCGCGGCGAGGCGGCGCATCACCTGCGAGACGATATCGCTTTGCATCGACTTGAACAGGCTCGCCTCCTCGTACTGCTTGGCGAGCGCGACGCCTTCGTTGTAGCTCAGGTCGCGCGTCTGCGTCAGCTCGGTCGGCGCGATCAGCTCCTGGCCGCCCGGCGTGCGCAGCTGGAACTTGAAATGCATGCGCAGTTCGAACTCGCGCACGAGGCCGGTCGCGGTCGAGCCGACGACGCCGCGGTCGCGCGAATCGGTCAGGGCTTCGAGCACGACCTGCGCCTGGGCCGCACTGTCGACGACGCGCGTGTCGGGGCTCGAGTCGATGCTCTGGCGCAACTCCTGCGCCAACGGCGAATGGGCCGCAAAGCCCTTCAGCTGCACGCGCTGGAACTGCATCTCCGGCGCGCGCCTGAGGGCGAACCCGCAACCCGCGAGCGTCAGCGAAGCCGCCCAGGCCGCGGGCGCAAGCAGCAAACGGCGGCGCGCCGCCGAGGCCGCCCGCGCGGCCGTCGTCACAGCACCACGTTGACGAGCCGCCCCGGCACGACGATCACGCGCCGCGCGGCACGCCCCTCGGCGAAGCGTGTGAAGTCGGGGCTTGCCAGCGCGGCGGCTTCTATCGCTTCGTTGTCGGCCGCGGCGGGCACCTTGATCGCGCCACGCAGTTTGCCGTTGACCTGCAGCACGAGCTCGATCTCGTCCTGCACGAGGGCCGCTTCCTCGACTTCGGGCCACGGCGCGTCGAGCAGGCCGCCGTGCTCGGCCGCGTAGCCGAGCGATTCCCACAGCGCATGCGTGATGTGCGGGCAGGCCGGGTAGAGCACGCGCAGCAGGATGCCGGTGCCTTCGCGCAGCGCCGGCGCGCCGTCGCCCTTGAAGGCGTCGAGCGCGTTGAGCAGCTTCATCGCGCCCGAGATGACGGTGTTGTATTGCATGCGCTCGTAGTCGTAGCAGACCTGGCGCAGCACGGTGTGCACCTCGCGGCGCAACTCGCGCGCCGCCGGCGAGAGCGGCGAGACGATCGGGCCGGCCGCGCGCAGCAGCGCCTCGTTGCGCATCGCGAACGCCCAGACGCGGCGCAGGAAGCGGTTCGCGCCTTCGACGCCGGCGTCGTTCCATTCGACCGTCTGCTCCGGTGGCGAGGCGAACATGACGAACAGGCGCGCGGTGTCGGCGCCGTAGCGGTCGATCACCGCCTGCGGGTCGACGCCGTTGTTCTTCGACTTCGACATCGTCGTCCAGCCCTCGCACTCGACCGCCAGGCCGTCGCGCCGGGTCTTCGCGAAGACGACTTTCTGGTGCTCGTCGCGCACGATGTCCAGATCGTGCTCCCAGAAGTACTCGCGGCCGCCCTCGGCGCCGCTGCGCACGAAGGCTTCGTTGAGCACCATGCCCTGCGTCAGCAGATGCGTGAAGGGTTCGTCGATCGTCACGAGCTTCAAGTCGCGCATGACCTTGGTCCAGAAGCGCGCGTAGAGCAGGTGCAGGATCGCGTGTTCGATGCCACCGATGTACTGATCCATCGGCATCCAGTAGGCGGTGCCGCTGGCGACCATCGCCTGCTCGTTCGTCGGGTCGCAGTAGCGCATGTAGTACCACGACGAATCGACGAAGGTGTCCATCGTGTCGGTCTCGCGCCGCGCCGGCTTGCCGCACTTCGGGCAGGCGACGTTCAGGAACGACGCGCACTTGTTGAGCGGGTTGCCCGAGCCATCCGGGATCAGGTCCTCGGGCAGCACGACGGGCAGGTCGCGCTCGGGCACCGGCACGACGCCGCAAGCTTCACAGTGGATGATCGGGATCGGCGTGCCCCAGTAGCGCTGGCGGCTCACGCCCCAGTCGCGCAGCCGCCACGTCGTCTGCTTGCCGCCGAGGCCGTGGCTGTGCAGCGCCTTGGCGATCTCGTTGGTCGCCTTCTCGTGGTTCAGGCCGCTGTAGAGGTCGGAGTTGACGGTGAAGCCGCGCTCTTTGTCGGCGTACCAGTCCTGCCAATGGTCGTAGGTGAAGTGTTCGCCGTCGATCGCGATCACCTGCGTGATCGGCAGGCCGTATTTCTTGGCGAACGCGAAGTCGCGCTCGTCGTGGGCCGGCACGCCCATCACCGCGCCGTCGCCGTAGCCCATCAGCACGTAGTTGCCGACCCAGACCTCGACCGTCTCGTGGCTCAGCGGGTGCGTCACGAACAGGCCGGTCGCCATGCCGAGCTTGTCGCGCGTGGCGAGCTCGACCTCGGTCGTGCCGCCGACACGGCATTCCTCGATGAAGGCCGCCAGCTTCGGATTGCCGCGCGCGGCGTGCGTGGCGAGCGGATGCTCGGGCGCGACGGCGCAGAAGCTGACGCCCATGATGGTGTCGGCGCGCGTCGTGAAGACCCACAGCCTGCCGTCCTGGATCAGCTTGCCGTCGGCGCCGCGGATGTCGTGCGGAAAGGCAAAGCGCACGCCTTCGCTCTTGCCGATCCAGTTCTCCTGCATCAGCTTGACGCGCTCCGGCCAGCCCGGCAGCTTGTGCTTCACGTGGTCGAGCAACTCCTCGGCGTACTGCGTGATCTTGAGGTAGTAGCCGGGGATCTCGCGCTTCTCGATGATCGCGCCCGAGCGCCAGCCGCGGCCGTCGATCACCTGCTCGTTGGCGAGCACGGTCTGGTCGACCGGGTCCCAGTTGACGACCTGGGTGCGGCGCTCGGCGATGCCGGCTTCGAGCATCTTCAGGAACAGCCACTGGTTCCACTTGTAGTAGTCGGGCGCGCAGGTCGTGACCTCGCGCGACCAGTCGATGGCCAGGCCCATCGCCTGCATCTGCGCCTTCATCGTGGCGATGTTGTCGTAGGTCCACTTCGCGGGCGGCACGGCGTTCTTCATCGCCGCGTTCTCGGCCGGCAGGCCGAAGGCGTCCCAGCCCATCGGCATCAGCACGTTCATGCCCTTCATGCGCAGCTGGCGCGCGAGCATGTCGTTGATCGTGTAGTTGCGCACATGGCCCATGTGCAGCTTGCCGCTCGGGTAGGGCAGCATCGAGCAGGCGTAGAACTTGGGCCGGCTCGCGTCCTCCGTCACGCGGTAGGCGTCTCGCGCCTGCCAGTGCGCCTGCGCGGCTTGCTCGACGGCCTGGGCGTCGTAGCGGTTGGATTCGGGCGTGTTCACTGGTTTACCTTCGTGCTGCGCACTGCGGTAGTCGCCCCTGGGGCGGCCCGGCGTGCTCATGGGTGGCGCTGCGCGGCGGGAGGGTCGCGACGCGCGGCTTGGGGTGGCTGCGATTATAGGAATCGCACCCGTCGCGGCCGCGCTTTCGCTACGGGCGTGACGGCCGGCCGGGGTCGGCCTCCGGCGCCGCCTGCGCCGCCTCGGTCACGAACGCGATGCGGTTGAGTCCCGCCTTCTGCACGCGGCCGATGAGTTCGGCGACCTGGCCGTAGGGCGTGCGCTTGTCGGCGCGCAGTTGCACCTCGATGTCGGGCGATCGGTGGGCCGCTTCGGCGATGCGCTCGTCGAACGCGCTCGCGTCGAGCTTCTCCTCGCCGAGGAACAACTCGCCTTCGGGCGTGATCGCGACGGCGATGAATTTCGGCGTGTCGCTCGGCTGGGCGGCGTCGCTGCGGGGCAGCTCGAGCTTGAGGCTGCTCGACATCAAGGGCGCCGTGATCATGAAGATCACGAGCAGCACGAGCATGACGTCGATCAGCGGCGTCATGTTGATGTCGCTCATCGGCTGCGCGCCGGCGCTGCGCTCGAGGCGGCCGAAGGCCATGGTTCAGGCCGCGCTTGCGGTGGGCGCCGCACCGGATGACGCACCGGATGACGCACTGGATGACACACCCGAGGCCGCATCCGTGACCATCTCGCGCAGGTCGAGCGCGAAGCCCTCGAGCTCGGCCTCGCAGCCCGCCACCATCTTGCCGAAGATGTTGTAGGCGAGCACGGCGGGAATGGCGACCGCGAGGCCGGCGGCCGTCATCACCAGCGCCTCGCCGACCGGCCCGGCGACCTTCTCGATCGTGATCGCGCCGCCGGCCGAGATGCTGAGCAGCGCGTGATAGATGCCCCAGACGGTGCCGAACAGGCCGACAAAGGGCGAGGTGCTGCCGATCGACGCCAGCAGCACCTGGCCCGACTGCAGGTGCGCCAGCGACACGTGCAGCGCGCCGCGCAGGCGTCGCGTGAGCTGCGACTTCAGTTGCCCCTGGCCTTCGAGCGCGCGCGCGTCGGCGCCATCCGTCGCCGCCGCGAGCAGCGGCTGCAGCACGCCTTCGCGGTCGAACTGCGCGAGTTGCACGCGGCCGTCGGCCAGGGTCGGCGCGCCCCAGAATGCGGGCACCGCGCGCTCGATGCCGCTGCGCGCGCGGCGCAGCAGCCAGCCTTTCCAGAAGATCGTCACCCAGGCGCTGACCGACATCGCGAGCAGCAGCAGCGCGACCGCGCGCGTGATCGCGTCGCCCTGCTCCCAGAACGCCTCGAAACCCGTCACCGCGGGCGATCCTTCAGCCCGAGCACGTCCTGCATGTCGAACAGGCCGCTCGCGTGTTGCACCAGGAAGCGCGCCGCGCGCAGGCTGCCTTGCGCGTAGGTCGCGCGGCTGCCGGATTTGTGGGTGATCTCGATGCGTTCGCCGGTGCCCGCGAAGAGCACCGTGTGGTCGCCGACGATGTCGCCGCCGCGGATCGCGGCGAAGCCGATCGCGCCGGCTTCGCGCTCGCCGGTCACGCCTTCGCGCGCGTAGACGGCGCAGTCTTTCAGGCTGCGCCCGGTCGCCGCCGCCGCGACCTCGCCCATCTGCAGCGCGGTGCCGCTCGGCGCGTCGACCTTGTGGCGGTGGTGCGCCTCGATGACCTCGATGTCGTAGCCGTCGGCGAGCGCGCGTGCGGCCATGTCGATCAGGCGCAGCACGACGTTCACGCCGGCGCTCATGTTGGGCGCCATCACGATCGCAACGTCGCGCGCGATCGCCGCGATCTCGGCCTTCTGCGCGTCGTCGAAGCCGGTCGTCCCGACGACGGCCTTGACGCCGAGCGCGCGGCACTGCGCGAGGTGGGCGAGCGTGCCCTCGGGCCGCGTGAAGTCGATCAGCACGTCGGCGCCGGCAAGGCCCGCGCGCAGGTCGGCGACGATCGCCACGCCGCAGCTTCGCCCAAGAAAGGCCGTCGCGTCGAGGCCGAGCGCGGGGCTGGCCGGCACGTCGAGCGCGCCGCTGAGTGTGCAGTCGTCGGCCGCGGTGATGGCCTCGATCAGCATGCGGCCCATGCGGCCGGAGGCGCCGGCGACGGCGACCCGCAGGGCCTTCGCATCGGCGCCGGCGGTGGCGGTGGGGTTGGCCGAGACTTCGGCGCGCGCGTTCATCCCCTTTGTTCGAGCGGCGGGTAGTTGCGTGCCGGTCCCTCGGGCGCCGACGCCGCGGCAGGGGGTCTCGGCGGCACCGGCAGCGCCTGGATCTGCTCTTCCGTCAGCGTCAGGTTGGGCACGTCGCGCTGTCGGTAGGTGGCGATCAGGTCCAGGAACTCGGCTTCGGTCGGCAGGTCCGCAGCGTCGATGCGGGTGAGCTGATCGTCCTCGAAGTAGACGACGACGAGGCGGTGCTGGATCGGCGTGCCGGGGCGATTGAGCCAGAACGCGTAGTCCCAGCGGTTCGCGTGGAACACGTCCGTCAGCAAGGGCGTGCCGAGGATCTCGCGCACCTGCGCCCGGCTCATGCCGGGGGTGACGCGCTCGGCGCGCTCCTTCGTGACGACGTTGCCTTGCACCACCTCGATCCGGTACGGTCGAAAGACATTCACGAAATTGAACGACTGAAACGAGCCGCAACCCGCCAGCCCGCTGGCCGCGAACGCCACGCCCGTCCACAGGATGGCGCGCAGGCGCGGCAGGCGAATCGAGGCGGATGAGGTAGGGCGCATGGTGGGGGGATCGAACCACTTCTGGCTGACCCCGATATGATGCCGAATTCTAGCGGCCGCTTCGGCAAGCGCCGGACTGCGGAGCCCTTCGCCAACCTGGACCCCCATGAAGCCACTCCAAGCTCAGGGCGTTCGCCCCCGCCGGGCGCCCGGGCCGATTTGACATGACGAGCAACGCCGACGAACTCAAGAGCTCGGGGCTGAAGGCCACGCTGCCGCGCATCCGGATCCTCGAGATCTTCCAGAAGGGCGACCAGCGCCACATGGCGGCCGAGGACGTCTACAAGGCCTTGCTGCTCGAAGGATCGGACATCGGCCTGGCGACGGTCTATCGGGTGCTGATGCAGTTCGAGCAGGCCGGCCTGCTCAAGCGCAACCACTTCGAGTCGGGCAAATCGGTGTTCGAGCTGAACGAGGGCTCGCACCACGACCACCTGGTGTGCCTCGATTGCGGCTGGGTCGAGGAGTTCTACGACGCCGAGATCGAGCAGCGCCAGCGTGCCGTCGCGCGCGCGAGCGGCTTCGAGCTGCAGGAGCACGCGCTGTCGCTGTACGCGACCTGCACCAAGAAGGATTGCCCGCACCGGCAGCGCTGAGGCCGGGGCCCGGCGCCGCCGACGAGGCGTCCAGGCTCACTCCGGCGGCTTGCTCATCGCCTTCTGGTGGCGCGCGATGAATTCGCCGTAGGTGTCGATGCCGCGCAGTTGCAGGATCGAGTTGCGCACCGCCGCCTCCACCAGCACCGCCAGGTTGCGCCCGGCGTCGACCGCGATCACCGCCTTGCGCACCGGCACGTCGAGGATGTCCTCGTACAGCGGCTCGTAGGGCAGGCGCTCGAATTCGCGCTCCATCGTCTCCTTGCGCACCAGGTGCACGATCAGGTGCAGGCGCATCTTGCGGCGCACCGCCGTCTCGCCAAAGATCGCCTTGATGTCGAGCAGGCCGATGCCGCGCACCTCGAGCAGGTTCATCAGCAGCTCGGGGCAGCGCCCCTCGATCGCGGTCTGCGACACGCGATAGAGGTCGACCGCGTCGTCGGCGACCATGCCGTGGCCGCGCGAGATCAACTCGAGCCCGAGTTCGCTCTTGCCCAGGCCCGATTCGCCGGTCAGCAGCACACCGAGGCCGAGGATGTCCATGAAGACGCCGTGGCGCGTCGTGCGCTCGGCGAAATGCCGGCTCAGGTAGCTGCGCACGACGTCGATCACGTGGCCGGCGGAATCGGCGGTGACGAAAAGGGGGATGTCGGCCCGCTCGCACATGCTGACGAGGCGCTCGGGTGGTGTCTGCCCGTCGGCGATGACGACGACCGGCGGCTCGAGGGTGACGATGCGCTGGATGCGCCGCTCCTGATCTTCGGGGGTCGACGCCAGCAGGTAGGCCACTTCGCGCGTGCCGACGATCTGCACGCGATAGGGGTGGATGTAGTTCAGGTAGCCGACGAGGTCGGCCGCCGATTGCGCGTTGCGCACAGCCGCCTCGTCGAAGCGACGCTCCGGGTGCGCGTGCCCCGCGAGCCACTCCCAGTGCAGCGCGGCCCGGTGCTCATCGAACAGCGCCTCGGCGCTGATGACGCTCGGCTTCACGCGAGGAAGACTCTCTTGTGCAAGGCCTCACACCTCGCCCGACCGCCCCAGGAGCATCGAAAGCCCCCTGGGGGGCGACACCGGAGGTGTCCGGGGACGGTGATCACGTCAGACGACCGACTTCATCGGCTCCCAGCTCGTGATCAGCTCGTGGATGCGGGCGGCGTCGCCCTCGGTCTTGAGCCGTTCGCGGAATTCGCGGTCCGAGAGCATCTCGGCGATCTCGGACAGGATCTCGAGGTGGCGCTGCGTCGCCGCTTCGGGCACGAGCAGGAAGATCAGCAGGCCGACCGGCTCGTCGTCGGGGGCGTCGAAGGGGATCGGCTGCTGCACGCGCAGCGCCGCGGCGAGCGGGTTCTTCAGCCCCTTGATGCGTCCGTGCGGAATCGCCACGCCGTGGCCGAGACCTGTCGAGCCCAGCCGCTCGCGCGCGAACAGGTTGTCCGTCACCGTCGCGCGGGCGATCGAATGCTGGTTCTCGAACAGCAGTCCGGCGTGCTCGAACACGCGCTTCTTGCTGGTGGCGTCCACGTTGACCAGCACATTGCCGGGCGGAAGGATGGCGGCGAGACGGTTCATCGTTCTGCGGCGACGGTTTCCAGCGGGTGAGGCTGGGTTTTCGCCGGCAAGCGGATTGAGGCGTTGAATTATAGGAATCGGGTGGCGCCGTGCTCGTGCCGATGCCCGATTGCCCTGCCGATTGTGCGATTGTTGGTGCGGCGCAGCAACACTCTCGGACCCCCGCGAACCCGGGGGGTGCGCCACCCGGTGGCGGACAGGAAAAAAGCGGCCCGTGGGCCGCTTCGATTCACGCGCCCGCCGCGCGGGCATGCGTGCTCAGGAGGACATCGCGTCCTGCCGCTTGGGCGAGTGGTGATGGTGGTCCTGCAGCATCTCCTTGTGGCGGCAGACCTGGCGATCGAGCTTGTCCATCAACTGATCGATTGCGGCGTACAGATCCTCGTGGCTGTTCTCGACGAAGATGTCCTTGCCCTTGACGTGCAGCGTGACCTCGGCTTTTTGCCTTCTTTCCTTTTCCTTCAGCTTCTCGACCGACAGCAGCACGTTGACGTCGACCACTTGATCGAAATGACGCGTCACGCGATCCAGCTTGGTGAGCACGTACTCGCGCAACGCCGGCGTGACTTCGAGGTGGTGGCCGCTGATCGTCAGATTCATGTCTACTCCTTTGCAGGGATGGGGCGCTCAAATGGGGACTGTTCACACGCACTGGCCGGGGCAATCCGGGTGGCCGGTGCCGGACCAGTGTGCCCTCGAAAGCGGGCAGTGACAAGCAAGCTTCCGACGCGCCGCGCCGCTGGCCGCGATGCGATAATCCCGCAGTCATCATCGCGAAGACCCAATTGGACCGCTCACACCCTCGGTGACCGTCCGCTCCAGTGAACGTGGGGTGCGACGGTCGTGACCCGCCACCCCACCCGCGCCGCCGGCCCTGCACCGGAATGCGCCGGAGAGTTCGATGCTGAACGTGTTCACGCTGGTCAACGGCCGGTTGTTCCAGGAAGAGATCGCGAGCGCCGAGGCGCTCACCAACGTCGCGCCGGTCTGGATCGACATGGACGCGCCGACGGCGCAGGAAAAGGGCTGGATCCACGAACGCTTCGGCGTCACCATTCCCGACGACATCGTCGACGACGATCTGGAGGAGTCGGCCCGCTTCTACGAGGAAGACAACGGCGAACTGCACATCCGCTCGGACTTCCTGATCGACGACGAGGAGAACCCGCGCAACGTGCGCGTGGCCTTCGTGCTGCACAACAAGATGCTGTTCTCGGTCCATGCCGAGGACCTGCCGGTGTTTCGCTTGCTGCGGCTGCGCGCGCGGCGCATCCCGGCGCT
Source organism: Rhizobacter sp. (assembly GCA_023954175.1). Classification (GTDB taxonomy): domain Bacteria; phylum Pseudomonadota; class Gammaproteobacteria; order Burkholderiales; family Burkholderiaceae_C; genus CAIKUF01. The sequence goes on from JAMLIM010000054.1 coordinate 22,000, forward strand.
GATCGAGGACGCGAAGGATGTGCTGCTCAAGCTCTACGACGCCGACGCCGAGTACTCCGCCGACGCACTCGAGAGCATCTACGACGCCCTCGAGGTCGTCAGCAACAGCGTCCTCAAGCGCGCCGTCAGCGACGAGATCGCAGGCGAGGCGCTGTCGGCGATCGCGAAGGAGGAGGACCTCAACGGCCGCATCCGCCGCAACGTGATGGACACGCGCCGCGCGGTCAGCTTCATGATGCGCAGCCGCATGTTGAATGCCGAGCAGTTCGAGGAAGCGCGCCAGATCCTGCGCGACATCGATTCGCTCGACAACCACACCACCTTCCTGTTCGACAAGATCAACTTCCTGATGAACGCGACGGTCGGCTTCATCAACATCAACCAGAACCGGATCATCAAGATCTTCTCGGTCGCGAGCGTCGCGCTGCTGCCGCCGACGCTGATCGCGAGCATCTACGGCATGAACTTCCGCTTCATGCCCGAGGTGAACTGGGACTATGGCTACGCGTTCGCGCTCGCGCTGATGGCGTCGAGCATGATTGCCCCGTTCTGGTACTTCCGGCGCAAGGGCTGGCTGTAGCGCGACGCGCGGCGCGGTTCGCGCCGCCCGGGCTCGGCGGCCGGGCGCGGCGGGCCGCACATGCTAGATTCACCCATTGCGAACCGCAGCAACACATCACCCTGGATCTCCCGAAGATGCAATTCCGCCTGGTACTTGCCGTTCTCGGCGCCGCGCTCGCCTTCGCGGCGCATGCCCAGTCCGCGACGGGCACGCTCAAGAAGATCGCCGGGTCGGGCACGATCCAGCTCGGCTACCTGCCCGATTCGGTGCCGTTCTCGTATGCCGACAACGACAAGGTCCCGTCCGGCTACTCGGTCGACCTGTGCAAGCGCGTCGCGGCCGGCATCCAGCAGCAGCTCGCACTGCCCAAGCTCGAGCTCAAGTGGGTGCCGATCACGCTCGCCAACCGGTTCGAGATGCTCAACGAGGGCAAGATCGATCTGGAATGCGCGACCAGCACGAACACGATCTCGCGCCAGAAGATCGTCGACTTCAGCCTGATGACGTGGGTCGACGGCGGCAACTTCGTGACCAAGGGGCCGACGCCCGCGAAGGGCATCGCCGATCTCTCCGGCAAGAAGGTCGGCGTCGTCCAGGGCACGACCACCGAGACGGCGCTGAAGACTGCCATGCAGCGCGCGGCCGTCAGCTTCGAAGTGGTCCCCGTCAAGGCGCACGTCGAGGGCATGAAGATGCTCAACGACGGCAAGATCGACGCCTACGCGGCCGACCAGACGATCCTGATCGGGCTCATCATCGCCAGCGGCGACCAGATCGTGGTGCGCATGGCGGAGCAGAACTTCTCGTTCGAGCCCTACGGCCTCGTCGTGCGGCGCAACGATGCCGATTTCAAGCAGGCCGTCAACCGCGTGCTCGCGCAGCTGTATCGCACGGGCGAAGTCAGCGCGATCTACGACCGTTGGTTTGGCAAGCTCGGCAAGCCGTCGTCGCTGCTCACCGCGATGTTCATCCTGAACTCGCTGCCCGAGTAACGCGGCGCGCGGGCCTTGCCGACCGAGACCGAATTCACTTCAGGGGCCTGCCATGCTTTATCCCGAACTCTTCAAGCAACTCGAAGCCGTGCGTTGGAACATGGAGCGCGACATCCCCTGGGCCTCGTTCGACGCCAGCAAGCTCAGCGACGAGCAGGCGCAGACGATCAAGATGAACGCGATCACGGAGTGGGCCGCGCTGCCCGCGACCGAGATGTTCCTGCGCGACAACCGCGACGACAGCGACTTCTCGTCCTTCATGAGCATCTGGTTCTTCGAGGAGCAGAAGCACTCGCTCGTGCTGATGGAGTACCTGCGGCGCTTCAGGCCCGAGCTCGTGCCGACCGAGGCCGAGCTGCACGAAGTGCGCTTCGAGTTCGACCCCGCGCCCGCGCTCGAAACGCTGATGCTGCACTTCTGCGGCGAGATCCGGCTCAACCACTGGTACCGCTGCGCCGCCGAATGGCACTCCGAGCCGGTGATCCAGGCGATTTACGAGACGCTCGCGCGCGACGAGGCGCGCCACGGCGGCGCCTACCTGCGCTACATGAAGCGCGCGCTCGGCAAGTTCGGTGACGAGGCGAAGGCGGCGTTCGCGAAGGTCGGCGTGTTGATGGCCAGTGCCCGGCGCACCGCGCAGGCGCTGCACCCGACCAACCTGCACGTGAACCAGTCGCTCTATCCGCGCGACACCGTGCAAAGCCGCCTGCCCGATCCGGCCTGGCTCGAGCAGTGGCTCGATCGCCAGATCCGCTTCGACAGCGCGTGGGAAGGCAAGGTCGTCGAGCGCATCCTGCACAACATGTCCCTGCTGATGGAGCGCAGCTTTGCGAGCGTGCAGGAGCTCAACCGCTATCGCAAGGAAGTGACGCAGTCGCTGGCGGCCGCTGCGGCACGCGGTGGCGCTGCGGTGCAGCCGGCCTGAGCGGCGGGCCCCGCCCGACGGCCCGCGGGTCAACGAACGCGCGGCTTTGCGCGTTGTCATGAGATGAACCCCCGAAGCGCGGGCACTTGCCCGCCACGTGCGCCATGCCCCACCGGGCAGGTGGACCCGCATGTGGCGTCGGGCGCCGATCGGTCGTCGAGCGTCGCCGGGAGTCGACCCATGTCCAGGCTCATGAAAATCCTCGGCGGACTGCTGGCGGCGCTCGCCTTCGTCGTGCTGGGGTTCGCCCCTGGCGCGGCACGCGCGCAGCCCGGGGCCTCGCCGCCGCCGTTCGACCAACAGGCGCTGGACGAGTTGCTGGCGCCGATCGCGCTCTACCCGGATGCGCTGCTGACGCAGGTGCTGATCGCGTCGACCTACCCGCTCGAAGTGGTGCAGGCGGCGCGGCTGGTCGATCGCAGCCGTGACCTGGAGCCCGACGCGCTCGCCGGCGTCGCCGAGGCGCAGGCCTGGGACCCGAGCGTGATCGCCCTCGTGCGCTTTCCGTCCGTGCTCGCGATGATGGACGAAAAGCTCGACTGGACGCAAAGGCTCGGCGATGCTTTCCTGGCCCAGCAGGCCGACGTCATGAACACCGTGCAGGCGCTGCGCGCCCGCGCGCAGGCGGCCGGGAACCTCGACAGCAACGCGCAGCAGACGGTGGTCGTGCAGGACCGCTACATCGTGATCGAGCCGACGCAGCCGCAATTCGTCTACGTCCCGTTCTTCGACCCGATGTTCGTCTACGGCAATTGGTGGTGGGGCGCGCCGCCGCGCTGGGTCTGGGTGCCGCCGCCGCGGTACCGGCCGCCAGGCTGGGGGCCCGGTTGGGGCCCGGGCATCGGATGGGGTCGGCCGATCGGTGCGCCACCCTGGATCTGGCACGGTCGCGCGCCGAACTGGCGAGAACGCAACATCGTCGTCAACAACAACACGACGATCATCAACAACGGCGGGCGCGGCGCGCCGGTCTGGACGCACAATCCGGGGCCGCGCCGCGGTGTCTCCGATCCCCGATGGCGCGAAGGCCCGCCGCCCGGCGCGACCCGCCCGAGCGGCCCCGAGCGCACCCGGCCCGGCGGTGCGCAACCGATGCCCGAGCGCACCCGGCCCGGCGGTGCGCAACCGATGCCCGAGCGCACCCGGCCGACCGGCCCGGACCGCACCCGCCCCGGCAGCCCGCAGCCGCAGCCCGATGCGCGACCCCTGCCGACGCGACCGGGCGCGGGCAGCAACGCACCGCAAGCCACCGCGCCGACCGCGCCAAGCACACCGGGCGACAACGGTGGCGGGCGCCACGGGTCGCGCCCGGGCTCGCGTCCGCCGCCCGGGGATGCGGCAGCCCCCGGCAATGCGCGGCCGCCGCGCGCGGGCGCACCGGCAGCGAATCCCGAAGCCGGCCGCCCCGCGCGCCCCGCGCCAGCGCCCCCACGGCAGGCGCCAGCGGCGGACGCACCGGGCGCGCCCGGCGCGCGCGCTGCGCCGCCCGAACGCAGCCGCGGCGACGGTGAACCCGCAAGTGCGCGAAAGGACCCACCGGACCGCAGCCGCGGCGACCGCGACGCCGGCAGCGCGCGGCCGGGCGGCATATCGCCCGCGCGCGCAACGCCATAGGAGCCGGCGCGCCGATCGCTGGGGCCCAGGCCCCTAGGTCTTGGCCAGCTGCGCCTGCCCGGCTTTGCGGTCGGCGTCCACCCTCTGCGCGCTCGGCCGCTGGCCGATCAGGGCGGCGTAGGCCTTCCAGTCGATGCCGGCGGCGGCGAGCAGGTCTTCCCCGAGCGCGATGCGGCTCGAGAGCGCGACCAGCGGCAGGCTGACGTAGGCGGCGCAATCGGCCTGCGTGAAGCTGTCGCCGCCGACATAGGGCGCGAACTTCGCGAGCCGCTTGAAGCCGGCGATGTTCTTCACGAGCTGTTTGCGCACGCGCTCCTTGTTCGCGTCGGACAAGGCTTCGCCGCCGAAGAAGGCCTGGCCGTAGAGCTGGCGTGCCACGAGCTCGAGGTGCAGGTCGATGAAGAGGGTGAGCTCCTGCAGCTTGGCGCGCTCCCAGGCGTCGGCGGGCATCAGTGCGGGCGTCGGCCAGGTGGCCTCGATGTAGGCCATGATCGCCTCGCTCTCGCACAGCGCGCCGCGCTCGGTGCGGATGAAAGGCACCTTGCCGAGCGGCGTGCAGGCGAGCACCGCCTCGTCCTGGCTGCCGGTCTTGCAGACCTCCTCGGTGAACGGCACGCCCTTTTCGAGCAGCGCGAGCTTGACCTTGTTGTAGTAGTTCGAAATCGTGATGCCGCACAGCGTGATCATGGCGAAGCGTCTCCTGGTTCGGGGTTCATGGGTGCGGTGGAAGTCTATGACGCAAGCCCTTGCCCCTGCTGCCACGCAGGTGACAATCGCGCATGGCCGCCTTCCTCGACAAGCTGTGCGCGCGGGCCGAACTCGCGGCGCGCCTGCGCGACCTGGCACGCCCGTTGGTCTTCACGAACGGCGTCTTCGACATCCTGCACCGCGGCCACGTGAGTTATCTGGCAGAAGCCCGCGCGCTCGGCGCGAGCCTCGTCGTCGGCCTGAACAGCGACGCCTCCGCGCGCGGCCTGGGCAAGGGGCCGGACCGGCCCCTGAACGGCGAGGCCGATCGCGCCTGCGTGCTCGCCGCGCTCGAGAGCGTGAGCCTCGTGACCCTGTTCGACGAGCCGACCCCGGTCGCGCTGATGCAGATCGTGCGGCCGGACTGGTACGTCAAGGGCGGCGACTACGATATCGAGACGCTCGCCGAAACGCGCCTCGTGCGCAGCTGGGGCGGCCAGGCACGTGCCATCGCATTCGTCGACGGCTACTCGACGAGCGCGCTGCTCGCGCGGGTGCGCGGTGCGGCGTGAGGCGGGTGCAAGGCGCGCCCGCCATGACTTTGCCACCGACGCCGGGAGACCTCGAATGAGCCACGCCGCACTCAAGATCATCCACGACGAACACGCCGCGCTCGCCGTGCTGCTGCGCACGATGGGCGTGCTGCTCGCCGCCTACCGCAAGCACGGCACCAGACCCGACTTCGGGCTGCTGCGCGCGATGCTCTTCTACGTCGACGAGTTCCCCGAGCGACTGCATCACGCGAAGGAATCGGCGCTGCTCTTCCCGCGCCTGCGCGAGCGCGCGCCCGAACTCGGCCCGGTGCTCGAGCGGCTCGACCGCGACCATGCACGCGGCAGCGCGGCGGTGCGTGATCTCGCGCATGCGCTGCTCGGCTTCGAGCTGATGGGCGAGGCGCGG
>JAMLIM010000055.1 GCA_023954175.1 Rhizobacter sp.
CCTTCGCCTGGATCGGCGTCATCTGCGTGTAGCCTTGGTCGGCTACCGCCTGTTCGAGCTTGGGCGCCAGACCCAGTGCGGAAAACTCCATCGGCCCGGTGGGGGCGAGTTCGTTGGCCAGCTTGTCGTCGGCAGCGGCAATGGGTTCAGCAAAAGCAGTTTCACTCATAACCGTTGATTATCGCCCTTCATGAGTGTGCAGTGCAGCAATTCACGTCTTGAATTGGAGCGGCGCCACTAGAATCGTGCGCGGCGGCACCTCTCCCACGCCCTCGTGACACCGGGGCCGAAAGCAATCCGAATGATCCTTGTGACAGGCGGCGCCGGCTTCATCGGCGCCAATTTCGTGCTCGATTGGCTGGCCGGCTGCGACGAGCCGGTACTCAATCTCGACGCGCTGACGTACGCCGGCAATCGCGAAAGCCTCGCATCGCTGGAGGGCGACGCGCGGCATGTGTTCGTGCAGGGCGACATCACCGACCGCGCGTTGCTGGACACGCTGTTCGCGCGACATAACCCGCGCGCGATCGTCCACTTCGCGGCGGAAAGCCATGTCGACCGCAGCATCCACGGCCCGGGCGCGTTCATGAAGACGAACGTCGAGGGCACCTACACGCTGCTCGAGGCGGCTCGCGCGCATTGGACAAGCCTGTCCGCCGACGCGAAGGCTGCGTTTCGTTTCCACCACGTCTCGACCGATGAGGTGTATGGGTCGCTCTCCGCGGGCGAGCCGGCGTTTGTGGAGACGCATGCCTACGAGCCGAACAGCCCCTATTCGGCGAGCAAGGCAGCAAGCGATCACCTGGTGCGCGCCTGGCACCACACCTACGGGTTGCCGGTGGTCACGACGAACTGCTCGAACAACTACGGGCCGTATCACTTCCCGGAGAAGTTGATCCCGCTGATGATCATCAACGCGCTCGCCGGCAAACCGCTGCCGGTCTACGGCGACGGGCAGCAGGTGCGCGACTGGCTTTATGTCAAAGACCATTGCACGGCGATCCGCGAGGTGCTCTCGCGCGGCCGCATCGGCGAGACCTACAACATCGGCGGCTGGAACGAGAAGCCCAACATCGAGATCGTGCAGACCGTCTGCGCCCTGCTCGACGAAATGCGGCCCGACCCGGCCGGCCCCTACGCCCGGCTGATCACCTACGTCACCGATCGGCCCGGCCACGACCGACGCTACGCGATCGACGCCCGCAAGATCGAGCGTGAACTCGGCTGGCGACCCGCCGAAACCTTCGAGAGCGGCATTCGCAAGACCGTGCAGTGGTATCTCGACCACGCCGACTGGGTCGCCCATGTGCAAAGCGGCGCCTATCGCGATTGGGTGGCGACGAACTACGCCGGCCGCGAGGCCGCCCCATGAAAATCCTGCTGCTCGGCAAGAACGGTCAGGTCGGGTGGGAGTTGCAGCGATCGCTCGCGCCGCTGGGCGAAATCGTCGCGCTCGACTTCGACAGCACCGGCCCGCTTCGAGCGGACTTCGCCGCGCCCGAGACCCTTGCCGCGACGGTGCGTGCCGTGGCGCCGCAGCTGATCGTCAACGCCGCCGCCCACACCGCGGTGGACAAGGCCGAGGCCGAGCCCGACCTCGCCCTGGCGATCAACGCCACCGCGCCCGGCGTCATCGCGCGCGAAGCATGCGCGCTCGGCGCCTGGATTGTCCACTACAGCACCGACTACGTGTTCGACGGCAGCGGCAGCGCGCCTTGGACGGAGGACGCGCCCACCGGCCCGCTCAATGTCTATGGCCGCACCAAGCTCGAAGGCGAAATGGCGATTCGGGCCTCGGGCTGCCGGCACCTGATTCTCCGCACCAGTTGGGTCTATGCCGCACGCGGCAGCAATTTTGCGCGCACCATGCTGCGGCTTGCGGCCGAGCGCGACGCGCTCGACGTGATCGACGACCAGATCGGCGCGCCCACGGGTGCGGACCTGCTGGCCGATATCACCGCACACGCGGTTCGTATGGCGATGGCGCGGCCCGAACTCGGCGGCACCTACCATGCCGCGGCGTCGGGCGAGACAAGCTGGTGCGGCTACGCGCGCCACGTGGTCGGTTTCGCGCGCGAGGCGGGTCAGGCGCTCAAGGCGACGCCCGAAGCTGTGCGACCGGTGCCGACAAGCGCCTACCCGACGCCGGCAAAGCGGCCGCACAATTCGCGCCTCGATACGACCAAGCTCCGCGCCACCTTCGATCTGACCCTGCCCTCCTGGCAAAGCGGCGTCGAGCGCATGCTCGCCGAGGTGCTCAAGCGCTGACATTTCGCCGATCCACCGCCCACGAACGACTCCAAATGAAGCGCAAAGGCATCATCCTCGCAGGCGGCTCAGGCACGCGGCTGCACCCCGCCACGCTCGCGATGAGCAAGCAACTGCTGCCGGTGTACGACAAGCCGATGGTGTACTACCCGCTGTCGACACTGATGCTCGCCGGCATCCGCGACATCCTGCTCATCAGCACACCGCAGGACGTGCCGCGCTTCGAGGCGCTCCTCGGCGATGGCGCAAAGTGGGGTCTGAACATCAGCTATTGCGTGCAGCCGAGTCCCGACGGGCTGGCGCAGGCCTTCATCCTGGGGCGAAACTTCATCGACGGCGAGCCGAGCGCGCTCGTGCTCGGCGACAACATCTTTCACGGCCACGATCTGCAACCGCTGCTGCGGCGCGCCGCGGAGCGTGACGCTGGCGCCAGCGTTTTCGCCTACCACGTGACCGACCCGGAACGCTACGGCGTCGTCGAGTTCGACGCCCAACGCCGCGCGCTGAGCATCGAGGAAAAGCCCAAGGCACCGAAGAGCAACTTCGCCGTCACCGGCCTCTACTTCTACGACGCGCAGGTCTGCGACATCGCCGCCGCGACCCGGCCGAGCGCACGCGGCGAGCTCGAGATCACCGACGTGAACGCCACCTACCTGCGCCAGAGCGAACTCGGCGTCGAGATCATGGGCCGTGGCTTCGCCTGGCTCGACACCGGCACCCACGACAGCCTGCTCGAGGCGAGCCAGTTCATCGCCACGCTCGAACGGCGCCAGGGCCTGAAGGTCGCCTGCCCGGAGGAGATCGCCTGGCGTAGCGGCTGGATCGACGCGACGCAACTCGAGGCCCTCGCGCAGCCCCTGCTCAAGAACGGCTACGGCCAGTATCTGACGCAATTGCTGCGCGACCGCGCCGTGCGATGAAGCTGGTGCCGACAACCATCCCCGACGTGCTCGTCATCGAGCCGGACGTCTTCGCCGATGAGCGCGGCTGGTTCATGGAAAGCTTCAACGAGTCGCGCTTCCACGCCGCGCTGGCCGAACGCGGCCTGCCCGCGCCGCGCGCGTTCGTGCAGGACAATCACTCCTGCTCTCACCGCGGCGTGCTGCGCGGGCTGCACTACCAGCGCGCGCCGCACGCGCAGGGCAAGCTGGTGCGCGTCGTGCAGGGTGCGGCGTTCGACGTCGCGGTCGACATCCGTGCCGGTTCGCCGACCTTTGGGCGCTGGGTCAGCGCCGAACTCAACGCCACGAACAAGCGCCAGATGTGGATACCCGAGGGCTTCGCGCACGGCTTCCTGACGCTCACCGACGAGACACACTTTCTCTACAAGACGACGAACTACTACGACAAAGGCAGCGAAGGCGCGATCCTCTGGTCCGACCCTGATCTCGCCATCGCCTGGCCGGGCGAGCGTGCCAGCTTCAATCTGAATGCCAAGGACGCGCTGGCACCGCGCCTGCGCGACGCCGTCGTCTGAGTCACACCCCTGTCTACTTCCTTTCTCACTCATGAACATGCCTCAAACTTCCCCGGTTGTCGCCGTCCTCGGCCTGGGCTACGTCGGTCTGCCGCTGGTGGTCGAATTCGGCCGCCACACACGCACCATCGGCTTCGACATCGTCGCCGACAAGGTGGCGCACTGCCGCGCCGGCACCGATCCTTCGCGCGAAATCCCGGACAACGAGATGGCGCTCGCCGTTCATGCCGAATACACGAGTGACCCGCAGGCACTGCGCCAAGCTGATTTCATCCTCGTCGCCGTGCCGACGCCGGTGGACATTGCCCACACGCCGGACTTCGGCCCTCTCATCGCCGCGAGCCGCGCGATCGCGCCGCACCTGAAGCCGGGCGCGACCGTGATCTACGAGTCCACCGTCTATCCGGGCGCGACCGAGGAAGTCTGCATTCCCGTGCTCGAGCAGCATTCGGGTGGCCAGTGGAAGCGCGACTTCTTCGTCGGCTACAGCCCGGAGCGCATCAACCCCGGCGACCGCGAACACCGATTGACCACCGTCATCAAGGTCGTCGCCGGCGACACGCCAGAGACACTCGACAAGGTGGCCGCGCTCTACGAAATGGTCGTCGCACCCGGCGTGCACCGCTGCAGCAGCATCAAGGCGGCCGAAGCGTGCAAGGTCATCGAGAACACCCAGCGCGACCTGAACATCGCGCTGATGAACGAGCTCGCGATCATCTTCGACAAGATTGGCATCGACACGACCGAGGTGCTCGAGGCGGCCGGCACGAAGTGGAACTTCCTGAAGTTCCGCCCCGGCCTCGTCGGCGGCCACTGCATCGGCGTCGACCCGTACTACCTGACACACAAGGCCGAGACGCTCGGCTACCACCCGCAGGTGATCCTGGCGGGGCGGCGCATCAACGACGGCATGGGCAAGTACATCGCCGAGCAGACGGTCAAGCAGATGATCGCCTCGGGCAGCACGATCCGCGGCGCCAGGGTCAATGTACTGGGCCTGACCTTCAAGGAAGACTGCGCCGACCTGCGCAACAGCAAGGTGGTGGACATCATCAACGAGTTGAAGACCTATGGTGTGGAGGTCGCGGTGCACGACCCGGAGGTGGATCCGGCCGAGGCATTGCACGAATACGGCGTGACGCTGGTGCCGTGGGACGCGTTGCCGCGCGCCGACGCGATCGTTGCAGCAGTTGCGCACAGGGGGTTCAAGGCACTGACTTGCGACGACATCACGCGCAAATTGGTTTCCGGCGGCTCATTCGTCGATGTGAAGTCGGCATTTGACGAAGTGCAGTTGCGCGCCGCCGGGGCGAATGTCTGGCGCCTGTGAGCGACGCCGGACAAGACGTGGACGAGGCGTCGTAGGTTTGACTCTTTTGCTCCACGCGGCGTGCGTTCGTCGGTTGCCTGCAAACACAAGTGCCGTGTGATCGCCAGGGGCACGTGAGGCACATGTAGCATCCGGCGACCCCTTTACCCGCTTTCCAGGTCTCGCACCCATGAGCAAACCCTGCATCCATCTGATAGCCGGAGCCCGGCCGAATTTCATGAAGATCGCGCCGATCGTCCGCGCACTGCGCGCGGATGGTCGACTCGACTGGCGCATCATTCACACCGGACAGCACTACGACCGCGACATGAACGACGTCTTCTTCGACGAGTTGGGCATACCGGCGCCGGATGTGCGCCTGGGTTGCGGCGGGGGATCGCACGCCACGCAGACCGGGAAGATCATGGAAGCGTACGAATCCTTGTGCGCTACGGATCCGCCGGACGCCGTCCTCGTCGTCGGCGACGTGAACTCGACGCTCGCGTGCTCGATCGTCGCGAAGAAGGCGTGCATCCCGGTCGCGCACGTGGAGGCCGGCCTGCGCAGCGGCGACATGGCGATGCCCGAAGAGATCAACCGCCTGGTCACCGATGCGATCACGGACTGGTTCTTCGTCACCGAACCGAGCGGTCTGCTGCATCTGCAGCGCGAAGGCAAGGACATGGCGCAGGTCTTCGACGTCGGGCATGTGATGGTCGACAACGTGCTGCACCAAGCCGCGCAACTGGCCGGCACCGACACCAGCGAGTTGCCGGGCTCGAGCTTCAAGCAGCGCCATGCGCGCTACGGCGTCGTCACGCTGCATCGCCCGTCGAACGTGGACAGCGCCGACGCACTGGAATCAATCTCCCTGGCGCTGCGAGACATCTCCGAAGAACTGCCGCTGGTCTTCCCCGTTCACCCACGAACGCGCAACAACATCGAGCGTCATGGCATCTCAATGGGACCGGGCGTCGAACTGATGACGCCGCTACCCTATATGCCGTTCCTGAACCTCTGGAAGGACGCCGTTGTCGTACTCACCGACAGTGGCGGATTGCAGGAAGAGACGACCGCACTGGGCGTGCCTTGCGTGACCATTCGCGAAAATACCGAGCGCCCGGTGACCGTCGACGAAGGCAGCAACGTGCTGGCCGGCACGCGGCCCGAAGCGATCATCGCGGCAGCCCGCGCGGCGATTCGTGGCGAGTCCAGGCGCGGGCGGCGCCCTGCGCTTTGGGATGGCAAGGCTGCCGAGCGTATCGTGAGCATCCTCGCAGACAAGCTGGTGGGCCAGCCCAGCCCTGATCGCGCCAACAAGCACTGACCGAGCGCACCCTCGCCCACTATCGCTTCGAGACCATCCACCCTGGCACCTTGAAGCGGATGATCTTGCCGTAGAGCACGATGTAGGACAGCGCGAAAAGCACGATGCAGGCACCGAGGATGCGCGAATCGTCCCAGAACAGCACGGCGGGCACGACCGCGAACATGCTCAGCAGCCACAGGTAGGGTGCGGTGCGCGAGTTGCGCTTCATCATGGCCGCGGCGTCTTCTCGACCGATCGCCCAGCGCAACATGCGGCGGTAGACGAGGCTGTGCAGGTGCAAACCATCCGGCATGCCGACCGAGCGGCCCCTGATCACCTTGCGCCTGTACATCGAGAAGAGCGTCTCGAACACCGGATAGATGCAGGTCAGCAGCGGAAAGAGTGGCGACACCTGCGCGTTGCGCACCAGCAGCAGCAGCGCCACCTCGGCCGCGAGGAAGCCGATGAAGTAGGCCCCGCCGTCGCCGAGGAAGATCAGCCCTGCCGGGTAGTTCCAGACGAAGAAGCCCAGCACCGCCCCGGCGCCGGCCAGCGCGAGCGAGAACACGAGGGTGTCGCCGACCTGAAACGCCACGTAGGCGAGTGCGAGAAAGATCATCTCGGCGCACATCGATGCCAGCCCGTTGAAGCCGTCGATGATGTTGATTGCGTTGGCAATGCCCGAGACCGCAAGCACGGCCAGCAATACCGCGCCGGTTGCGGTCGACGCGATCCAGTCGAGCCCCCAGATGTCCGTGCGGTCGATGACGGTGCCGAGCACGAGCGCTGCGAGCAGCGCAGAAATCGCCGCCGCACCGAGACGGCTCACAGGCGAAACACGCTTCGTCAGGTCTTCCAGCAGCCCCATCGCGAAGACAGGCATTCCGCACGCCAGCAGCAGGCCCAGGTCCCGCGCAAACGATGCGTTCAGCCACGAGGCGGCGGCCGCAAGCCCCGCCAGGGCGCCAACCACACCGACGCCGCCAACGCGCGCAACCGTCGTCCCGTGAACTTTCTGCGGCCCGCTCCGGTCATGATCCTTGGTCGCCGACCCGCGATGCCGCAGCAGCCTGACGACCAAGAGCGTCAAGGCCGCCGACAGCGCGAACGAAAGCAGGAAGACGACCATCGGCGGCGAGTCTAGCAAGCGCCACGGCGCCAACCGGGATGGCGGACGCACTCAAGCACAATACGGCCTCTTCAAGCAGCCATGCAGATTCAAAGCCTCCCCTCCACGCCGGCCCGGCGTGACCCGATACGGATCCAGCGCGCAGTGCTGTTGGCGCTCGTGGTGCGCGAATTGCGCTCGCGTGTGGAGGGGCGCTGGCTGAGCCTGTTGTGGTTGGTGTTCGAACCGCTCGTCCATGTGATGCTTATCCTTGCGCTCATCGGCGCGAGGACCAATGCCGTGATGCTCAACATCGAGCTTCCGGTGTTCCTCGTCACTGGGCTGCTTCCGTTCTTCCTGTTTCGCAACCTTGCGCGCAAGCTGCCGAGTTCGATAAGCGCGAACCGCAGTCTGTTTGCCTACCGACAGGTCATGCCCATCGACGCGCTGATCGCGCGTGCGATGGTCGAGATCGGCCTTTATGCCATGGTCTATCTCGTGGCGCTGATCCTGCTCGGCTGGATGGGCTATCACAGCGTGCCGCACGCACCGATCGAACTGATGGTGGTCACCGTCGTGCTGATCGCACTCGGCGTGGGCCTCGGGCTGTTGTTCGCGGTGGCGCAACACAACCGACCAAAGGTCGCCACCTTCATCGGCTTCATCTTCTTGCCGCTGTATTTCGCGTCGGGCGTGATCTTTCAGCTCCACAACCTGGCACCGGACATTCGTTATTGGCTGCTCTTCAACCCCGTGCTCCACCTTGTGGAGTTGTCGCGCGTGTACTTCATTCCACACTACACCGTGCTGCCCGGCGTCTCGCTCGAGTATCCGGCGACCTGGGCACTGCTGGTCGCGGCGCTCGCGCTGAGCCTGTACCGGGTCTACAGACACCGCTTCGTCACCGTCGGCTGAGCCCGCATGCTGAAACTGCGCAACCTCACCAAGTGGTACGCCACGCCACGCGGGCGCCGCTATGTATTTCGTGACCTCGACTTCGTCTTCCCGGCTGACGCGAGCATCGGCCTGATCGGGCGCAACGGCGCTGGCAAGTCCACGCTATTGCGCCTGCTCGGCGGCATCGACATGCCGAACGCGGGCGCCGTGATCACCGATGCGCGCATCTCGTGGCCGGTTGGCCTTGCGGGCGGCTTCCAGACCTCGCTCACGGCGCGCGAGAACGTGCAGTTCGTGTGCCGGGTGCATGGCGCCACCGGCAGCAAGATGCGACGCATCGTCGACTTCATCGCCGACTTCGCCGAGATCGGTGAGTACTTCGATCTGCCCATGAACTCGTACTCCTCGGGAATGCGCTCCCGGGTCGCTTTCGGCATGAGCATGGCCTTCGACTTCGACTACTACCTTATCGACGAAGTCACGGCGGTCGGCGATCCGCAGTTCAAGAGCAAGAGCCAGGCCGTATTGAAGGAGCGGCTGACACGCTCCAAGGTCATCATGGTCTCGCACGCGATGACCGAGATTGCGAAGTATTGCGACGTGGTCGTACTCGTAGATCGTGGCAACACGGTGCTCTACGAGGACGTGAAGAAGGGCATTGCGGCCTACCAGCAACAAGCCCTTCCCGAAGGCAAGCCAACATCGGCGCGCGTGCCGGCCCCTCCCTCAGCGCGCCCTGCGCCCAGGCCCGCCCACCCGAAGCCGCTCGCAACGCAGGCGGCCAAAGCGGCACCCCCATCGACATCAATCACCCCGACATGATCGAACTGAAGGATCTCACTCCACGGCGACTGAAGATCGTCCTCATCGCTGCGCCCATGCTGTTGGCAACGTTGTATTTCACCATATTCGCCGCCAATCGATATGTGAGCGAGTCCACGGTGGCGCTGCAACATGCGAGCAACGACGTTTCATCGCTCCCGGGGGCAGCGCTGTTGCTCGCCGGCCTGAGTTCGCCCTCGCGCAGCGAGGCGCTCTATCTCCGTCAGTACCTGCAATCACTCGCGCTGCTGAAGGATCTGGACGCCAAGCTCGACCTGCGCAAGCACTACGAGGCCGAGAAACTCGACGGGTTCGCCCGCCTGTGGGGCGGCGCTTCGCAAGAGCGCTTCCTGGACTATTTCCGAAACCGCGTCGACGTGACGGTCGACGAAGCTTCGGCGACTATCACCGTTCGCGTGCAGGGCTTCGATCCGGCGTTCGCTCAGACCTTGAACCGGGCGATCCTCAAGGAGGGCGAACGCTTCGTGAACGAGATGTCGCATTCGCTCGCGCGTGAAAAGCTCAGCTTCGCCGAGAGCGAACTGGCGCGCGCCGGCGAGCACTTGCAGGAATCAACCAGGGAAGTACTCGCCTTCCAGAACCAGTACGGCCTGCTCGACCCCTCGATGGACGCACAGGCGAGCGGCGCGCTGAGTGCGCAGATGCAGGCCTCCATCACGAGGTCCGAGGCCGAGCTCCGCGGCCTGCGATCGTTCATGACCGAGGACGCCCCGCAGGTCAAGGCCTTGCGCTCGCAGATCAGGGCGACCCAGGCACAGTTGGAAGTTGAACGTACGCGCGCGACGGGCACGGGCGGACAAAGCGAGCGTCTGGGCGCCCTCACGATCGAGTTCAAGAGCCTGCGCATGAAAGCCGAGTTCGCGCTCGATGCCTACAAGGTCGCACTCGTGGCGATCGAAGGCGCTCGCATGGAAGCCACGCGCAAACTCACGAGCCTGATCGTCATCGAACCCGCCACGCTGCCAGAGACGGCCGAATACCCGAGGCGGCTGTACAACCTGGTCACTCTGTTCGTCGTTTGCCTGCTGCTGTACGCAGTGGCACGGCTCGTGATCGCGACGATCCGGGAGCATCAGGACTGAACCCACGAACTCGCCGCCACGGCGCGGCGCACCCTGGCGTGGGCAAGCCATCCGTTCACGGACTGCCTGCGCATCACAACCCATTGACAACGACAAATTGCACGCAAGGCCAACAACACGATGTCTATCCAAGCACCTCAAAGCCGGCTGATCAAGGACCCCGCAACGCTGACCGAATTCCTGGACGCAAGCTTTCGCGGCGAGCTCCATCGCCGCATCTTGATGGTGGTCGGCAACCGTCTGGTCGGCGACAGCCGGGTTCTCAAGTCGGCCATCTCGCTCGCCGACCGCGGCTTCGAAGTCGTACTCGTCGGTTCGCGCCCTTTGACCGACGACTTTGCCATCGGCCATCTCAGCGGCCTGCCCTACATCCTGGTCAACAGCGACGAGTTGTCGCTCGGCGCCGACGCAGCAGGGCACGAGTCAGCGATGCGCGCGATCGGCCTGCGGCTGGCGCGTGGCCTGGCGACGGCGAATTTCAGCATCGTCTACAGCCACGACTTCTGGGGCCTGGACCTGGGCTTTCACGTGATGCAGGGTCTTTCGTACAAGCTGCCGCTGTACTGGATCCACGACATCCACGAGTACATCAAGGGCTACGAAGGCATTCTCCCGGCCGGCCGACTGGCCTATGCGATCAGCACCGAGCGGCGTCGCATCGCACTCCCCGACCAGCTCGTGTTCGTCAACGAACGCATCGGCGACCTGATCTGCAAGGATCTGGAGATCGGCCCCGAGGGGCGCCTGATCGTGCACAACGCGCCCCGCCAGCAGATCGCATCCAAGTTCAACTTGCGCGCGGAGATCGGCCTCGCGCCCGAGGTTCCGCTCGGCGTGTATCTCGGGCGGGCCACCGCAGCGCGCGGGCTCGACGTGCTCATTCCCGCACTCGGTGCAATCCCCGGGTTGCACTTTGCCCTGCTGTCGAGCGCCGCCAACGACTACATCGCACAACTCCGATCCGCCGCAGAAGCCGCCGGCGTCAGCGACCGACTGCACACCTTCCGCTACGTGCCCGACACCGAGGTGGCAAGCGCCGCAGCGAGCGCCACCTTCGGGCTCTCGCCCTTGACGCGCTATGGCAATGCCGACCTGGCCGTGCCGACCAAGATGCTCGAGTTCATCCACGCGCGCTTGCCGATGGTGGTGTCGGATGCCACGTTCCAGGCCGACTTCGTTCGCGAGCACGGGCTCGGCGAGGTCTATCCCGCGACCGACGCGAACGCCTTCATCGCCGCAGTGCAAAGGGTTCTCGCGGCGCCGCCGGCCCCCGACTGGTCGGCGCTGCAGGCACGGTACGCATGGGACGCGCAGTTCGAGGGCGTGATCGACCATCTCGAAGCCTACGCGTCGCACGGGCGGCCGAAGAGCCGTGGCGTCTTCCAGGGGCCCGGCCCTTCGGCGGGCCAGCCCGGCATCCTGTCCCGAGCCTTGCGAGCGAGAGGTGCCGCCGCGCAGTCAATCAACTTGTCGATGACGACCGGGCTTTCGCATCAGTCCGATGCCTACTGGCCGGCGTCCGCGGTGTTCGAGCAGGCTTCGCTCGCGATGTGGGCGGCGCGGCGCTTTGACGTGCTGCACCTGCACTTCCGGCCGATCATCAACATCTTCGCAGGCGCGGGCTACGACCCGGCCTCGTTTGCCGACCTCGCACTTGCGCACGAGGCCGGCAAGCGCGTCGTGTTCCAGTTCCGCGGCAGCGAAATACGGCTCAACGCCGAGTTCCGCAAGTGCAACCCGTTCGCCTGGCCCGAGGCGGAAGACCCGTCCGGCATGCCGGACAGTCAGAAGCTGCTGCTGCTGCAACACGTTCGCGAAAACGCCGACGTCATACTCGTGCCCGACGTCGAGCTGCAGACTTACGTGCCGGAGGCGCGCATCGTCCAGAGGGCGGTGGAACTGAAGAAGCTCGCCTACGTCGGCGCCAAGCGCAAGGAGCGCCCGAAAGTCTGTCACGCGCCGACGCGCCGCGGCGCGAAGGGGACGGATGAGGTTCTCGAAGCAGTCAAGAAGCTTCAGGCCGAGGGCGTGGATTTCGAGTTCACGCTGCTCGAGGGCCTTGCCCACAAGAAGCTTCTTGCGGTGCTCGCAGACGCCGACATCGTCATCGACCAGTTGCTGATCGGCTGGTATGGCGTGCTCAGCGTCGAAGCGATGGCGCTCGGCAAGGCGGTCATCGCCTACATCCGCGACGACCTCGTGGACGAGGTGCCCAACGGCGTGCTCGTCAACGCGAACCCGCTGACGATCGAGGACAGGTTGCGCGAACTGATCGCCGATCACGAGCGGCGCGTCAGCCTGGGCAAGGCGGCACGCGCCTTCGTCGAGCGCTATCACGCCGCCGACGTCGTCGCCAAGCGCCTGGAGGAGGTCTACCGCGAGGCGCAGCAGGCGGCCTCGAATGGGCCATCCCACAGCTTGTTCATGACCCAGATCGAAGCCGCGCAAAAGGTCAGCGCGCTCACTCGCAAAGTCGCCGCGGTCAAGAAGGCGGCCGCTGCCGCTGAAGTTGCCGATGCGAAACCCGCGAAAGCCGCCATTGCGAAGCAAGCCGGCGCGAAGGGCGAGAGGACGTTGGCCACTCGACTTGCCCACATGACTCCGGCCAAAGTCGTCAACCGTATCGGGCGGATCTTGGGTATCGTCAAGCCTCCCCAGAGCCGCAAGTAGCGCGCCCATTCTGAATTGCGCGGGCTATGTTCAAGTATCGTTTCCTCATGCGTTCTTCACCCGGGACCGTTCAGGTGACGCTGCCGCCGAACTACCCGCCCGCAATAGACTCGATGAAGTACCTCTGGGCTCGACTGAAACCGCACGCGCTTGCAAACTCCTGCCAGCTCGCTCGGCGAATTGAAGATCACTTCGCGCAACGAGCCGCGCAGCGGCCACCACCGCCGATCGATCGCCTCAGCTTCCAGGAAGCAAGCCAACCTGCACTGATGCCATGCTTGACTTAAGACGAAATGAGCCGGTGGCGATTCTGGAACGAGTACTAAAGCGACTCGAGAGATCGCTGAGTGCGCTTTGCGGCGATAAGGCGAACCGTGAGAAGCTGGAAACCTCTCGGATCGCGCTCCAATCAATGGCCGCCAAGCTTCGCGAGACGCGTCGCGTCGTGACCGCCAAGACGGAGAAACTGCGAACGACGCTCGACTCGCTCGCGACGACGAAGGAGAAGCTGCGACTTACGCGAGACGCGCTGAGCAAGACTAGAAGCAAACTTCAACTCGCGCAGTCGGCGCTGGAAAGCGAGAAGAAGAGCTCGCAGGCAACGCTCGCACTCGCGACTAAGGAGCGGGCAAGCGAGAAGAAGAAATTGGAGGCGGCGCTCGCGCTCGTAGCAGCAGGGCAGGTATCGCTGAAGAAGGTGCAAGGGGCACTCGAGATCACTCGCGAGCGGCTTGAGACATCGAAAACGGCAATCGCGACGCTGAAGACCAAGAAGCAGGTCCTGTCCGAGCAGACGCTCGCGTCAGAGAAGTTCGCAGGCAGCTTGGTCTTTACCGGCAGGGGCTGCTGGCCGAGGCCGCCGCCCTTTCGGCCGACGAGCTTAGGGCCGACTGTTACTTGGCGCTCCTGCCCAGCTCCTTGCCGACGGCCTTCGAACTGCGTCGGCAGTTCGGCGGGCTCGTAGTCTGCGACTGCGTCGAAAACGTCGAGGTCGACAAGCACTCGCTAGCACCCAAATGGAACCCGATCACGCTGCAGATGGTGAATCATCTGGCACACGGCTCGCTCGCCGCGGCCGACAAGCTGATCACGGTTGGGGGAGCGCTGGCCCAAACGTTGGAGCGGTTCGGCCGGCCCTTCTTCGTCCTGAGGAACTTCCGGCAATTTGAGGAGCCTGCAGCGAACGACGAGTTGCGCAAGGCGTGCGGACTGTCTGTCGATGATGTGCTGCTGCTTGCAAGTGGCAACGTCGTCGTTGGATTTGAGCCCGTGCTGGAGGCTCTGCACGCACTCCCCGAGAAGTTCCACCTCGCCGCGTTGGTCCGATTAAAGCCGGAATCCTATGAGGCTCTGATCCACCAGCGGATTCACGATCTCGGATTGCAGCATCGAGTGCACTTGCTGCCTTTCGTGCCCTACGATCAGTTGGCGAGTACGGCTGCGGGCGCAGACATCGGGCTGGTCACCAGCGACATCTCCAATGCGAACGCAGCCGTTGGCCTGCCCAACAGTGTTTTGACTATCTGACCGCCGGACTGCCTGTAGTCGCGCCAGCGATGCCAGATGTTGTGGAGTTGGTGGAGCAGCACGGCTTCGGTCGTATTGTGCCGGACACCAGCGCCGAGCAGTGGGTCCGTCAGATTGAGCTGGTAGCGGGCTCTCTGGGGGAGTATCGGGAGCGGGCCCTGGCGGCGCGTCGCCTTCTCACTTGGGAGAGTCAAGAGGAAGCGCTGTACGATTACCTTGGGCGTCCGACGTCTGTGACGATGATCGGCTTTCGCGACCTGACCCAGTATCAGCGCTACCTGCGACTCCTTCGGACGCTCCGGAAATTTGGTTGCACCGTGAAGCTGGCATTCTTCTCACTGTCCCCCGATCGGAACGCCCTCAAAGAGGATGCGTCCTTCTATTACACCGATAACCGCTATGGCGTCGGCAAAGGACTGGTTCATCTTGTCCCGGCCCAGGAACCTGGCGAAGTTGGAGTCAGCAGTGTTGCCAATCAATAGGCCTATCCTAATTCTCGCGCCCCACACCGACGATGGCGAACTGGGCTGCGGCGGCACGATCTCGAGGCTCGGGCGGCTGGGTTGTGACATCCACTACGTCGCGTTCTGTGCCTGCGACGAGAGTCTTCCTCCAGGGCTGGAGCCGGGCACGCTGCGACGCGAACTGATGGAGGCAACGCGTGTCTTGGCAATTCCACCGGCGAACGTCACGGTGTACGACTTCCCTGTCCGTCGCCTCGCCGTTCATCGCCAGGAAGTGCTGGAAATCCTGGTCAAGCTCAACCGTTCGCTCGATCCGCAGATGGTGTTCTGCCCAGCCGCCGACGACCTTCATCAAGATCACTCGGTGGTTGCGAACGAGGCGTTGAGGGCGTTCAAGACCAAGACCGTGCTAGGTTACGAGATGCCGTGGAACAACATCCAGTTCCTTGCCAACTTCATGTTCACGCTGACTGAAGAGGACGTGGAGATGAAGGTTGCGGCTTTGAGCAAGTACACATCGCAGGCTCATCGAGCCTATATCAATGCCCGCTACCTGCGCGCACATGCACATTCTCGCGGAGTGAGTGCCGGTACCGAATACGCGGAAGCATTCACGCTGTATCGGGCCGTTTACTGAGTTTCCCAGCTTCGAGCCTCCCCGTAATGACCACTCGCCAAGACACGAACGACCTCTCGCTGCAGGCGCTGACGAAGGATCGGATGACTACGTTGCTGCCGCAAATCGACGGGCTGGCGGCGGATGAACCATGGATGGCATGGACTCCTGAGAACTACCTGCGGGAGGCGCCGCGCAAGTGGGAGTTCTCTCGCGTGGCCATTGTCGGATCGCAAGTCGTCGGCTATGCGATCTGCTCGGTCCGCGGACGCTTCATGTGGTTGCACCGGCTTGTCGTGGGCTCGGATCTTCGCGGAGCGCGCGTCGGGGCTCGCATGCTGTCTCAATTGCAGGACATCGCGGAGGCGGCGGGCTTGCAAGGGATCCTGCTCAAGACGCCGCTCGCGAACGCCAGGGCAATCTCCTTCTACCAGCGTGAGGGCTGCGTGCGTCTGCCGGACAATCAGGGGTTTGCCTTACTGAGGCTGTCGCGATCCGGTTGCCGGGTTCTTGTCGGCATATTCACCAGCCCAACTACATCCCCTGGCTTGGCTATTTCTACAAGATGAGCCTGTCGGACGTATTCGTGTTTCTCGACGACGTCAAATTTTCTACACGGAGCTTTGTCAATCGCAATAGGATCAGCATTAACGATGAAGCTAAGTGGTTGACGATCCCGCTCAAGAGGGGATTCGACACAACTATCCAGGATGCACGGCTCGACGGCGACGCGTGGGTGAACAAGCACCTTCGCAGCATTGAGCTCAGCTATCGCAAGGCGCCGTACTTCCAAGACTACTTCGAGGCGTTCTGCGAAGTCCTGCGGTCGAACAGCAACGACAGCCTTGCTCGACTCAACGCGTCGCTGATCAAGCTCATGGCGGATTGGCTCGGCCTCGCCTGCATCACCTACAACTCCTCGGCGATCGAAACGCGGGCTGTTGCCGACGAGCGGCTGGTCGAGCTTGTCAGCGCCGTGGCCGGGAACGTGTATGTCTCTGGGGCAGGCGGTGCCAACTACCAGTCCGAGTCCACGTTCAGCGCCGCTGGCATCGATCTCCAGTACACCAACTTCGCGGTGGAACGGTACAAGCAGCCAAGTCCCGACTTCCTGCCCGGCTTATCGGCGATAGACGCGCTCTTCAACATCGGTGGCGATGGCATCAAGGCGATGTTCTCCCGCATGCAAGAGGCGCCCCCGGGTGCCGCCCTGCAACAGCGGCTGGTCGCGAGTTCTTCACGTTAGTGGCGCGCAGCGCGCGAGGAATTTCACGATTCCGGATGTGTCTGTCGCTTCGCTGATATGGGGCAGAGAAGCCGCCAACCCGTGTGCGAGGTGCATCGTGTGTCGGTGGAAATGCACGAAGCGATCATCCTGCCCCAGTTCGTCGTAGTTGAACCCGTCGACTATCCCGTTGACGATCATGGACCAGTACATCTTGTGACGCCCAATCTCGGCCAACCTCGACGCGGTGACGAGCAACTCGCCGACCCCCCAGAGGCGAGCCCGTTCGCTGTCCACCGCATACCAGGTGTCACCGGTTCTGCGAATGATTGAACCTTTGAAACCGCGATCGCCGAGCCCGCTCTTGGGCAGCTGACCAATGATGCGGACGCGGTCGAGTAGAAGGTTCGAGTAGTAGTGCTGACCGACGATGGGCATGAATACCTCCTCTGCGTCGAAGGGGTCGAGCAGTTGAAGATAGGCATGGAATATGTAGCAAATGTGCACGAGGTCCGACGCGTTCCGGCTTGTCGAATACGGCCAACCAACACCTCTGACACGGACGCGTTCCAGTTCGCGCAGCATCTTCTCGGGATAGGCCAGCGCGCGCTTGGGCAGCGTATAGGGGCGCCTCCGCGCAGTGGCAATGGTGCCCGCGGCATAGGCGCCAGGATTGAAGATAGGAGCCCTGACGGTGGGCGAGTATGCCGGGATCGACCGCCGACCGATCGAGACGCGATCGCTCGTCACCCATCGACAAAGGCCGGCGAGTGCATACTCGCCTAGCGCTTGCAATGCTTGATCATCTAGGAGCGCGGAATTGTCCAGTAGCGCCTGAGTGCAAAGGGCTGAAGTTATCAAGTACGGCTCGGACTTCGGACGATCGATCCACTCGAATCCCAATCCCCAAGTGAAGCCCGCGCCGACAGGTGACAAATTGCTTTCGCGAAGAACAGCCAGTGCGCTTGGGATCAGACTGGTGTGATCGCCCGACGACAGCGCTCCTTGCGTCCGAAGCGTTGCCAGCGCGCTCAGGTACTTGGCCTCGGCCATAGGGTGAAAGCTGGGTGTGCCGGTGATGAAATCCGGAGAGAGTCGCTCCACCTTGCGGTAGCGACTCAGCAAGGACAAGAGGCCGTCGAGCAAAGCGATCTTCATATGTTGTTGAAGGTGTCGGATAGCAAGTCTGGAGGTCGCGTTCTCTTGAACAGCGGTCAGGCGAAAACAAGTGACCCTACCTGACTCCCTTCCCGCGCATACCATGTTGATGCTGACGGACACCGACCCGGAGTTCGACCTTCGGGTCCTGGACGCATGGAGAAAGCACAACCAGCCCGAACTGATCGTCGTCAGCTCCAAGAGTACACGTCCGCAACGTTTGTTGTCTTCCGCGCTCTCGGCCTTGCTGATGTTGCGCCTGATGTTCACCGACACTCGGGGGCTGGCAAGGATTTCGCAGCGGCTCGGCAACAACACCGGACGCCCGTGGGCCGGCTTGCGCGCACAGATCAAGCTGCAGGCGGCGGCAATCGCGTTCTTCTGGCGCCATCGCAGCAGACTCAAGGCTGCGCAGTCGATCTACGCTCACGATCAATTGTGCGGCGCCGTCGCCTGGATGGCACACCGGTTCTATGGCGTCGCCTACGACTACGATGCCCACGAGATCGTTCCCTTCCGCGCGCGGCGAACGAGCCTGCTTCGGGTCATGCTGGAATTCAGTTGGGAGCGGCGCATCATCCGCGGGTGCCGGGTCTGCTACGTGGTCAACAAGCCGATGCGACGGCTCTACCGTCACTTCTACGGCACGGCGAACTACGTTATCCGCCCCAACGCCTTCTTTGTCGAACAGGAGATCGACCTGCGCGCTGACGGCGATCGGCTGATCGTCTATGTCGGGTCGACCGGCACCTACCGACGGCTTGAAACACTGGTCAGTACGGCGAAGGCAAACAACGCTGAACCGGTGCTGTTTTGCGAGAACGCACGGCAAGTGGGAGCATCGCTTGGCGTAACGGACTGCCATGAACTGTCCGGCTACGCGCCGAAGCTCGTCGAGGTCGCTGGCGGCACCGCATCGTATTTCTGGTGCAGTTTCGATGGCGCCATCCTTTCGTATCGATATAGTCTGCCCAACAAGTTCTTTCAGGCTGTGGCCATGGGAATTCCGATCATCGCGACGCGCGGAACCTACCTCGGCAAGCTGGTGGCGAAGTACGGCTTCGGCTACACAATCGACGAACGATCATCGGCGTGCGGTCTCATGTGGGACCGGGCTCAGTACAAAGCCGCGCTCGAAGCGATGCGCTGGTTTCGCGGTGAAATGCGAGATGCGAAGATCGTCCTCTGACCGTGTCTTCTCGCTCGAATCCTCGAGCTGAGAAGCCACGCACCTTTGGCTGCGTCAGCCTCCAGGATTTGTGAATTGCATCGACTGCCATGACTGCCGACGACGAACGCATCAGCGACTACTGGTCCTCGAAGGACAGCATCAAGGTCCAGCGCTACCTGACGAACGCGGAGCGCTACGACCGGGTGAGCCCGGAAGCGGTGGAGGATGCGCGCTTCCTCGATCTGTTTGTCGCGCCGCGCTACGCCGGGCGCTCGGTGCTCGATTTCGGCGCCGGGCCCGGCCGGCTCGTGCCGTTGTGGGCTCGGCACGGCGCCAAGCTGACCTGCGCCGAATGGTCCGACGCCTTCCTGCCGAACCTGAAGTCTCGCGTCGAGAAATTCGGCGGCCGGGCTGAGAAGCTCGACATCACCCGCCAGCACCTCCCCGAGACCTTTGATCTCGTCTTCTCGACCCAGGTGCTGCTGCACATCCACCCGCGGCATATCGACGCCGCGATTGCCAATGTCCGCCGCATGGCCAAGGGCGACATCCTGCTGATCACATGGCAGAGCGACAACCCGTTCGACACCGTCGACTCGCCCAAGGTGCAGTCCTTCAATCATGACTATCTCAGCCTGTTCGCCAAGCACGGTTGCCGCCTCAACCTCGAGATGGGATTGACTTTCGGCGCAACGCGCGGACGCGGCGCGGTGACGAACAAGATCTACCTGCTCGCGGCCGCACCGCCGGCGCCTCCCGCTTCGCCGCTCGCATGAAGTCGCGTCAACGTCCGATGCAAGCCTGCGATGGGTACGCGGGGTGCCACCTACAATGAACTCATGCTGCGTTCAAGCCGCGATTTGCCCCTCGAGGTGACCCCATGACTCGAATTCCGGCACGCGCCGCGCGCCTGCTGACCTCCATCGGCGTCGCGCTCAGCGCACTGGCTGCGACAAGCTCGATCAACGCGCAGTCTTCGGTTACCAGCGATCTGCCGGCCGCAGCCCAGCAGATGGTCGCATCGTCGATCGACAAGTCGCTCGGTTCCACCGGCGTCAAAAGCGATCGATCTGCCAATGAGCTCGGCTGGGACTGTCTCGCCGCCGTCGCGCTCGCCGAGCAAGGTGATACCCGCGGCAAGACGCGCGCACGCATCATCGCCGGCGAGCTGATGCGCGACGTTGTGAAATCCGCAGACGGCAAACCGCTCGGCTGGACGGCGGACATCAAGGACAAGCGCTGCCCCCAAGGCGGCTACGACGCCTTCGGTGACGGTACTTGCAATCCGCCCGGCACGGTCTACGCATTCCAGACCGGGCTCGCCGTCGCGTGCCTGGCGAGCGCATCGAAGCTGCTCGACGATCGCGCCCTGCTCGGCACCGCCGAGGCAGTATTCGCATCGTGGCAGCCCTACCTGATCCAGGCGACGCCGTGCCCGGACTGCGCCTACTTCGCGATGAGCAACAGCCCGAACGATGCCGGGCGCTATGTGCGCAACATGAGCGTGTTCATGGCGCTCGCGGGCGCGAGTCTCGATGCCGCAGGTGACGCCGACGCCGGCGCACTCGCGCGGCGCCTGATGGCGTCCGAGCTGGCCGAGACCGCACGTGGCAACAAGGGTTATCTGGGCTTCATGGATCCCGGCTGGAAAAAGAATCCCGCACTCGAAGCCGACCGTATCGAGAACCATGCCGCCGCAGTTGCCGTCGTCTCGATGCGGGTTGGCGAACTACTAGACAGCAGCGACTACCGGCAGCACGGTCTGCGCGTCTGGCGCGAGTGGGCTACCTGCAACAACGACCGCTGCAAAGCAGCCACCTGCAGCTATTGGGCCGCTGACCCGGCGCGCTGCCAGTCCACACATACTGCAGCCCACTGCGCGTTTCGCTCGGCCGATCCGCTGGCGCGCGAGCGTTGTACCCAGTACCTGGAGAAGATCCCGGCGATCGGCTCGTTCGGCCTGCTGGCAATCGCGGTCGACGCACCGGTCGAGGCGTCCAAGCAACGCAAGCGATGACGCCGTCGCGCGGCGCCGCGACCGCGCGCTGCTACGTCGCGCGCAGCCCCGGGCTGCTGCTGGTGCGTGGGCTGCAGCGCTTTCTCGATCTCCCGATCCGGTTCCGACCGTTCGCCCCACCGCCACTCGACGCGGCAGCAGTGATCGGCTGGGGACTCAAGGGCGTGAGCCTGAAGGCGCGTGACGCGGCGCACCGATATCACCTGCCCTACCTCGCGCTCGAGGATGGCTTCCTGCGCTCGGTCGTGCCTGGCAGCGTCGAGGGGCCGCTCTCGCTCGCCGTCGACGATCTGGGCGTGTACTACGACGCGCATGCGCCGTCGCGGCTCGAAGCCCAGATCGCGCGCGAACACACCAGCGCCGAGTGCGAACGCGGCGCCGCGCTTGCCGCGCTCTGGCGGCACGAGCGGGTCTCGAAGTACAACCACGCGCGCGAACGGCCCCCCCCGACGGACAGGCCCTTCGTGCTGGTGGTCGACCAGACGGCGGGCGATGCGTCGATTCACTACGGCATGGCCGGTGCCCCGAGCTTCCTGCGCATGCTGGAGGCTGCACTCGACGAGCACCCGGGCCTGCCGATCATGCTCAAAGTGCACCCCGACGTGATCGAAGGACGCAAGCGCGCGCACTTCGGCAACCTGACGCCGGGCCAGGCAAAACGCGTGACGTTGCTCGCAGAGAATGCGCACCCGCCGGGCTTGATCGAACGCGCCGCGGCCGTCTATGTCGTCACGTCGCAGATGGGTTTCGAGGCACTGCTCTGGGACCGTCCGGTGCGCTGCTTTGGGATGCCGTTCTACGCCGGCTGGGGCCTGACGCAAGACGACCTGGCGTCGCCCGCACGGCGCAAGGTCGGCCGGCGCGTAACGCCCGACGAGCTCGTGCACGCCGCGCTCGTCGAGTACACCCGCTGGGTCGATCCGGAAACCGGCGAACGCTGCGAACCCGAACGTGTCATCGCGTGGATGGGCTTGCAACGCCGACAGCGCGAGCGCTTCCCGCAACGCATCCAGGCCGTCGGCTGGTCCAACTGGAAGCAGCCGATCGCGAGGCGATTCTTTGCCGGCAGCGAACTGCGCTTCGTCACCGAGCCGCAGGCGTCGCCGGCGGGCGAAGCGCGCGCGGTGTGGGGGCGCCCCGCAACGGCGGCCGATGCGGAAGTGGCGTCGGCAGCGCCATTGCTGCGGGTCGAAGACGGCTTCTTGCGATCCGTCGGCCTCGGCGCGAATTGGGTCACGCCGCTGTCGTGGGTGATCGATCACCGCGGGATGTACTACGACGCGACGGCGCCTTCAGATCTCGAACATCTTCTGCAGCACACGGACTTCGACGCGGCGACGCTCGCCCGGGCGCGGGCGCTGCGCAAGGCAATCGTCCGCGCCGGCATCACGAAATACAACGTCGGCAGCGGCGGCTGGCAGCGCCCGGGCGGCGCCGCGCGGGTCGTGCTCGTTCCCGGCCAGGTCGAGAACGACGCGTCGATCGCCTGGGGCGCACCGGGGCTGCGCACGAATGCCGCGTTGCTGGCGGCGGTGCGCACGGCCTGCCCCGACGCCCATATCCTCTACAAGCCGCACCCCGACGTGCTGGCGCGCAAGCGGTCTGGGGATGCAAGCATCGACGCCGCGGCACTGAACTGCGACGAGATCGTCACCGACGTGCCCATACATCGGCTGTTCCAGCAGGTGGAGGAGGTGCATGTGCTCACCTCGCTCGCCGGCTTCGAGGCCTTGCTGCGCGGCAAATCGGTGACCTGCCACGGCAGCCCGTTCTTCGCCGGCTGGGGGTTGACGCGCGACACGCAGAACCATCCACGGCGCACGCGACGGCTTGAGCTCGATGCCCTGGTCGCGGGGGCGCTGATCGCGTATCCGACCTATGTGAGCCGCACGACCGGGCAGTTCACGACGCCCGAGCGCGCGCTGCACGAACTGGCGCACTGGGAGCAATGCGCGCCGCCGGTGGAGGCGGCAGCGATCCGTACCCTGCGAGCCTTGAAGCGCACCCGCGACGCCTGGCGCGGCCCACGTTGAGAGGCGCTACCCCGCTGCCAGCGCCTCGCGCAGGCCGGCGACCACCGCATCCTGCTGTGCATCCGTGAGGTCGGCGCTCATCGGCAGGCTCATCACGCGCGCGGCGGCACGCACACTGTGCGGAAAGCTCGCCGGGTCGTGTCCGGCGGCGTACGCCGGCTGATGGTGCAGGGGCTTCGGATAGTGCACGGCCGTGGGTACACCGCGCTCGGTGAGCGCGGCCTGGATGCGCGCGCGGTCGTCGACGAACACTGTGTATTGCGCGAGCACGCTGTCGCGGTCGGCGCGGGTCGTCACGCGGGCGACGCCCGCTGCGTCCAGCAACGCGCCGTAGCGTGCGCCGATCTCCTGCCGACGCTGCAGTTCCCATTCGAAGCGCTCGAGCTTGGCGAGCACGACGGCGCACTGCAGCGTGTCCATGCGCCCGCCGACGCCGACGCGGGTGTGGGTGTAGCGCGCGCTCTGGCCGTGGACGCGGATTTCGCGGCAGGCCTGGGCCAAAGCATCGTCGCTCGTGAAGACGGCGCCGCCGTCGCCATAGCAGCCTAGCGGCTTGCTCGGGAAGAAGCTCGTGCAGCCGAGAGTCGAGAGATTGCAGCTCCTGCGGCCCTTGTAGTTCGCGCCGAAGCTCTGCGCTGCGTCCTCGATCACGGCCAGGCCATGGCGCGCGGCAATAGCGTTGATCTCGTCCATGTCAGCAACCTGGCCGTACAGGCTCACCGGCATGATCGCGCGTGTGCGCTTCGTCACCGCAGCTTCGATCAGCGTGGCGTCGATGTTACAGGTGTCGGGCTCGATATCCACATACACCGGCTTGCCGCCGAGCAGCACGATCATCTCGGCGGTCGCGGCGAAGGTGAAGGGCGAGGTGATGACTTCGTCGCCGGGTTTCAGGTCGAGCGCCATCAACGCGATCAGGAGCGCCTCGGTGCCGCTTGCCACCGTGATGCAGTGCTTCGCGCCGGTGAACGCCGTGAGCTGGCCTTCGAGTTCCTTGACCTCCGGGCCCATGATGTACTGGCCGTGGTCGAGCACGCGCTGCATGCGCACGGCGATGCTGTCGCGCAGCGCGGCGTACTGCGTCTTGAGGTCGATGAAGTCGATCTTTGCGGTCATTTGGTTTCCGTCAGGAGTTGGCAGCGCCCTTCGCGCAGCCGGTAGCGTTCTTGGGTCGCCGGGCAGTCCGCTTCGCCATCGCCCGCGAGAGGCAGCGCCAGGCGCTCGCCGTGACGGCTCATCCAGCCGATCTGGCGCGCCGGGACGCCGACGACGAGCGCGAAGTCAGCTACGTCGCGCTGCACGACGGCACCGGCACCCACGAAGGCGTACGCGCCGATCGTCGTGCCGCAGACGATCGTGCAGTTGGCGCCGAGCGTCGCGCCGCGCTTCACGAGCGTGCGCCGGTACTCGTCCTTGCGCGGCACGGCTGATCGCGGGTTGTAGACGTTCGTGAAGACCATGCTCGGGCCGCAGAACACATCGTCTTCGAGCGTCACGGCGTCATACACGGAGACGTTGTTCTGAATGCGCACGTTGTCGCCGATGACGACGTCGTTGCCGACGAACACGCCCTGGCCGAGCGCGCAGCGCGCACCGATGCGCGCACCGGCACTGACATGCACCCAGTGCCAGACGCGACAGCCGGGGCCGATCGTCGCGCCGGCGTCGACGATCGCGCTCGGGTGAACGACCGCAGCCTCGCTCACGTCGCCCATTTCAGTATGCGAGCGGGAGGTTGACGCGCTTGCCGTCGCGCGCCGAGAGGTACATCGCGATGATCAGCTCGAGCGATTTCAACCCCTCGCGGCCGTCGGTCTCGGGCCGGGCCTCGCCGCGCAGGGTGGAGATCACGTTGTCGTAGTAGAGCGGATGGCCGAAGCCGTAGACCGACGTCGTCTCGTAGCTCGCATCGCCGATCAGCGAATCCATCGCATCGGGCGTTTCGAACTCCCAGTGCTTGATCTCGTTGACCGCGACACCGCCGATACGCACCGTGCCGCGCTCGCCGAGGATCGTGATCGAGCCCTCGAGGTTCTTCGGCCAGGTGAGCATCGTCACGTTGATCGTGCCCATCGCGCCGTTGCGCCACTTGAGTGCCGCGACGCCGGTGTCCTCGACCTCGATGTTGCGCGCCAGCGTGCCGGTGTAGGCCATCACGCTTTCGACCGGGCCGCAGATCCAGTCGAGCAGGTCGATGTAGTGACTTGCCTGGTTCATGAATGCGCCGCCGTCAAATTCCCAGGTGCCCCGCCACGCCGCGCTGTCGTAGTAGGACTGGGGCCGCGTCCAGTACACGTTGACGTTGATCATGTAGATGCGGCCGAAGCGGCCCAGCTCCATCGCCTGCTTGAGGAGCTGCAGCGTCTGGTTGCGGCGGTTCTGCTTGACGACGAACAGCCGGGCGCCGGCCTCGTCGCAGGCGCGCACCATCGCCAGACCGTCGCTCCAGCGCGTTGCCATCGGCTTTTCCGTCATCACGTCGAAGCCGGCGCGAGCTGCCTCCGCAGCCTGCGCGGGGTGCATGCCGCTCGGTGTGGCGAGGACGACGATATCGGCCTTCGTAGAGGCCAGCATGTCCGCAAAGCGCCGGTGGCCGCGCGCCTTGGTGCGCGTCACCGCGGCGTCGAGCGCTGCGGGGTCGACGTCGCACACGTCGGTGAGTTCACAGCGCTCGGCGTGCCGCTCGATGGCGTTGAAATGATTCGCCGCGATACGGCCGCAACCGGCCAGCGCAATGCGAACCTTGCGGTCCGTGATGGGGGGGCGTGATGAATGCATGGGGACGAGAGGAAGTGTCGGGAAGTGACGGGGATCGCGGCGGCGGGGCGGGCGACAGCCATGCTCCGCGCCGTGTCGCCTGGGGCGGACGATGAGCCGACGCTCTTGCAACGGTGCATCGCCGCGAGACGAATCCAGTCAAGGCAAGTCGTGGATTATCGCCGGGTTGGCGGCCCGGCCCGAGCGCGGCTCACGCGCGGCCCGCACGTGCTCCAACGCTATCCCGGCTGTCGCCTCGATGTCCTCGTGGGTATAGGCAAAGCTGTCGCCCGGCGCCTGGTACCAACGCAGCACCTCGGTGCGCAGCACTCTGCCGGCGTCGGCGTCGCCGTCGCGGTCGAGCACCCGGCGCAGCGTCTCACCAAAACTGTCCGGGGTCGCCCGCACGAGCGCCGGCGCGTCTGCATAGAAACTCGGCGCGAAGCAGATCACGCGCAGGCCGCGCACGAGGGACTCGAAGCCGACCGTCGAGTTGATGCAGACGAT
>JAMLIM010000056.1 GCA_023954175.1 Rhizobacter sp.
ACCAGTCGCGGCAGGTGATGCGGTTGCCGGTCCAGTTGTGGAAGTACTCATGGCCGACGATGCTCTCGACTTTCTCGTAGTCGCCGTCGGTCGCGACCGACGGGCTGGCGAGGACGCAGCTGGAGTTGAAGATGTTGAGGCCCTTGTTCTCCATCGCGCCCATGTTGAAGTCGCCGACGGCGACGATCATGAAGCGATCGAGATCGAGCGCAAGGCCGAAGCGCGCCTCGTCCCACACCACGCTCGCGATGAGCGAGTTCATCGCGTGTTCGGTCTTGTCGAGGTCGCCGCGGCGCACGTAGATCTGCAGCAGGTGGTCGCGCCCGGCGCGCGTGCGGATGTGCTGCTCGCGCGCGACCAGATCGGCGGCGACGAGGGCGAACAGATAGCTCGGCTTCGGGAAGGGGTCGTGCCACTTCGCGAAGTGACGGCCGTCGGCGAGCTCGCCCTGCTCGACCAGGTTGCCGTTGCACAGCAGCACCGGATACGCCGTGCGGCTCGCGCGCAGCGTGACGGTGTAGACGCACATCACGTCCGGCCGGTCGAGGAAGTAGGTGATGCGGCGAAAGCCCTCCGCCTCGCACTGCGTGAAGAGACCGCCGCCCGAGGTGTAGAGGCCGGAGAGCGCCGTGTTGCGCTCCGGCGCACAGGTGTTGCGGATCTCGAGCGTGAACGCATCGACGCTCGGCGCGTCGATTTCGAGCAGGTCGCCCTCGTTGCGGAAGGAAACGCTCTGGCCGTCGGCCTGGACGCGCAGCAGGGTCAGGCCCTCGCCGTCCAGGCGCAGCGGTTCGGGCGGCAGGTCCGGGTTGCGCTCGATGCGCATGCGGCTCGTCACGAGCGTCTTCGCGGGGTCGAGGTCGAAACCGAGTTCGACGCTGCGTATCCAGTAGGCCGGCGCGCGGTAGGCGTCGCGGCGGATCTGCTTGTCCTTGCCGTCATCCATGTCGAGGTCTCATCGCTTCACGGTTCACACACCTTGCTTCAGGCTGGCTTCGATGAAGCCGTCGAGGTCGCCGTCGAGCACCTTCTGCGTCGCCGACACCTCGAAGCCGGTGCGCAGGTCCTTGATGCGGCTGTTGTCGAGCACGTACGAGCGGATCTGGTGGCCCCAGCCGACGTCGGTCTTGCTGTCCTCGAGCTTCTGCTGCTCGGCCTGCTGCTTCCTCATCTCGTGCTCGTAGAGGCGCGAGCGCAGCATCTGCCAGGCCTCGTCGCGGTTGCGGTGCTGGCTGCGATCGTTCTGGCACTGCACGACGATGCCGGTCGGGATGTGCGTCAGGCGCACCGCCGAGTCGGTCTTGTTGATGTGCTGGCCGCCGGCGCCGCTGGCGCGATAGGTATCGGTGCGCACGTCGGCCGGGTTGATCTCGATCTCGATCGAGTCGTCGACCTCGGGGTAGACGAAGACGGACGCGAACGAGGTGTGGCGCCCGCCGGCGGAATCGAACGGGCTCTTGCGCACCAGGCGGTGCACGCCGGTCTCGGTGCGCAGCAGGCCGAATGCGTATTCGCCTTCAATCTTGATCGTCGCGCTGCGGATGCCGGCGACGTCGCCTTCGCTCTCTTCCATCACCTCGGTCTTGAAGTCCTTGCGCTCGCAGTAGCGCAGGTACTGGCGCAGCAGCATCTGGGCCCAGTCGCAGGCCTCGGTGCCGCCGGCGCCGGCCTGGATGTCGATGAAGCAGTTGCTCGGGTCGGCAGGGTTGTTGAACATGCGCCGGAACTCGAGGTCGGCGACGGTCGCTTCGAGCTTGGCCGCATCGGCCTCGATCGCGCGCAGGCCGTCGAAGTCGTCGTCCGCCTTCGACATCTCGTAGAGCTCGGTGTTGTCGGCGAGGTTGCTCGTCAGGTGGTCGATCGTCTCGACCACGCCGTCGAGCAGCTTCTTCTCGCGGCCGAGTTCCTGCGCCCGCTTGGGCTCGTTCCAGACGTTCGGGTTCTCGAGCGCGGCGTTGACCTCGTTCAGCCGCAGCGATTTGCGGTCGTAGTCAAAGATACCCCCGAAGTTCTTGCGTGCGCCGGGTCAAGTCCGCGAGGTTGCTGCCGATAGCGTTGATGTGCTCGATGTCCATGTTGCGGGTCCGCGACGATTTGATGCTGCAATTTTGACATGCGCTGCGGGTCGCGCTGAACGCCACGCCCTGCGCGGCGCGACGGATCGAGGGTTGCCCCGGGGGGGATTTTCATGCGGGCGAACTTGATCGATGCAGATTCGTGCGGACAATCGCCACCCACTGCGCTTCATCGCAAGGGTATTCGCGGCATGCTGCAACTGGTAACACTCGCCCATCTGATCGTGTGGATCGCGTTGCTCGCGCTGGTCGGCCAGTTCGCGCTCGGCCTGCTGGCGGGCGCCAAGCGCGACACCAACATCTTCTACAAGCTGCTCGAAGTCGTCGCCTCGCCGTTCGTCAAGCTGATGCGGCGCCTCACGCCGCGCGTCGTGCTCGACCGGCATGTGCCGCTCGCGACGTTCCTCGCGCTCGGCGTGCTGCTCGTGGTCTTGTCGATCGCGCGCATCAGCCTGTGCCTCGAGACCGGGGTCAACGTATGCGTCTGAGCGCGCAGCGGCTCGGCTACCTGCGCCTGAAGCTGCAGGCGCTGCTGCTGCTCGTGCTCGGGCGCCGTGACGCCGCGCTCTCGGTGTTCGACGCGATGCTCGCGCGCGCGCCGCTCGACGCCTACGCGCTCGCGAGCCGCGCCCATCTGTTGGCGCAGCTCGGCCGGCCCGACGCGGCGCTCGCGGATGCGCAGGCGCTGACCCGGCACCATCCCGATCGCAGCGCGGCCGACTGGTTCAACCTTGCCTTCCTGCTCGACGAAGCGGGGCGCCTGGAGGAGGCTGAGCCGGCCTTTCGCCGCGCCGTCGCGCTCGACGCCAAGCTCGATCGCGCCTGGTACGGCCTGGCGCTGGTGCTGATCCGCCTGCGGCGCCCGGAGGAGGCGATCGCGGCATTGAAGCGCAACACCGAACTGCAGCCGATGAGCCCCTACGGCTGGTACCAGCTCGCGCGCGTCCATTTCGATCGCGGCGAGCCCGACGCGACGCGCCGCATCATCGTCCATCTGAAGAACTTCGAACCCAAGGTCGCCGCGCAACTCGAGCGCGAGACCGGCCTTGCGGCATGAACACAGCGCGCCCGGGCTCAGCGAGCGGCCGCCAGTCATCCCCCGGCCGCAGCCGGGACCTGCAACCGAGGAGATAAGACCATGCAAGTCAGCGACAGGCATCGGCGGTACTGGCAGCGAAACCTGCGCATCACCGGCATTTTGTTGTTCGTCTGGTTCCTCGTGACCTTCGGCATCGGGTTTTATGCGCGCGAGCTCAACTTCAACTTCTTCGGCTGGCCCTTCAGCTTCTGGGTCGCCGCGCAGGGGGCGCTGATCGTCTACGTCTGCATCATCGGGTTCTATGCCTACTACATGAACCGGCTCGATCAGGAGTTCGGCGTCGCGGAATCCGAGGAAGAATGACATGGCAGCCGTGACCCCCAGCGCCGCCGGCTTCGACGCCGGCAACAACAAGAGCTTCAAACAGCAGCTCAACAAGGTCTACACCTGGTACACGGGCGGCTTCATCGCCTTCGTGGCGGTGCTCGCGGTGCTCGAGCAGATGGGCCTGCCCAAGGAGTGGATCGGGCTGATCTTCCTCGTTGCGACCGTCGGCCTCTATGCCGGCATCGGCATCATGAGCCGCACGACCGACGCCGCCGAATACTACGTCGCCGGGCGGCGCGTGCCCGCCGTCTACAACGGCATGGCGACCGGCGCCGACTGGATGAGCGCGGCCTCCTTCATCGGCATGGCCGGCACGCTCTACCTGACCGGCTATGGCGGCCTCGCGTTCATCCTCGGCTGGACCGGCGGCTACTGCCTGGTCGCGCTCCTGCTCGCGCCCTACCTGCGCAAGTTCGGCCAGTTCACGATCCCCGACTTCCTCGGCGCGCGCTACGAGGGCAACCTGCCGCGCTTTCTGGGCGTGGTCGCGGCGATCCTGTGCTCGTTCACGTATGTGGTGGCGCAGATCTACGGCGTCGGCCTGATCACGACCCGGCTGTCGGGCCTCGCGTTCGAGGTCGGCATCTTCGTCGGCCTCGGCGGCATCCTGGTGTGTTCGTTCCTCGGCGGCATGCGCGCAGTCACGTGGACCCAGGTGGCGCAGTACATCATCCTGATCGTCGCCTACATGATTCCGGTCGTCTGGCTGTCGATCAAGCAGACCGGCGTGCCGGTGCCGCAGGCGATCTACGGCTTCCAGCTCGAGAAGGTCACGGCCAAGGAAGCGCAGCTGATCGACGATCCGAAGGAGAAGGAGGTCATCGCGATCTTCAAGCAACGCGCCGACGCCTACGGCGCGAAGCTGAAGGACGTGTCCACTTCGCTCGAGGCGGAGAAGTCCGCCGCGACGATGAAGCTCGATGACCTGCGCACGGCCAGCGCGCCGCCGGCCGAGATTCAGGCGGCCGAAAAGGCGCTCGGCGCCCTGCCCAGGGACTCCGCGGCGGCGAAGGCGGCGTGGACGAAGGCGAAGGCCGCCGACGAGGCGCGCGCCAGGCCGCTGGCCGGCATGCCGCGCCACGCGCAGCAGTTCGCAGGCAACCCGGACGGCGACGAGAAGGCCGTCAAGACCTTCGACGAATCACGACGCAACTTCCTCGCCCTCGTGTTCTGCCTGATGGTGGGCACCGCGGCGCTGCCGCACATCCTGATGCGCTACTACACGACGCCGTCGGTGAAGCAGGCGCGCGAGTCGGTGACCTGGTCGCTGTTCTTCATCTTCCTGCTCTACTTCACCGCGCCGGCGCTTGCCGTGCTCGTCAAGTACGAGATCTTCACCGTGCTCGTCGGCACGCCGTTCGATCATCTGCCGGACTGGATCGCGGCCTGGAACAAGGTCGATCCCTCGCTGCTGTCGGTCGTCGACGTGAACCACGACGGCATCCTGCAGCTCGGCGAGATGAAGATCGGCGGCGACATCATCGTGCTCGCGACGCCGGCGATCGGCGGCCTGCCCTACGTCGTCTCGGGCCTCGTCGCGGCCGGCGGCCTGGCGGCGGCGCTGTCCACCGCGGACGGCCTGCTGCTGACGATCGCCAACGCGCTGTCGCACGACCTGTACTACAAGATGATCGACCCGAACGCGCCGACCTCGCGGCGCGTGACGCTGTCCAAGGCGCTGCTGCTGGTCGTCGCGCTCGCGGCGGCGTCGGTCGCGGCACAAAAGCCAGCGGACATCCTGTTCCTGGTCTCGGCCGCGTTCTCGTTCGCCGCGGCGGCGTTCTTCCCGGTGCTCGTGCTCGGCATCTTCTGGAAGCGCGCCAACAAATGGGGCGCATCGCTCGGCATGATCGCCGGCCTGGGCACGACCTTCTATTACATGGCGACGACGCAGCCCTGGCTGCGCGGGCTGTTCGGCGTGACGAGCCCGATTGCCGACCACATCTGGTGGGGCATTTCGCCAATCTCGGCCGGCCTGTTCGGCGTGCCGGTCGGCTTCGCCGTGATCATCGTTGTGAGCCTCGTCACGCGCGCGCCGCGACCCGATACACAGGATCTCGTCGAGCACGTGCGCTATCCGGATCTGAATCTGGGCAAGGCATAGAGGCGCGGGCGCGCGTCGCGCCCGGCTTGCAGGATCGGCGGCCCCGCTCGGGAGAGCGGGGCCGCTTCAATTTCAAGTGGTGGCGACCTCGACCTTTGGCGCGCGCTCAGGCGCGTCGAAGAACGCCGTCAGCCGCGCCGCCAAAGCTTCGGGCTGATCGTGGTGCAACATGTGGCCGGCCGGCGAGAGGCGATGCTTCTCAACATGCGGCACGACCGTGAGGCGCTCATGGAACTCGTCCGCCGAATAGCGCCGGCCCCACCATTTCGAGATGTCGGTCTGGTCGCCGTCGACCCACAGCAGCGGCGCGCTGATCTGCTGCCAGCAGGCGAGCGTCTCGTCCTTGCGGTAGAGCGCGGGGTTGGACAGCTTGTGCGCAGGGTCGGCCAGCAGCACCCATTCGCTTGCCCCGGTGTCGGCATTGCGCTCGCAGCGCGACCAATGGGGCGCAAGCCAGGCCGCGCGCTCGGGGCGCAGCAACGGGTTCGTCCGCCGCAGACGGGCGGCGACGGCCTGCACGCTCGGGTAGCTGCGCAACTTCTGCGGTTCCTTCAGCTCGTCCAGCCACTTCAGATAGCGCCCCGGGGCCAGCGTCGCCGGCGCATCGGGCAGGCCGAAGCCCTCGAGGTTGACGAGCCGGCGCACGCGCGCCGGGCGCACGCCGGCGTAGAGCATCGCGATGTTGCCGCCCATGCTGTGGCCGACGAGGTCGATGGCCTGTCCGGGCAGGCGCGCATCGAGCAGGGCGTCGAGATCGCCCAGGTAGTCGGGAAACCAGTAGCAATCGGTGGCCGGGCTGTCGCTCAGGCCGAAGCCGCGCCAGTCGGGTGCGATCACGAAACGGTCCGGCGCCATCGCGTCGACGACGAACTGGAACGATGCGCCGACATCCATCCAGCCGTGGAGCAGCACCAGGGCAGGGCGCTCCGGCGTGACGAGGGTTTCGTCGCCCCAGACGTTGAGGTGAATGCGCAGGCCG
The DNA here is from genome assembly GCA_023954175.1 of Rhizobacter sp. Lineage (GTDB taxonomy): Bacteria > Pseudomonadota > Gammaproteobacteria > Burkholderiales > Burkholderiaceae_C > CAIKUF01. The sequence goes on from JAMLIM010000056.1 coordinate 6,585, forward strand.
CGCAAGGATGCGAACTCGCTGCGCGCCGCCCGGCGCGGGAGATAGGGCTCGAGACTGTCCATGCCGCCACTGTAGGCGAGCGGCGCAGCGCGTGCTGTGCGCGTGCTTTCCGGGTCGCGGCAGGGGCTTGCCGCGGCTGCCACAATCGAGCGATGCAAACACCTGAACCCGAAGCGCGACCCGCCTTCATCCTGCGCGCCGCTGAACTGCGCGACGTCGCACCGATCGTGCAGATGATCCGCGAGCTGGCCGAATTCGAAAAGCTCGAGCACCTGGTGCAGGCGACGCCCGAAAAGCTGCGCCCGCACCTGTTCGGCGAGAAGCCGGCGGCCGAGGCGATCGTCGCCGAAGCCGACGGCAAGGCGATCGCGTTCGCGCTCTTCTTCACCAACTTCTCGACCTTCCTCGCCAGGCCCGGGCTCTATCTGGAAGACCTGTACGTGCAGCCGGCGCACCGCGGCAAGGGCGTCGGCCAGGCGATGCTGGCGCGTCTGGCGACGACGGCGGCGGCGCGCGGCTGTGGCCGCTTCGAATGGAGCGTGCTCGACTGGAACGAGAACGCGATCCGCTTCTATGAGCGCATGGGCGCCACCGTGATGCCGGAATGGCGCATCTGCCGCATCGCGGGTGACACGCTGCAGGGCTTCGCCGAATAGCTTGGCCGCGCGCCGGGGCGCGATGCGGGCCGCGCGGTCGTGCGCCTCAGGCGCAGGCCAGCATCACGAGCTTCTCGGGCGAGATGCGGATGTGAAGGTCCTGTTCGAGCAGCGTGTCGACGACCTGGAAGCCCGGTCGTGACGAGTCGCGCCGCACCGGCTCGGCAAGCGTGCGCCCGCTCGCGTCCCGCAGCGAGGCGACGATCGGCGTGTTCGCGCTCGGGCCGCGCTTGACGACGATGCCCGTTTCGCCGCTGGCGAGCCGCACGCAGCAGCCCGGCGGGTAGATGCCGAACTCCTTGACGAGCGCGTTGTTCATCGGGTCGGTCGGGTCCTGCATGAAGATCTCGCGCCCGGCCTGATTGGCCGCCAGCGCGCCGCGCGTGCTGCGCCCGCTGAGCTTGGCGGTATAGATGTCGACCCGGCGCAGCAGCGAAGCGATCTCGCCGATGTCGCGCAGCCGCAGCGGGTAGCCGCTGCCGTCGGGCGCCTCGTGGTGCTGGGCGACGCCGTCGAGCCAGTCGCGGTCGGCGATGCCGGCGGCCTGCAGCATCTCGACGCCGCGCATCGGATGCTCGCGGATCGTCGCGCGCTGCAGCGGCGTCAGCGCAGACACCTGCGTCGCGAGCCGCCCCTGCAGCTCGACCATCGCGATGTTCATCGTCAGCGCGGCCTTGAAGGCGGTGAGCGTCTGCCCCGGGGACCAGCGCAGACGCTGGGCCACGAGGTGCGTCGTGATCGAAGCGTGCACCGAGTGCGTGACGCCGTAGCGCACGTTGTCGTCCGGGTTCTGGCGCAGCACCTGGAAGATCGCGAGATCCGGGTCGCGCTCGATCAGCGCCAGCACGGGTTCCGCGGCGTCGTCGAGCGCGGCGCGAAAGTGCGCCTGTTCGGAGGCGCGCAGCGCGGCGGCGACGCCGTCCATGCACTCGGCCCAGAGTTCGGGCAGCTGCTCGGGCCGGGCTTCGTCCACCCGGGCGCGCGCGGAGGCGCTGTCGGTCAGCGCGCCGCGATCGCGGAGCGCCTGGAGTTGCGCCTCGCTCGTGATGAGCTGGCCCGTGGCGAGCAGCAGCGTGCGGTCGGCATCGCGGATGTTGAAGGGCAGCGGGCGGCCGACCTGCACCTGCTGCCACATGTCGGCATCGGCGGCGATCTGAAGGTGGGTCATGGTGGGGGTTCGGGCGTGGGAGGCGGGTCGCTCGCGCGTTCGCCCGGGCGTCTCGCAAAGCGGCCGGGTACGGCGTCGCCACGCCTCGACAAGGGGCGTGGTGTGATCCGTTGTCGGCGCGCGGCGATTCGACTTGAGGCATGGCCCCGTTTTCTTGCTACCCTCGCCACATGTCACGTCACACCGCTGCGGATCACTACCCATCGCTGCACGCGAACTTCCGCTGGCAGGTGCCGGCGGCGTTCAACATCGCCGAGCATTGCTGCACCCGCTGGGCGCGCAACCGGCCGTTGGCGACGGCGATCATCGCCGAGAGCGAGGACGGCCAGGTGCGCGAGCACAGCTTCGGCGAGCTGCAGGCCGACGCCGACCGGCTCTCGCGCGTGCTGCACCGGCTCGGCGTCGGGCCCGGCGACCGCGTCGCGGTCGTCATGCCGCAGCGCTTCGAGACCGCGGTGGCGCACATCGCGATCTACCAGCTCGGTGCGGTGGCGATGCCGCTGTCGATGCTGTTCGGCCCCGAAGCGCTCGAGTACCGCCTCAACGACAGCGAAGCCAAGGTCGCGCTCGTCGACGAGACCGCGGTGGTCAGTCTGCGCGCAGCGCGCCCTGCCTGCCCGGCGCTGGCGACGGTGATCACGGTCGGCGCGGCGACGGGGCTGGGCGATGTCGATTGGCTTGCCGCGCTGCGGCGCGAACCGCCGCTGTTCGAGGCGCGCCGCACGCGCGCCGACGATGCTGCGGTGCTGATCTACACCAGCGGCACGACCGGCCCGCCCAAGGGCGCGCTGATCCCGCACCGCGCGCTGATCGGCAACCTGCCGGGCTTCGTCTGCAGCCAGAACTGGTTCCCGGCCAACGGCGATGCGGTGTTCTGGTCACCCGCCGACTGGGCCTGGACCGGCGGCCTGATGGACGCCTTGTTGCCCGCCCTCTACTTCGGCCGGCCGATCGTCGGCTACACGGGTCGCTTCGACCCGCTGCGAGCGTTCGCGCTGATGCAGCGCCATCGGGTGACGCACACCTTCTTGTTCCCGACCGCGCTGAAGGCGATGATGAAGGCCGTACCGGCGCCGCGCGCGCATTACGCGCTCGAACTGCGCGCGATCATGAGCGCGGGCGAGGCGGTCGGCGACGCGGTGTTCGCCTACTGCCAGGACGCGCTCGGGGTGACGGTCAACGAGATGTTCGGCCAGACCGAGGTCAACTACATCGTCGGCAATTGCGGCACTTTCGTCGATACGCAGGGCACACGCCAGCCGGCGTGGCCGGCGCGGCCGGGCAGCATGGGGCGGCCCTATCCGGGGCATCGCGTCGCGGTGCTCGACGAGGACGACCGGGAATGCCCGCGCGGTGTCGCCGGCGACGTCGCAGTGCACCGCCGTGACGTGCACGGTGATGCCGACCCGATCTTCTTCCTCGGCTACTGGAAGAACGACGCCGCGACGCGCGCGAAGTTCACCGGTGACGCCGATGACTCCTGGTGCCGCACCGGCGACATGGCGGTGATGGATGCCGACGGCTACCTCTGGTACCAGGGCCGCAGCGACGACATGTTCAAGGCCGCCGGCTATCGCATCGGCCCGGGCGAGATCGAGAACTGCCTCGTCAAGCACCCGGCGGTCGCGAACGTGGCCGTCGTGCCCAAGCCCGACCCCCATCGCGGTGCGGTCGTCAAGGCCTACGTCGTGCTGGCTGCCGGCTTCGACGCGAGCGACGCGCTGGTGCAGGAACTGCAGCAGCACGTGCGCGGCAAGCTCGCACCCTACGAGTATCCGAAGGAGATCGAGTTCATCGCCGCACTGCCGATGACGACGACCGGCAAGGTGCAGCGCCGCGTGCTGCGCCTGCAGGAGGAAGCGCGCGCCGCGCAGCCACCCGGCGTGCAGGGCGACGCCTGAGGCGCGTCCCCGGGCCTGCGCGGGCGGACGCGAACGGCGCTCGTCGCTACTTGCCGCAGTGATCGCGCAGCCGGGCGATGGCCCAGAACGGCAGGCTCAGCAGACCCATGCCGCCGCCGGCGAACTCGCCCTTCTCGCAGTCGCCGTATGCGCCCGAAGCGATCGCGGTGCCGAGTCGTTGCGTGGCGCTCGTGGGTGTCGTCGTGCCCTCGAGCTCGGCCAGCGATGGCGCGCGTGCCGCGTCGCGAATCGCACGACGCGTGCCGGGGCTGTTGAGGATGTCTGCCAATGACGATCCGCCCTTCGGCTGCGCTGCCGGGAGCGTTGCCGATTGCCCGGTCGGTTGCGTCGTCGGTTGCGTTGCGCCGTGCGCCGACCCTTGCGCGTCGGGTGTCGGCAGCGGGTCGGGCTGCGCCGGTGCCGGCGCTACATCCTTGACGGCGGCGGGCGTGCTCGGGCTCGCTGGCGCGCGCTTTTCACGTGCAGCACGCGTGGCGGGCAAGCTGCGCGTGGGCGGGGTCGCAGCGCCGGTCGCGGGCGGCACCGTCGCGGCCTCCGCGGCCGGCGGCACCAGCGTTTGCGGCGGCAGCCAGCGCAAGGAAATGCGCGCTGCAACCGGCGCCGCACCGGGTGGCGCGACATGCGCGCGCTGACCGAGCAGCCACGCGACGGCGGCGTGCAAGGCGAGGGCGGCGGCGATGACAAGCACCGAAGCGGCGGGATGGCGTGGCGGCGGGCGAAGCAAGGCAGTGTGAGGTGTGGACCCTTGCCGCATTGTCGCCAACTCGCCGATCGACGCTGAGGCACACTCGTGCCATGAACCCGATCACCCTCGGCAAGACCGACCTGCGCGTCACGCCCATCTGCCTCGGCACGATGACGTTTGGCGGGCAGGTCGACGAAGCCACGACGCACGCGATCCTGGACCACGCCGTTGCGCGCGGCATCAACTTCATCGACACGGCGGAGATGTACGCCGTGCCGGCACGCGCCGAGACCTTCGGCGTGACCGAGACGCTGATCGGCCGCTGGCTCGCCGCCCGCCCCGGCATGCGCGAAAGGATCGTCCTCGCGACCAAGGTATCCGGCCCGTCGCGCAACATGCCGTGGATTCGCGGCGGCAGCCGCGATCTGCGCGCCGCCGACATCGTGCAGGCCTGCGATGACAGCCTGCGCCGGCTGCAGACCGACGTCATCGACCTCTATCAGATCCACTGGCCGAACCGCAACGTGCCGATGTTCGGCCAGATCTATTTCGACCCGAGGCAAGAGGCGCAATTCAGCTCGGTGCAGGAGCAGCTCGAGGCGCTCGCGACACTCGTCAAGGCCGGCAAGGTGCGCCACATCGGCCTCTCGAACGAGACCGCCTACGGCCTGGGTGAGTTCGTGCACGCGGCGCAGGCCTTCGGCCTCCCGCGCGTGGCGACGGTGCAGAACCCCTACTGCCTGATCAGCCGCACGCTCGAAAACGGCCTGGACGAGGCGATGTACCACCACGGCGTTTCCCTGCTCGCCTATTCGCCGCTCGGCTTTGGCCTGCTCACCGGCAAGTACGACACGCACGGGTTCGACGACCCCGCCCGGCCGGGCCGCATGAGTCTGTTCGCCAGCATGAAGGCGCAGCGCTGGGGCCGACCCGAGTCGCTCGCCGCCGCGCGCCGCTACAACGCGCTCGCGCGCGAGCACGGCCTGACGCCGACCCGCATGGCGCTTGCCTGGTGTTACACGAAGTGGCAGACGGCGAGCACGATCATCGGCGTGACGACGCGCGCCCAGCTCGACGAGGACATCGACGCGTGGGGCACGACGCTCGCCCCCGAACTGCTCGCGGCGATCGACCAGGTGCGCTGGGAAATCCGCGACCCGGCCCAGTAAGGACCGGGCCGGCACGACCCCGAATCGACGGTAAACAGCATGGCGAACAAGACCGCGCACGTCACCGAGACGCCGGCGACGCAGTTCCTGCGCCGCCACGGCGTCGTTTTCAGCGAGCACCCGTATGACTACGTCGAGCACGGCGGCACGGCGGAGTCGGCGCGCCAGCTCGGCGTGCCGGAGCACGAGGTCGTGAAGACGCTCGTGATGCAGGACGAGCGGGCGGCGCCGCTTGTCGTGCTGATGCACGGCGATCGCAGCGTGAGCCTGAAGAACCTGGCGCGCGAGATCGGCTGCAAGAAGGTCGAGCCGTGTCGCCCCGAGGTCGCACAACGCCACAGCGGCTACCTGATCGGCGGCACCTCGCCCTTCGGGTTGCGCAAGGCGATGCCGGTGTTCGTAGAAGCCGGCGTGCTCGCGCTGCCGCGCATCTGCATCAATGGCGGGCGGCGTGGCTTTCTCGTCGGCATCGCGCCGGAGGCGCTGGTGCGCCTGCTCGGTGCGCGGGCGGTACGCTGCGCAAGTGCAGAATAGCCCCATGGACATGTTGCTGCCCTTTCTTCCCGCGCTCGCCGCGGGGCTGGCCTACCTGATCGGTTCGCTCTCGTTCGCGGTCATCGTGAGCCGCGTGATGGGGCTGGCCGATCCGCGCAGCTACGGCTCGCACAATCCGGGGGCGACCAACGTGCTGCGCTCGGGCAACAAGTCCGCCGCCGCGGCGACGCTCGTGCTCGACGCCCTCAAGGGCTATCTGCCGGTGCTCGCGGTCGTGATCTACGGGCCCGGTTTCGGATTGGGGGAGGGCACGCAGGCTCTCGTCGGCCTCGCCGCCTTCGTCGGCCATCTGTGGCCGGTGTTCTTCCGCTTCCAGGGCGGCAAGGGCGTCGCGACCGCGGTCGGCGTGCTGTTTGCGCTCAACCCCTGGCTGGGTGCGGCGACGCTCGCGACCTGGCTGATCATCGCCTTCTTCTTCCGCTATTCATCGCTCGCGGCGCTCGTCGCGGCGGTGTTCGCGCCGTTCTATCAGATGCTGATCTGGAACGGCGGGCCGCTGGTGCTGGCGCTCATCGTGATGAGCTTGCTGCTGGTCTGGCGCCATCGCACCAACATCGGCAAGCTGCTCGCCGGAACGGAGAGCAAGATGGGGCAAAAGGCAGCGCCGGTTGATGCCGCACGCGGGCATGGGCGGCGCACGGCAGAGGGTCACGGCCATGCCCACAAGGGCCCGCATGGCGGGCATGGCAAATCGCACAGGGGAGAAAAGGCATGAGCGAGGGCATTCGGCGTTTTCACGTCGGGGATCGGATCAGCGAGATGGCAATCCACCGCGGTACCGTGTATCTGGCGGGCCAGGTGCCGAGCGACGCGACGGTCGGCATTCGCGGCCAGACACGGCAGGTGCTGGAGATGGTCGACCGCCTGTTGCAGGAAGCGGGCACCGACAAGGCGCACATCCTGCGGGCGCAGGTATTCCTCGCCGATCTGGCCGACTTCGATGGCATGAACGAGATCTGGGACGACTGGGTCGCGCCCGGCGATGCGCCGCCGCGGGCCACGGTGCAGGCGGCGCTCGCGCGGCCCGAGTGGAAGATCGAGGTCGTCGTCACCGCCGCACTCTGGGCCGAATGACGGCCGGCATGTTGGCATGACCTCGCGCCTGCGCTCCGCCCTGTCGCTGGTCGCGATCGTGCTCGTCGTCGGCGCGGCGAGCGAAGCCTGGCGCGCATGGTCGGCCGATCGCGTCGGGGAACAGGTGGCGGCGCTTGCGGCGCCGGGCGACATCGAGATGATCGCCTCGGACACCTGCGTCTTTTGCCACAAGGCACGCGCCTGGCTCAATGCGCACGACGTGCCGTTCACCGAATGCAGCATCGAGCGCGACGCCGCCTGTGCGGCACGCTTCACCGCCCACATGGCGCCGGGAACGCCCCTCATGTTCGTGCGCGGCAAGCCGCAGGTCGGCTTCAACCCGCGCCGCATCGCCGACGCGCTCGGCGCTTCCTGAGCCTGCGCCGCGCCCGCGCGCTGGGCACGCCCCGAGCGCGAATCAGCTACGGGCCGCGCCAGTCGACTTCGGTGCGCTCCGCCAGCGTCAATCCACGCTGAGCCCGAGGAGTGACGGGTCGCCGCGTCCGCGGCGCACCAGCAGCGGCTCCTCGCCGGTCAGGTCGAGCACCGTGCTCGGGTGCATCGGGCACGCGCCCGCGTCGACCACCGCCTGCACCTGCTTGTGCAGGCGCTCGAGGATTTCGGCGGCGTCGTTCAGGGGCTCGGTCTCGCCGGGTGCGATCAGCGTCGTCGCGAGCAGCGGCTGGCCCATGGCCTCGAGCAGTGCCTGGGTGACGCGGTGGTCCGGGACGCGCAGGCCGATGGTGCGCCGCGACGGATGCGAAAGGCGGCGCGGCACCTCCTTGGTCGCCTCGAGGATGAACGTGAAGGGGCCGGGCGTGCCGAGCTTCAACATCCGGTACTGCTTGTTGTCGACGCGCGCGTAGCTCGAAAGCTCGCTCAGGTCGCGGCACAGCAGCGTCAGGTGATGCTTGGCATCGACTTCGCGAATGGCGCGCAGGCGTGCCGCCGCGTCCTTGTCGTCAAGTCGGCAGACGAGCGCGTAGCTCGAGTCGGTCGGGATCGCGGCAACGCCGCCCGCCTGCAGGATCTGCGCCGCCTGCTTCAGCAGTCGCGCCTGCGGGTTGTCGGGGTGGACTTCGAAATGTTGCGCCATGCCAGGAATTGTCGGCGACGCCGGCGCTCGGGATCGGCCCGGCGACGGGCGCCGGGAACCCGCGCGCCCCGTCGCGCTCAGGCGACTTTGACGGGGATCTTGCCGATCCTGGCCTGCCAGGCCTTCGGCCCGGTCTCGTGCACGCTGGTGCCGTGCGAGTCGACGGCGACGGTGACGGGCATGTCCTTGACGTCGAACTCGTAGATCGCCTCCATGCCGAGATCGGCAAAGCCGACGACCTTCGCCGACTTGATCGCCTTCGAGACGAGATAGGCGGCGCCACCGACGGCCATCAGGTAGGCGCTCTTGTGCTTGCGGATCGCCTCGATGCCGGCCGGGCCGCGCTCGGCCTTGCCAATCATGCCGATGAGGCCGGTCTGGCTGAGCATCATCTCGGTGAACTTGTCCATGCGCGTCGCCGTCGTCGGGCCGGCGGGGCCGACCACCTCGTCACGTACCGGATCGACCGGGCCGACGTAGTAGATGACGCGGTTGGTGAAGTCGACCGGCAGGGCCTCGCCCTTGGCGAGCATGTCTTGGATGCGCTTGTGCGCGGCGTCGCGGCCAGTCAGCATCCTGCCCGAGAGCAGCAGCGTGTCGCCGGGCTGCCAACTCGCCACCTGCTCGCGCGTCAAGGTGTTCAGGTCGACCGCTTTCGAGCGCTTGTAGTCGGGCGCCCAGTGGACGTCGGGCCAGCTGTCGAGGCTCGGCGGATCGATGTAGGCCGGGCCCGAGCCGTCGAGCACGAAATGCGCGTGACGGGTGGCGGCGCAGTTCGGGATCATCGCCACCGGCTTGCTGGCCGCGTGCGTCGGGTACATCGCGATCTTGACGTCGAGCACGGTCGTCAGGCCGCCCAGGCCCTGCGCACCGATGCCGAGCGCGTTGATCTTGTCGCACAACTCGATACGCAGTTCCTCGGTCTTGTTGCGCGGGCCGCGGGCCTTCAGGTCGAACATGTCGATCGGCTCCATCAGCGATTCCTTGGCCATCAGCATCGCCTTCTCGGCCGTGCCGCCGATGCCGATGCCGAGCATGCCCGGCGGGCACCAGCCCGCGCCCATCGTCGGCACCGTCTTCATGACCCAGTCGACGAGGCTGTCGCTCGGGTTCAACATCACGAACTTGCTCTTGTTCTCGCTGCCGCCGCCCTTGGCGGCCACCTGCACGTCGACCGTGTTGCCGGGGATGAGCTCCGTGTGGACGACCGCCGGCGTGTTGTCGCGCGTGTTCTTGCGCTCGAACTGCGGGTCGCCGACGACGCTGGCGCGCAACGTGTTGTCCGGGTCCAGGTAGCCCTTGCGCACACCGTCGTTGACGGCGTCGACGACGCTCCCGGGGAAGCCCGCGAAGCGCACGTCCATGCCGATCTTCAGGAAGACGTTGACGATGCCGGTGTCCTGGCAGATCGGGCGCCGCCCCTCTGCACTCATCCTCGAATTCGTCAGGATCTGCGCGATCGCGTCCTTCGCCGCCGGGCTCTGCTCACCCTCGTAGGCCCGCGCCAGATGGGCGATGTAGTCGGCGGGATGGTAGTAGCTGATGTACTGCAGGGCGGCAGCAATGCTGTCGACAAAATCGGCGTGCTGGATGGTCGTGGGCATGGCGGGTTGCTCGACTTTGGGTTGCAGATTGCGAGTGTACCGATGGGAGGGGAGTGATTTCCTGACGCGCCTGCTCCGATCTGGATGTCTTCGCTACTAGGGTTCACACTCCCCCTAGTTGCGGTGTTGTGAAGGAATGCGCAAAGCGTAGTGTCCGAGTTGCGACATGTGCGTTGTTCGCGGCCGTTCGGGATGGGGCGCGCACCTGTTGCGTAGAGAGATGTAGTCGTCCGTGGGGTGCACGGGCTCGGCAGTTCACACTGAGGAGTTTTCATGAAGTACCAGACTGAATCCAGGCCCGAGCGCCTGCTGAAAGCGGGTGCGATAGCGGGCGCACTCGCGATGTTGTTCGCTTCGGCGAGCCTCCAGGCGGCGACGATGAAGCCGTACTGGGAGTTCAAGAAGCCAAAGATGATCACCATCGACGGTGACCTGTCCTATGACACGAACGGCAAGTCGCCGCCGGTGTTTGGCACCGGTCCTTACATCATGGGCTTCGAGGGGATCAGCCAGTACGACGGCGCGTCGTTTGGCCGCAACTTCATTCCGCCCGACACGATGGGTGCGGTCGGCCGCACGCAATACATGTCGACGAGCAATGGCGCCTACGCCGTGTTCGACAAGGCGACGGGCAATCGCACGGCGTTGATGTCGGACGTGCAGTTCTGGGCCAACGCCGGGCAGACGGGTGCGAATGGTGACTCGCGCATCATGTACAACGCCGACGCCAGCCGCTGGGTGGCCGTTTCCTTCGGCGCCAGCACCAGTGATCTGCAGATCGCCGTGTCGGACTCCGACAACGCGCTCGGGTCCTGGAAGTCGGTGAAATTCACCGGGTATGCCGGCGGCACGGCGGACTATCCGACGCTTGCACTCGACAAGAACGCGGTGTACATCGGCACGAACGACTTCGCACCGAGCTTCAAGGGGACGACGCTCAACGTCATTCCGATCGCCAGCGTCTTCAATGCCGGCGGACCAACGGTCGCGAACATGAAGCAGTTCGTCACCCCGTACAACGGCCTCCCGGGTGACGAGGATCGAGGATTTGCGATTCAGGGGGTGAACAGCCGCTCGGCGGGCAGCACCGGCAAGGTCGTTGCAGCGTCGCTCTTCAACTACGACAGCATGGGCTACAAGGTCAACGGCCTGAGCACGACGGACGCCACCGGCTCGACGACCTCGGGCGTCACCTATCTCGGACAGGCAGCCTATACGAGTCCCGGTCCGGGACGACAACCGGCCAGTATCGTTGCGAATCGGCGCGTGATTGACACCCTCGACGAGCGGATCAGCAGCAGCGCGTACGAGGCCAACGGCAAGATCTACATGGTGCAGACGGTGAATTCGGGCCTCGACCCGGATGATGAGGCCCGCGTGCGCTATACCGTGCTCGACGCCGACAGCTTCGCTATTCTTTCGCAGGGTGACATCGGTGCGGCGGGCTACGACTACTACCAGGGCTCGATCGCGGTGAACGAGGACGGGCAGGTCGTGATCGGCTACAACCGCTCCGGCCTCGATCCGACAACCGGCAAGATCAGCTTCATGGCGCAGTCCTTCAACACGGACGCGAGCGGAAACCTGGTGGCACTCAGCGGCGAGTTGCTGCTGAAGGAAAGCCTGACCGATGACTATCACAACGGCAGCCTCTATGGCCAAGCGGCAGCCGGTCGCCAACGCTGGGGTGACTACAGCCAGGTGTCGGTCGACCCGGAGGATTCGAGCAAGTTCTGGGTCATCGGTGAGTTCGCGCGCGAGTACAACCTGCCCGAGTTCGGCCATCCGAACGGCACGGGCGGTTCGCGCTGGGGTACGTGGATCGGCGTGATCCAGGTGCCGGCCGTTCCGGAGCCGTCGACCTGGGCCATGATGATCCTGGGCCTGGGCGCCATGGGCGGGTTCGCTGCCCGGCGCCGTCGCGCTTCCGAGCGCTCGCTTGCCGCTTAAGCGACTCGAGACGATACTTTGACAATGCGGGGCGGGCGGGGGCATCCTCCGCCCGCCCCTTGTCTTTGGCGAGCGTCATGTCAACTTGAGGAGCGAGGCAGATGAGAAGATTCAAGCTTGGCATTCAGCTCGCGATCCTTGGAGGATTACTGATGACTGCTCCCCTGGCGTCGGCTGTTCCTTCTGAGGGAGCGATCGAAGGCACCTGGGGCGGCGACCGGCTGCGACTCGTGGTCGATGCGAAGGGCGCAGGCCGTGTCGAGCTCGACTGCGCGGGCGGCGCGATCTCCGGCCCGCTGATGCTGAACGAGAAAGGGACGTTCGCCGCTGCCGGCACGTTCGAGCAGTATCGCGCTGGGCCGCAGCGGGCCGACGGTGCCGCGGCAGTCGAGAAAGCGCGCTACGAAGGCACGGTCGAGGGCGAGACGATGACCTTGTCGATCTGGCTCGAGGGTGCCGCCAAGCCGCAGATCTTCAAGCTTCGCAAGGGGGCGGCCGTCAAGCTCGTGCGTTGCCTCTGACCACCCCGCCGCGGCTCGGGCCTTCGTCGACTTCGTATCATCGCGACAGGGCGCCGTTGCGGCCCCATGTTGCGGCAGCCGACAGGAAGGACGAGCATGAACCGACGATGGCTACTTGCGCGCGGCGCGGCGCTGCTGCCTGGCATCGGCGGTGCATGGACCGCAACACGAGCAGCAGCCGACGCAGGCGCCTTGCCCGCGGTCGGGAGTTCGCTCGCGCTGCCGTCGGTGACCCTGTTCGATGGCCAACGCTTCGAGCCCGCACACGCGCAAGGCAAATTGCTCGTGATCTATTGGTGGGCAAGCTGGTGCCCGTTCTGCGCGCTGCAGAGCCCGCACATGCAGGCCCTGTGGCAGGTTCAGCGCGGCCGCGGACTGCAGATGCTCGCGCTGTCGATCGATCGGCGCGCTGAAGATGCGACGAACTACCTGAACCAGCATCGCTACACCTTCCCCGCCGCGCTCTTCACGCCGGAGATCGGGCGCGTGCTGCCGAAGCCCAAGGGACTGCCAGTCACCGTGGTGCGGGGCCGCGATGGCCGCGTCGTGATGGCGGAGGCGGGCCAGCTGTTCCCGGAAGACGTGGAACAGATCGCACAATGGCTGTAGTGCCAGGCCGCGTCTGCTGCTGGCAAACACGATGAACCAAGCTACCGATATCACCATCATTGGCGCCGGCTTCGGCGGCCTGTCGACGATCCGCGAGCTGCGCAAGCGCGACAAGTCGGCGCGCATCACGCTCATCGCGCCGCGTGCCGAACTGCACTACCTGCCGGGCATCATCTGGATACCGAGCGGCCTGCGCACGCGCGAGCAGCTCATCGTGCCGCTCGGAGGCTTCCTCGAGCGTCACGATGTACGCTTCCACGCCGCCGAAGTCACCGGCCTGTCGGCCGATGCGCGCACCGTGATGACGAGCGCGGGGGAGGTGAAGAACGACGCCCTCGTCATCGCGTCCGGTGGTCGATTCATCAAGAAGCTGCCGGGCATCGAGCATGCCATCACGCCCTGCGAGGGCATCGATGCCGCCGAGCGCATCCGCGACCGGCTGCGCGCAATGCAGGGCGGGACGATCGCGATCGGGTTTGCCGGCAACCCGAAGGAGCCGCAGGCCATGCGCGGCGGGCCGATGTTCGAGTTCCTGTTCGGCATCGACCGCCAGTTGCGGCGAGAGGGGCGGCGGGAGGCGTTCGAACTCGTCTTCTTCAGCCCCGCAGCGGAGCCGGGCAAGCGGCTCGGCCCGAAGGCGGTCGAGCACCTTCTGGCGCAGATGAAGCAGCGTGGCGTTCGCACCCATCTCGGGCACAAGATGTCGCGCTTCGAGGCCGACAAGGTCGTCACCGAAGGCGGGGAATTCAAGGCCGACCTGATCCTCTTCATGCCCGGCATGACCGGAAACGCGTGGTTCGATCAGACTGCGCTCGCGCGCTCGCCCGGCGGCTTGCTGCAGGCGGACGCGCACTGTCGCGTCCTCGGCGCGGAGCGCGTCTTCGTGGTCGGTGATTCGGGCAGCTTCCCGGGCCCGGACTGGATGCCCAAGCAGGCGCACATGGCCGACCTGCAGGCGGCCGCCGCGGCGGCCAATCTGCTCGCCGACGTCAACGGCGGCCCGGGCAACGCGACCTTCAAGGTCGAGCTGATCTGCATCGTCGATGCGAATGATCGCGGCTCGCTCGTCTACCGCTCTGCGCAGCGCAATCTGCTGCTGCCGGACTCGCGCGTCTTTCACTGGGCGAAGCGCTTCTTCGAATGGAACTACCTGCGCGCCTACCGCTGAGTCCGATCGGCCTCAGCGCGCGCCATGGCAGGCGCACCCACGAAAGCAAGCGCGCAAAAGAAACGGCCCGGTGGGGGCACCGGGCCGAAGGTACCTTGAAGCCAATGCTTCGGGAGGCACCGAGGAGACTCACGTTCAAGAGGTCTGCGATCTCGCGACCGCAGACTTCATCAGAGTTCAGTCTCGTTTCAAAAGTTCAACGTCCGCCCCAACTTTTTTGTTGCGGCGCAACGTCGACAGCCTGAATTCAGGCCGCGCGGCGCGACTTCGTCGCGGTAGCGGTCGCCTTCTCGGCGGTGGCGGCCATCGCCTGGAAGTTGGATTCGGCGACATTCGCGGCCTGCTTGGCAGCCTTCTGCACGCTTTCGAAGGCGTTGTTGGCGGCGGCGACGGCCGAGCGCACGAGCGCCACGGCGTTCTCCGAACCGGCCGGCGCGTTCTTCGCGGCGGCGTCGACGGCCGACATGTACTTGGCTTGCGCGTCGGCGGTCTGCGCCTCGACCATCTTGCCGATGTCGGCGTTGGTCGTCGCGGCGATGTCGTACAGGTGGCGGCTGTAGGCGGCTGCCTTCTCGGCGGCGGGCTGCAACAGGCCGGCTTGCAGCGTCATCAGTTCCTGCGCATCCTTGACCGACAGCGCGGCCTTGACGCCTTCGGCGGCTTCGCCGAGCGAGGCCTTGGCGACTTGCAGGTTCAGTTCGACGAGCTTTTCGACGCCTTCGAAGGCCTTGTTGGTCAGGCCGAAGAGGGTTTCGACGTTGGCCTTGTGGGCGGCGAGCATTTGTTCAGCGGTCAGCATGGTAGATCTCCAGTGGGTTGAGGTTGAAACCGGTCGCAGTGGAAATTGCTGCACTGCACCATGAATCAAAGTATACCCCTCCGATGTGATAAGGCAAGTGGTTTTTGCTGCACTGCCGCAATCTAGACGTCGGGTTCTAATGGCGCGCTCCGGCTGGGACGATACGGGCCCCGACACTCGAACACAGCACGTGCGCGCATTCACCTCCGACCGCTCGAACCTGCCACTGCCGGCGGGCCACCGTTTTCCGATCTCGAAGTACCGGCTGCTGCGCGAACGCGTCGAGGCGCAACTGCCGGCGATCCGCGTGCACGAGGCGCCCGCGGCGAGCGATGGCCAACTCGCGCTCGCGCATGCGTCGGACTATGTGCGCCGCGTGATCGAGGGTCGGCTCGATGCCGCGCAGCAGCGCGAGATCGGCTTTCCGTGGTCGCCGCAGATGGTGGAGCGCTCGCGGCGTTCGGTCGGCGCGACGATTGCCGCGGCGCGCACCGCGCTTGCGCAAGGCGTGGCCGCGAATCTGGCCGGGGGCACGCACCATGCGAGCGCCGACCGCGGGAGCGGCTACTGCGTGTTCAACGACGCGGCCGTCGCCGCGCGTCTGATGCAGGCCGAATGGCGGCGCAACCGGCGCGATCCACTGCCGGTCGCATTGATTGACCTCGACGTGCACCAGGGCAACGGCAGCGCGGCGATCTTTCGCGGTGACCCGACGGTGTTCACGTTGTCGCTCCATGGCGAGCGCAACTTCCCGTTTCGCAAGGAGGCGAGCGATCTGGACGTCGCGCTGCCGGATGGTTGCGGCGATGCCGACTATCTCGACGCCTTGGACGCTGCGCTTGACGAACTCTGGGCGCGCTGCGCCGAAGCGCCGCCGGGTCTGATCATCTATCTGGCCGGCGCCGACCCGCACGAGGGCGACCGTCTCGGCCGCCTGAAACTCAGCACCGCCGGGCTGGCCGAGCGTGACCGCCGGGTGTTCACTGCCGCCCGGGATCGCCGCATTCCGCTCGCGCTCGCGATGGCGGGCGGCTATGGTCGCAACCTGGATGACACGATCGCCGTTCAGCTCGGCACCCTGCGCGAAGCCTTGGCGAGTTGGCAGGAGTGGAACAATGGGGCGGTTTGAGGCGGCCGCCCGCACGACACGACGGTCCCGGCGCGACGCCTGCCCGCTACCTCGAGGAGCTCCTGTGACGCCTTCCCCCGAATCGATTGCCGCGGTCGACGCCGCCATCACCTCGCGCCGTGCGACGCGTGCCTTCCTGCCGACGCCGGTGCCCCGTCAGACGGTTGAAGACATCCTCGCGGTTGCATCGCGCGCGCCGTCGGGCACCAACGTCCAGCCGTGGAAGGTCTACGTGCTGACGGGGGAGGCGAAGGCCGCGTTGTCGCGCAAGATCCTCGACGTGTTCGACGATCCCGTCGCGCTCGCGCAGCACAGCGAGGAGTACGTCTACTACCCGACCGAATGGGTTTCGCCCTACATCGAGCGCAGGCGCAAGATCGGCTGGGACATGTACGGGCTGCTCGGCATCGCCAAGGGCGACAAGGCGAAGATGCACGCGCAGTTCGGCCGCAACTACGTGTTCTTCGATGCGCCGGTCGGGTTGATGTTCACGATCGATCGCATCATGTGCCAGGGCAGCTGGCTCGACTACGGCATGTTCGTGCAGAACGTGATGGTCGCGGCGCGCGCGCGCGGCCTGCACACCTGTCCGCAGGTCGCCTTCCTGCAGTTCCACCGCATCATCACGGATCATGTCGGCGCACCGGCGAGCGAAATGCTGGTGTGCGGCATGTCGCTCGGGCACGCCGATCCGTCGGCGCCCGTCAATGCGCTCGTCACCGAGCGCGCACCTGTTTCCGAATTCGCGAGGTTCATCGAATGAAGTCTTCTGTTCTTGTTGCCCGTGCGGTGTTTCCTTCCGTCCTCGATCGCCTGCGTGGGCACTTCGATGTCGAGGCCAACGCATCTGACGAACCGTGGGACGCGGCCGAGCTCAGGCGCCGCCTGCAAGGCAAGCAGGGCATCTTCGCGACCGGCGAGCGCATCGACGTCGCGTTGCTCGACGCCTGCCCGCAGCTGCGCGCGGTGTGCAACATGGCGGTCGGCTACAACAACGTCGACGTCGACGCCTGCACCGCGCGCGGCATCGTCGTCACCAACACGCCCGACGTGCTGACCGAGACGACGGCCGACTTCGGCTTCGCGCTGATGATGGCCACTGCACGCCGCATGGCCGAAGGCGAACGCTTCCTGCGCAGCGGTGCGTGGACGAAGTGGTCCTACGACATGCTCACCGGCAGCGATGTGCACGGCGCGACGCTCGGGGTCCTCGGCATGGGCCGCATCGGCCAGGCGATCGCGCGCCGCGGGGCGCACGGCTTCGGCATGAAGGTGATCTATCACAACCGCTCACGGCTGGATGCGGCGATCGAGGCCGATCTCGGTGCGCGCTACGTCGACAAGCCCACGCTGCTGCGCGAGTCCGACCACCTCGTGCTCGTGCTGCCGTATTCGGCCGCTTCGCACCACGCGGTGGGTGCGCCGGAACTGGCGCTGATGAAGCCGCGCGCGACGCTCACCAACATCGCGCGTGGCGGCATCGTCGATGACGCGGCGCTTGCCGCTGCGCTGCGCAGCGGGCAGATCGCCGCCGCCGGGCTCGACGTGTTCGAGGGCGAGCCGCGCGTTCACCCCGCGCTGCTGACGCTGCCGAATGTCGTGCTGACGCCCCACATCGCGAGCGCCACCGTCGCCACCCGACTGGCAATGGCGAATCTCGCGGCCGACAACCTGATCGCCGCGCTCGGCTGCGGGCCGCACGCAGGGCGGCCGCCGACGCCGGTCAATCCAGGCGTCCTCGCCGGGCGTTGATCGGGCGCGGCGCGGTCGCACGTTGCGCGGCTCGATCCGCCGGTGCGCCGACGGCACGAACTGGCGCGTCTTTGCGCCGCATTTCGCAACGCCGCGCGGTGGGCGCTTCGAGAAAATTCGTTGCCGGCCCCCGCATCGCCGATCGAAGCGCGTGGGCCGTCAGCGAAAGGGTGAACGTGAGCGCGAAGCGGAGACGGAATTCACGCGCGGTGCCGGGCTTGTTCGCGTTGCTGCTGCTCGGCGGCTGCGCCGGCACGCAGGTGCGCGCGCTCGCAACCGACAGCGGGCAAGACGCCTACGACCTGCGCGGAACGGATTTGGGTGCGCTGTCGGCCGAGGCGAACCGCCTGTGCCCGCAAGGACATGCCGTGCTGCGTCAATGGCAGTCCAGCGGCCAGCTCGCCGGCGTCAATGCCGAGTCGGTGTCGGCGAACGAGTTCGCGTGGTTCATCAGCTACGACGTCGCACGCCCCCAGGCGCAGATGAGCGTCGTCTGCAAAGCCTAGTCTGACCCGCTCCGACCGGCGCTTGCCCTCGTGCGGGCCGCGGCGCTGCGACAATCGGCGCCATGATCGAATGGCTCTCCATCGCGCTCGCCGCCGTCACGCTGTGTCTCGTCGTGTGGCTGCTCGTGAGGCGCAACGATGGGGCGCCGATGCGGCGTGCGCTGGAGGCCCTGCAGCAGTCTTTGCGCGCCGACGCCGAGCGCCTCGAGCGCGAGCTGCGCGACGAGGTGGCGCGCAGCGGCAGCGGCACGCGCCAGGAGATCGGTCAGACGCTGGCCGCGTTCCAGCAGACGCTGCTCGCGCAGTCGGGCGATGTGGCGCGCACGCAGAACGAGCAGATCGACGCCTTTCGCGTGCAGCTGGCGACGATGCAGCAGGCGGTGAGCTCGGCGCTGCAACATGCTGCGAGCGCGCAAGCGGCGCAGGCGCAGGCCTCGCGCGACGCGCAGGACGCTGCGCTCAAGCGTTTCGGCGATGCGACCGGTGAGCAGCTGCGTGCGCTGTCGGAGGCCAACGAGCGGCGCCTGCTCGAGGTCCGCAATACGGTCGAGCAGCGCCTCACCGCACTGCAGACCGACAACGAGAAGAAGCTCGAGCAGATGCGCTCGACGGTCGACGAGAAGCTGCAGGCGACGCTCGAGACCCGCCTGACGGCAAGCTTCCAGCAGGTCGCGGAGCGCCTGGAGCAGGTGCACAAGGGGCTGGGCGACATGCGCGATCTGGCGCGCGACGTCGGCTCGCTGAACCGCGTGCTGACGAACGTGAAGACGCGCGGCGTGTTC
>JAMLIM010000057.1 GCA_023954175.1 Rhizobacter sp.
AGGCAAGCGCATCCGAAACGTCGTCAACATCGGCATCGGCGGCTCCGACCTCGGCCCGGTGATGGCCTACGAGGCGCTGCGCCACTACAGCGCGCGCGACATGGTGTTCCGCTTCGTGTCCAACGTCGACGGCACCGATTTCGCCGAGGCCACGCACGACCTGGCGGCCGACGAGACGCTGTTCATCGTCGCGTCCAAGACCTTCACGACGCTCGAGACCATGACCAACGCGCACGCGGCGCGTGCCTGGGCGCTGGCCGGCCTCGGCGGCGACGCGAGCGCGGTCGCGAAGCACTTCGTCGCGGTGTCGACGAACGCCGCCGAGGTGACGACCTTCGGCATCTCGACCGACAACATGTTCGGCTTCTGGGACTGGGTCGGCGGCCGCTACTCGATGGATTCGGCGATCGGCCTGTCGACGATGCTGGCCGTCGGGCCGGAGCACTTCCGCGCGATGCTCGGCGGCTTTCACGCGATGGACGAGCACTTCCGCAGCGCGCCCTTCGAGCGCAACCTGCCGGTGCTGATGGGCCTGATCGCGCTCTGGAACAACAACTTTCTCGGCGCCGGCACCGTCGCCGTGCTGCCCTACGAGCAGTACCTGAAACGCTTCCCGGCCTACCTGCAGCAGCTCACGATGGAGAGCAACGGCAAGCACGTGCGGCTCGACGGCGCGCCGGTCGGCTGCGACACGGGCCCGGTCTACTGGGGCGAGCCGGGCACCAACGGCCAGCATTCGTTCTACCAGCTGATCCACCAGGGCACGCGGCTGATCCCGTGCGACTTCATCGGCTTCGGCCAGAGCCTGAACCCGCTCGGCGTTCACCACGACCTGCTGATGGCCAACGTCTTCGCGCAGGGCGAGGCGCTCGCCTTCGGCAAGACGGCCGAGGAGGTGAAGGCCGAAGGCTCGCCCGACTGGCTGGTGCCACACCGCTGCTTCGAGGGCAACCGGCCGTCGAACACCTTGCTGCTCGACAAGCTGACGCCCGCCAACCTCGGCAAGCTCGTCGCGCTCTATGAACACAGCGTGTTCACGCAGGGCGCGATCTGGCAGATCGATTCGTTCGACCAATGGGGCGTCGAACTCGGCAAGGTGCTCGCCCAGCGCATCATTCCGGAACTCGCCGCGGACGCGCCGGCGCCGGCCCACGACAGCTCGACCAATGCGCTGATACGGCGTTACCGAAAACTCAAGGGGCAGTGAACGGCCCGCCAGCGGCGCGATCCCGACTCCCCGATCCAACAAGGAGAACCCACATGCAACTCGGAATGATCGGCCTCGGCCGCATGGGCGCGAACATGGTTCGCCGCCTGATGAAGAACGGCCACCAGTGCACCGTGTTCGACATGTCGGCGGACGCCGTGGCCGGGCTCGCCAAGGAGGGCGCGACAGGCGCCTCGTCGCTCGCCGATCTCGTCGCCAAGCTTGCCAAACCGCGCGCGGTGTGGCTGATGGTGCCGGCCGCGGTGGTGGACAAGACGATCGCCGACATCCTGCCGCACCTGGAAGCCGGCGACACGCTGATCGACGGCGGCAACTCGTACTACGTCGACGACATCCGGCGCTCGAAGGAACTGACGGCCGGCAAGATCGACTATGTGGACGTCGGCACCAGCGGCGGCGTGTGGGGCCTGGAGCGCGGCTACTGCATGATGATCGGCGGGCCGAAGGCCACCGTGCAGCGGCTCGATCCGATCTTCAAGGCGCTCGCCCCCGGCATCGGCAGCATCGACCGCACGCCGGGGCGCGAGAAAGCGGGCGGCACCTCGGAAGAGGGCTACCTGCATTGCGGCGCAAGCGGCGCCGGCCACTTCGTGAAGATGGTCCACAACGGCATCGAGTACGGCATCATGGCCGCGTACGCCGAAGGCCTGGCGATCCTGAAGTCGGCCGACGTCGGCAAGCGCCGGCAGGAGACCGACGCGGAGACGACACCGCTGCGCGATCCCGAGCACTACCAGTACGACCTCGACCTGCCCGATGTCGCCGAGGTCTGGCGCCGCGGCAGCGTGATCTCTTCATGGCTGCTCGACCTGACGGCGTCGGCCTTGATCGAGGACCCGGCGCTCGCCAGGTTCGGCGGTCGCGTGTCAGATTCCGGTGAAGGCCGTTGGACGATCAAGGCGGCGATCGACGAGGCGGTGCCGGCACCGGTGCTGACGACTGCGCTCTACGCGCGCTTCGCCTCGCGCGGCGAGGCCGAGTTCCAGGACAAGCTGCTCTCGGCGATGCGCTACGGCTTCGGCGGGCATCACGAAAAGCCTGCCGAGAAATGAACCCGGGCACCGCAGCATGAGCCGACCCCCACCGTCCGCCGCCGACGCGCTCGTCTTCTTCGGCGCCACCGGCGACCTTGCGTACAAGAAGATCTTCCCGTCGCTGCAGGCGATGATCAAGCGCGGCACGCTCGACGTGCCGGTGATCGGCGTCGCCAAGGCCGGCTGGGGCATCGAGCAACTGCGCGCACGCGCGCGCGACAGCCTCGAGAAGCACGGCGGGCTCGACCCCGATGCCTTCGCCAAATTGCAGGGCCTGCTGCGCTATGTGGACGGCGACTACGGCGACGCCGCGACTTTTGCCGCGCTGCGCAAGGAGCTCGGCGCGGCCCAGCGCCCGATGCACTACCTGGCGATCCCGCCGACGCTGTTCGCCAGCGTCGTCGAGCAGCTCACCACCGCCGGCTGCACGGCCGGCGCGCGCGTCGTCGTCGAAAAGCCCTTCGGCCGCGATCAGGCCTCGGCGATCGAACTGAACGACGTGCTGCTGCGCACCTTCGACGAGCGCCACATCTACCGCATCGACCATTACCTCGGCAAGGGGCCGGTGCACAACATGCTGCACTTTCGCTTTGCCAACGGCTTCCTCGAGCCGTTCTGGAACCGCAGCCACGTCGAGAGCGTGCAGATCACGATGGCGGAGGACTTCGGCGTGCAGGGGCGCGGCGGCTTCTACGACAGCGTCGGCACGGTGCGCGACGTGGTGCAGAACCATTTGTTCCAGCTGCTGTGCAACCTGGCGATGGAGCCACCGGTGCGCACCGACAGCGAATCGATCCGCGACGAGAAGATCAAGGTCCTGCGCGCGATGCGCACGCTCGCGCCCGAGGATCTGGTGCGCGGCCAGTTCGACGGCTACCTGGCCGAGCCTGGCGTCAAGGCCGGCTCGAAGACCGAGACGTTTGCCGCGCTGCGCCTCTACATCGACTCGTGGCGCTGGCAGGGCGTGCCGTTCTACATCCGCGCCGGCAAGAGCCTGCCCGTCACCTGCACCGAGCTGATGGTGCGCCTGAAGCCGACGCCGTCGGTGTATTCGACGGGCAGCCCCGCGGCCAACCACGTGCGCATGCGCGTCAGCCCGGAGGTGATGCTGGCGATCGGCATGAACGTGATCTCGCCGCGCGACGAGAGCATCAGCCTGCCGACCGAGATGCTCGCAAGCCGCCACCCCGCCGCCGGCGAGATGGACGCCTACGAGCGCGTGCTCGGCGACGCCCTGCGCGGCGACGCGACGCTGTTTGCGCGCGAGGACTATGTCGAGGAAGCCTGGCGCATCGTCGATCCGGCGCTGAAC
Source organism: Rhizobacter sp. (assembly GCA_023954175.1). GTDB lineage: Bacteria > Pseudomonadota > Gammaproteobacteria > Burkholderiales > Burkholderiaceae_C > CAIKUF01. The sequence continues at coordinate 3,575 of JAMLIM010000057.1, forward strand.
GCGGACACGCCGGTCCACCCGTACCAGCCGGGCCGTTGGGGGCCGGACATGGCGCAGGCCCTCTCGCCGCCCGGCGGCTGGCACGACCCGCACCCGGGCTGAAGTCAGATGCAGATCGAGACGCTGGTTGACGATACGGCCGTTGCACAGCGCGCCGCCGGGTTCATCGCGCAGCAGGCCCGCGCCGCGGTGCAGGCGCGCGGCCGCTTCGTCTTCGCCGTCAGCGGTGGCCGCACGCCCTGGCAGATGCTGCGCCTGCTCGCAAGTGAAGACCTGCCCTGGCAGGCCGTGCATCTGTTCCAGGTCGACGAGCGCATCGCACCCGCCGGCGACCCGGCCCGCAACCTGACGCACATCCACGAGACACTGCTCGCCACTGCACCGCTTGCGGCCACCCATGTGCACGCGATGCCGGTCGAGGCGAAAGACATCGACGCCGCGGCGCGCCAGTACGCGCAGACGCTGCACGCCATCGCCGGCACGCCGCCGGTGCTCGACCTCGTGCATCTGGGCCTGGGGCCCGATGGGCACACGGCCTCGCTGGTGCCGGGCGATGCGGTGCTCGGCGTGACCGATGCCGACGTCGGCCTGACCGCGCCCTACATGGGCCACCGCCGCATGACGCTGACCTTCCCGGTGCTGAACCGCGCGCGCTGCGTGCTGTGGCTGGCGACCGGCGCCGAAAAGCGCGAGATGCTGGCGCGCCTGCTGGCGGCCGACGCAGCGATCCCGGCCGGCCGCGTCGCGCAGCAGCATGCGATCGTGCTGACCGATCGCGCCGCGATCGGTTGAGTCTGACTGGACGCTCGACGGGATTCAGCGCCTTCGCGTGCAGGCATCGACAAGGGAGCTCATATGGCAACCAGGCTCAAGCGCTGCGACGAAGACCAACGCCTCGACGAGGCACGCGACAAGGGCGTGCCCTGGCGGCGCTGGGGCCCTTACGTCAGCGAGCGCCAATGGGGCACCGTGCGCGAGGACTACAGCGCGGGCGGCACGGCGTGGGAATCCTTCAGCCACGACCAGGCGCGTTCGCGTGCCTACCGCTGGGGCGAGGACGGCATCGCCGGCATCTCGGACGACGCGCAGCAACTGTGCTTTGCGCTCGCGCTGTGGAATGGCGCCGACCCGATCCTGAAGGAGCGCCTGTTCGGCTTGACGGGCAACGAAGGCAATCACGGCGAGGACGTGAAGGAGTACTACTTCTACCTCGACAACGTGCCCAGCCACGCGTACATGAAGTTCCTGTACAAGTACCCGCAGCAGGCCTTCCCGTACACGCAGTTGCTCGAGGAGAACCGCCGCCGCGGGCGCGAGGACCCCGAGTTCGAACTGCTCGACACCGGCATCTTCGACGAGGACCGCTACTTCGACGTCTTCGTCGAGTACGCCAAGGACGGCCCGAACGACCTGCTCGTGCGCATCAGCGCCGCCAACCGCGGCCCTGACGCGGCGCCGCTGCACCTGCTGCCGACGCTGTGGTTCCGCAACGACTGGTCGTGGTTCAACGACAAGGCGAGGCCGCAGATTGCACTCGACGCCGACCGGCCGAACGTGCTGCGCACCACGCACCGGACGATGGAGCCGTTCTGGCTCTACTGCGAAGCGGCGCAGGACCTGCTCTTCACCGAGAACGAAAGCAACGGCGCGCGGCTGTGGGGCCTGCCGCCCGCAGGCTTCGTGAAGGACGCCTTCGATGCCTTCGTCGTGCACGGCGAGCACGACGCCGTGAACCCGGCACGGGTCGGCAGCAAGGCCGCGCCGCACTACCAGCGCCGGGTGGCGGCCGGCGAGACCTGCGTCGTCAAGCTGCGGCTTTCCAACTGCGGCACGCTCGAGGATGCGCTCGGCAGCGGCTTCGACGCCGTCTTCGCGCGCCGCATCGCCGAGGCCGACGCCTTCTACCGGCGCGTCACGCCGTTCGAGATGCCGGACGACATGCGCCGGGTGCAGCGCCAGGCCTTCGCCGGCATGCTCTGGAGCAAGCAGTACTACCACTACGTGGTCGAGCACTGGCTCGACGGCGACGCCGCCGGCCCGCCGCCCCCGCCCGAACGCCAGCACGGGCGCAACCACAACTGGCGGCACTTCGGCGCCGCCGACGTGCTCTCGATGCCCGACAAGTGGGAGTACCCCTGGTTCGCCGCCTGGGACATGGCGTTTCACTGCGTCGCCTTCGCGCTCATCGATGCCGACTTCGCGAAGGCGCAGATGATCCTGCTCACGCGCGAGTGGTACATGCACCCGAACGGGCAGCTGCCGGCCTACGAATGGGCGTTCGGCGACGTCAACCCGCCGGTGCATGCGTGGGCGGCGATCCGCATCTGCCAGATCGAGCAGAAGATGACCGGGCGCTTCGACCGCGCGTTCCTCGAGCGCATCTTCAGGAAGCTGCTGATCAACTTCACCTGGTGGGTCAACCGCAAGGACTCGGAGGGCAACAACCTGTTCGAGGGCGGCTTCCTCGGGCTCGACAACATTGGCGCCTTCGACCGCAGCTCGGGCCTGCCCTCGGGCGGCCAGCTCGAGCAGGCCGACGGCACGAGCTGGATGGCGATGTACTGCCTGAACATGCTCAACATCGCCCTCGTGCTGGCGCTCGAGGACGCGACCTACGAAGACGTGGCGACCAAGTTCTTCGAGCACTTCGTCTACATCGGCGAAGCCGTGAACCGCATCGACGCGCACAACGGCGGCCTGTGGGACGACGAGCAGGGTTACTACTTCGACGTGCTCAAGCTGCCCGACGGGCGCAGCTTTCCGGTCAAGGCGTTCACGATCGCCGGGCTGATCCCGCTGTTCGCGATCGCGGTGGCCGACCGGCCGACCATGAGCGCCTTCAAGGACTTCGACGCGCGCTACAACTGGTTCGTCCAGAACCGCCCGGAGCTGCTCGGCAACCTCGCCAACATCAGGCACGTCGGCGTCGACGAGCGCACGCGGCTCGCACTGGTGGATTCGCACAAGCTCGAGCGCATCCTCGAGCATGCGCTGAATGAAGTGCACATGCTCAGCCCGCACGGCATCCGCTCGGTGTCGAAGGTGCACGCGGCGCAGCCCTTCAGCTTCGACATCGACGGCGAGCACTACTTCCTCGACTACGAACCCGCCGAATCGACCTGCGGCATGTTCGGCGGCAACTCCAACTGGCGCGGCCCGGTGTGGTTCCCGCTCAACTTCCTGCTGATCGAGTCGCTGCAGAAGCACCACTACTTCCACGGCGACGAGTTCAAGGTCCGCGAGCCGGCGGATACCGGCCGGCGCCTCAATCTGTGGCAGGTGACGAGCGATCTGTCCGAGCGGCTGATCAAGCTCTTCGTGCGCGACGCGCACGGCCGCCGGCCGGCGCACGGACGCTACGAGAAGTTCCAGACCGATCCGCACTGGAAGGACCTGATCCTGTTCTACGAGTACTTCGACGGCGACACCGGCGCCGGGCTCGGCGCGAGCCACCAGACGGGCTGGACCGGCCTCGTCGCCAAGCTGATCCAGCAGCACGCCGAATACACCCTGCGCCACCGGGCGGACGATGCCATCAAGGACCAGCAGTTCAAGCAGGGCTGATCGATGAACACGCTGCCCGATCTCGACGCCGAGTGGCTCGAAAGCGACCGCCTCGGCGGCTTCGCGTCGGGCACCGTGGGCGGCCATCGGACGCGGCGCTACCACGCGCTGCTGCTGACGCCGCAGCGCCCGCCGGCCGATCGGGTGGTGCTCGTCAACGGCTTCGAGGCCTGGGTCGAGATCGCAGGGTCGTCGTTTCCGCTGTCGACGCAGCACTACGCGCCGGACGTGACCTACCCGCGCGGCATCGATCATCTGGTCGCGTTCAGCCACGAACCCTGGCCGCGCTGGCGCTTCCATCTGCCGGGTGGCGAAACCGTGACGCACGAATGCGTCGTCGATCCGGTCGACGGCAGCGTCGTGCTGGCGTGGCGGCTCGAAGGGGGCGCTGGTGCGGCGAGCCTCAGCGTGCGCCCGCTGCTGTCGGGGCGCGACTACCACGCGCTGATGCATGAGAACGCCAGCTTCTCGTTCGACGCCCGCGCGTCCGCCGGCAACGCGACCTGGCGCCCGTATGCCGGGCTGCCGGCGGTGGCGGGCCTGAGCAATGGCCGTTACGTGCACGAGCCGCAGTGGTTTCGCAACTTCTTCTACGCCGAGGAAGCGGCGCGCGGGCTCGATGCGATCGAGGACCTGGCGTCGCCGGGCGGCTTCCACTTCGATCTGGGCACGAGCGAAGCGGTGCTGGTGCTGCGCGCCGGCGACGGCATCGCGGTCGACGCCGCGGCCTTGTCGCAGCGCATGCGCAGGATCGAGGCGGCGCGTCGCCGGCGGCTGCCGTCGATCGACCGCGCCGCCGAGGCCTACGTCGTGCGCCGCGGGCAGGGGCACACCCTGATCGCCGGCTTCCCCTGGTTCACCGACTGGGGCCGCGACACCTTCATCGCCATGCGCGGCCTGGTGCTCGCGCGCGGGCGCTTCGAGCTTGCCGGCACTATCCTCGACGCCTGGGCGGGTACGGTCGCCGAAGGCATGCTGCCGAACCGTTTTCCGGACCATGGCGAGACGCCCGAATTCAACGCCGTCGACGCCTCGCTCTGGTACGTGATCGCGGTGCACGAGTTCATCGCTGCCGCCGCGCCGCGGCACGCATTGCGCGAGAGGCTGCTGCGCGCTGTCGACGCCATCCTCGACGGCTATGTGGCGGGCACGCGCTTTGGCATCGGCATGGACAGCAGTGACGGCCTCATCGCCTGCGGTGTCCCGGGCGTTCAGCTGACCTGGATGGATGCGAAGACCGGCGACCATGTGGTGACGCCGCGCATCGGCAAGCCGGTGGAAATCCAGGCCCTGTGGATCAACGCGCTGCGCAGCACCGGCGGGCGCCATGCGGCGCTGGCCGACCCGGCGCAGCGTTCCTTCGCCGAGCTGTTCTGGAATGCCGATGCGCAATGCCTGTACGACGTGATCGACGCCGACCACGTTCCGGGCCGCGTCGATGCGAGCGTGCGGCCGAACCAGATCTTCGCGGTCGGCGGCCTGCCGTTTGCGCTGCTGGATGGCGAACGCGCTGCGGCCGTCGTGGCGAAGGTCGAGGCCGAATTGCTCACGCCGATGGGCCTGCGCAGCCTCGCCCGCAGCGACCCGGCGTATCTCGGCACGTACGCAGGCAATCCGTTCGAACGCGACAGCGCCTATCACCAGGGCACCGTCTGGCCGTGGCTGATCGGGCCGTTCGTCGACGCCTGGCTGCGCGTGAAGGGCGACACCGCCGCGAATCGCAAGGCGATTCGCGAGCGCTGCCTCGCGACCTTGCTTGCGCACCGCGAGGCGGCCGGCCTCGGCCATGTGAGCGAGATCGCCGACGGCGACGCGCCGCACACGCCGCGCGGCTGCCCGTTCCAGGCCTGGTCGCTCGGCGAACTGATCCGCGCGCTGGCGCGCACCGAAACCGAGCCCCAGCCCGGGCCGCCCGCGTCGGGCAAGGCTCGGCCATAGGCAAACCCCGGCGCCAGGGCGCCGAGGCGGGCAGATCAGCGCGGGGTGATCGGCGGGGTGGTCGGCGCCGCGGCCGCCACTTCAGCCGCATCGCCGTAGCCGCCGCCCAGCGCCTGATACAGGTGGATGCGGTTCGCCCGCTGCGCCGCGCGCAGCTGGATCAGGTTGGATTCGGATGCGAGCTGAGCGGTCTGCAGCTCGGCCACCCACAGCAGATCCTGGCGCCCGGCGATGAACTGCTGGGTGCCGATGCGCACCGCCTCGGTCCGCGCGCGCAGCGAACTCTCGTCGAACGGCAACTGCGCGGCGAGCAGGCGCTCGTTGGCGAGCGCGTCCTCGACCTCTTTAAACGCGTTCAACGCCACGCTGCCGTAGTTGGCAACCGCCTGCACCTGTTGCGCGGTCGCGATCGCGACCTGCGCCTTGAGCGCCCCGCCTTCGTAGATCGGGATCGACATGCCGATCGCGGCACTGGCGAGCCACGGGTTCAGGCTCAGGAGCGAGGTCAGGATGTTGCTCAGGCGCCCCGCATCGAGCGACAGCCCGAAGCTCGGCAGCAGCGCGAGCTCGGCCGATTCCTGCTGGCGGAATGCGGCGAAGACGACGCGCTCGGCGGCGACGATGTCGGCGCGCCGCTCGAGCAGCGCCGACGGCACGCTCGCGCCGCTCGGCCCAGGCAAGGCGCCGAACACCGGCGCGATCGCGATCTCGGCCGCCGGGTAGCGCCCGAGCAGGGTCTCGAGCGCGCGCCGCGACTCGCCGAAGGTCCTGCGCGCCGCCTCGACGCTGCTGTGCGCGCTCTCGAGCTTGGCGGTGACGACGGCGACGTTCAGGTCCGAATCCTTGCCCGCCGCGCGGCGCGCGTTGACGAGCTTGAGCAACTCGGCATAGACCGCTACCGAGGTCTCGGCCAGCGCGAGCAACTGGCGCGACTCGATGCACAGGAACCAGCTCTTGGCCACCAGCGCGGCGAGCGACTCGCGCGCCCAGGCGTAGTCGAGCGCCGCGGCCTGCGCGCCGTACTCGGCGCTCGCTGTCTGGGCGCGCAGCCGGCCCCAGACGTCGAGCTCCCAGGCGACGCCGGCGTAGGCCAGCGTCGTGCTGTTCGCGCCGCCGGAGTCGTGGTCGTAGGTCGAGCGCCCGCCCAGCTGGGCGCCGATCTGCGGCTTCATGGCGGCACCGGCGACGATGACCGACTGCTGTGCCACCTCGACGCGCGCCGCCGCCGCGCGCAGGTCGGTGTTGTGGGTGATCGCCTCGGCGACGATGGCGTCGAGCTGGGCGTCGTTGAAAGTCTTGACCCAGGCAGCGCCGACGGTGGTCCCGGCGCTGGCCGCCTGCCACGCGGGCGGCAGCGGCGTCGTCGGCAAGGCCTGCTGGAGCACCTCGTCGTGCGCGGGCGGTGGCTTGAGCGCGCAGCCGGCGAGCAGTGCCGCGGACCCGAACCCGAACGCGAGGAGCAACGGGAAGCGCGCGATGCTGCGCATGGCGATCATCCGGAGAACGGATAAATCCAGTTGAACCATGAATAGGTCCGGATCGCGATCTTGCGCAAGGCGGTGAAGCCGCTGGCCGGATTGGTGTAGATCGCGGCGCGGCCCTGGGTGCCGAGCGGGAACATCTTCTGATCCGGCGCGTCGATCGTGATCGCGACCGCGAACTGGCCCTGCGGCAGCTCGGCCGGCACGTACTTGAAGTCGGGCAGCACGCCGCTCGGCAGCATCTGCCCGCGCCCGCTGCCCTGCCAGATGGCCTGAACCTTGCCGTTGAAGATCTGACCCGGGTAGAGGTCCATCGCGAGCTCGACCGGCTGGCCGGGCTTGACGTACTTGAGGTTCTCCTGGAAGTACTTGGCCAGCACGTAGCGGCCCTCATCGACGATGAAGGTCGCGATCGCGCCGAAGCGCACGTCGCCGGCGACCATGCCCGGGCGCACCTGCAGGTTGATGACGTAGCCGTCCTCGGGCGCGACCATCAGCGTGTTGTCGAGGTAGAAGCGCGCCTGCGCGAGCTCGGCCTCGACTTCGGCGACGCTGGTGTTGGTGCCGTTGATCTGCGAGGTGTAGCGCAGCTTCGTGACCTCGGCCTCGGCCTTGGCCTGGGCGATCGCGGCCTCGTCGGCGCCGACCTGGGCCTTCCACTTCTGCGCGTCCTCCTGCGGGCCGGCGCCCTGCTTGGCCAGGCTGCTCGACAGCTGGTACTGGTACTTGGCGTATTCGAGGTCGTAGCCGAGCTTGGCGATCTTCTGCGTCGTGACTTCGGTGTCGGCCTTGAGGATGAGGACGTTCTGCTTCGCCTTGGCGAGCGCCGCCTCGAGCTGCTGCACCTTGGCCTCGTAGTTGCGCCGGTCGAACTGGAACAGCGGCTGGCCCTTCCTGACCGGCACGTTGGGCTCGACGAGCACGGCGGTGACGAGCGTGGGCTCGTTCAGGCGCGGCGTGAGCTGGATCGTGTGCTGGATGACCTGGGCGTCGGTCGACGCCGGCGTGACGAAGCGCAGCCCGAGCAGGAAGATGATCAACAGATGCAGCCCCACCGACACCGACACGATGCCCCAGGGGATGTTGAACTTCATCCACTTGAACTTGAAGAACACCAGCCACACGATGAACGCATAGCCGAACAGCAGGACGAAGCCGAACAGCATGCCTCAGCTCCCCTGGTTCTTCGGGTCGGGGCCGGTGTTCGCAGGCGCTGCCCCGGATGCTTTGTCGCCGGTGGCGAGGGCGGCGAACTTCTGCTCGCGTGCCTGCGTCCGATCGACTCCGGGCGTCTCGCCCTTGAGCCGCGCGATCTCCTCGTCGGTCGCCTTCGCCTCCTCCCGCGGGAAGCGGCGGATGTCGATCTTGTCGGTCGGCTTGAAGGCCCAGATGAAGGCCTGCATCCAGGGCCAGACGGCAAGCAGGCCGGCCCAGCCCATGACCGTGACCGCCTGCGCGTCGGGGTGCCTGCGCGCCACGGCGATGCGCCCGGGCAAGCCGCCGATGAAGACGATGATCAGGATGAACGCGACGCCGGCCAGCGCGAGCGATGCAAAGGTCGCGTAGTCCCAGAAGTCCAGTTCGAATCCAAGCATGCTTCAGCCTTCCTTCGCGCTGCGCCTCCATGCGGTCTGGCTTGAAGTTGCGCGCAGTATCGTACCCGAGGGTGTGCTGCCGCTGCTGCCGGGCCGGTGGCCGGTCACCGGCTGATGCTGCCGATCCTCAGCTGCCGTTCAGCCTCGAGACCACGGCGCGTGCAGTGCCTCGCGCATTCGCTTGCTAGGGCAATGCCGCCGCTCGCCTTGGCGTCGTGCGTCGCAAGTTCAACAGGTTGCCGGCCAGTATCAGCGTCACGCCCGCCACGGTGAACAGATCCACCCGCTCTGCGTACACCAGCCAACCGGCCAGCGCGGTCAATGGCACTCGCAGAAAGTCCATGGGCACCACGACGGTAGCCTCGGCATGTTGCATCGCCCGCGCCATGCAGTAGTGCGAGTAGGTACCGCAGAAGGCGATGACGAGCACCCACCCCCAAGTGACGAGCGAGGGCCAGCGCCACACTGCAACGGCGGGAATCAGCCCCATCAGGCTCTGGCAGATGAGCATCCAGAAGATGACGGTCAGTGCACTGTCGCTGCGCGTCAACGACTTGACCATGATCACCGACACCGCGAAACCCACCGCCGCCGACAGTGCAATCAGCTGGCCCGCGCTCAATCCCGTGGTCGCCGGACGCACGATCAGTCCAACGCCAATCACCCCCAGCGCGATGGACAGCGTCTTGCTCGGGTTCATGCGTTCGCCCAGGAACGCCACCGCCAGCAGCGCCGCCCAGATCGGCATGGTGAATTCGATTGCTACCACCTGTGCCAGGGGGATCATCGTCAGCGCGACGAACCAGCCGTACTGCGCCGCATAGTGCACGACGTTGCGCACCGTGTGCTGACGCGGCCGCGAGGTGCGCACCGCGGCCAGACCGCCGCTTGCATGTAGCAGCGGATAGAGCATCGCGAAGCCGATGATCGAGCGCAACTCCATGATCTGGAACACCGCCAGTTCGCGCGTCGCCTCGCGCCCGGCGACGGCGATGACCACCATCAACGACAACCACCCGCCCATCCACAGAGTGGCTCTTGGCAAAGACGGCGTATTCGACATAGGTCAAGCTTAGCGGCTCCGTTTCGGAGTGCTACACGAACATTACCGCGTGAGATGCCACAACGTTCCATAACGCTGCCCCGTCGCCGCTGGCAGGAACTGTTGAACTAAACCGCTGAAGCGGTGGTGGTGCGCGAAGGGTTCAGGCAGCGCCGCGGATGTGAGTCGTACCTTGGTTGTGGGGACTGTTCCCCGGACCTCGGAGACGACGATGACACCGCTGCGCCTGCGCATGATCGATGCGATGGTGCTGCGCGGCTTTGCTGCGCGCACCCAAGAGACCTACCTGATCGCCGTCGGGCAGATGGCCCGATACCACCACTGCAGCCCTGAGCTGTCGAGCGACTAGCAGATTCAGGCGTACCTGCTGCACCTGCTGCAAGAACGGCACCGATCCCGTTCGACGGTCAACATCACCTCGTGCGCCATGCGCTTCCTGATCTGCGAAGTCCTGGGCCAGACCGAGCGCCGCCCGCAGATCCCGATGGGCCGCAGCCCGCAGCGCCTGCCCGAGGTGTTGTCTCGTGCCGAGGTGGCTGCGCTGCTGGCGGTGCCGATGTCGCCCAAGGCACGCGCATTCCTGACGACAGCCTATGCCAGCGGCCTTCGTGTGAGCGAGCTGTGTCAGCTGCGCGGTTGCGACATCGACTCCGCACCCGACCGCATGTGCATCCGTGTCGTCCAGGGCAAGGGCGGGCAGGACCGCTACGGCCTGCTCACCTCGGAGCTGCTCGACCAGCTGCGGCTGTACTGGCGTACCTGTCGATGCCACGCCAGCGGCGCGGACTGGTTGTTCCCGGCGCGCTCGAATCCGGCGCGGCCCTTGGACCGCACCAGCGGTCAGCGCTACTACCACCTCGCTCGCGCCGGCGCCGGCATCACCAAGTCGGGCGGCATTCATACGCTTCGACACTGCTTCGCAACACACCTGCTCAAGGCCGGCGTCGATCTCAACAGCATCAGCAAGCTGCTCGGCCATGCCCAACTGAGCACCACCAGCCGCTACCTGCGCATGGCCCGCCCCGGCTACAGCGCCGGCGGCAACGCGCTGTCGCTGCTGTCGCAGTTGCCGAAGTCGCCACCGCCACCAACACCGTCGCCGCAACCGTCGCCGCAGCCCCGACACTGAGCCCCCCGCGCCGTAGCGAAGTCCAGTGGGCGCCGCCCTGGCCGAGGTGCTGCGCACCTTCGGGCCGGCCTACCTGCGCGAGCATGCGCCGAGCACGGCGCAGGCGCGCGTGTGGCGGGCCATCGTCGCCTGCCGCACGCCGGCAATGGGCGGCACGCTGCAGCAATGCGATCGATGCGGGCGCCAGCAGCGGCTGTTCCACTCCTGCCGCAACCGGCATTGCCCGCAGTGCCAGAGCGGCGCGCGCGATGCCTGGCGTCAGGCGCAGCTCGCCGAGTTGCTGCCGGTGCCGTACTGCCACCTTGTGTTCACCCTACCGCACGCGCTCAACTCCCTGGCGCAACGCCACACGCGCTGGGTCTACCGTACGCTGATGCAGTGCGCCGCGGCCGCGCTGAGCGAGTTCGCTGCCAACCCTCGCTGGCTGGGCGCGATGGGCGCGTTCACCCTGGTGCTGCACACCTGGACGCAGGACCTGCGCCGACATGTTCACGTCCACGCGCTGATGGCCTGCGGCGGGCTCGACGCCGAGGGGCGGTGGTGCACGCCCAAGCGCAGCCCGACCTTCTTGTTCCCGGTGCACGCGCTGTCGCGCGTGTTCCGCGGCAAGGTCCTCGATGCGCTGCGGCGCGCCAACCAAGCTGGCAAGTTACCGCTCGATCCGGCGGACACGGACGTGGCGCGGCAGACCCGGCTGAAGGAGCTCAATCAACCCCTCTCCGAGGTTCGCTGTCTCGAGTTTGACGCCCTTCAGCGGACGCCCTGTAAGCGCCAGCCTTGAATTGCGCCACGCGCCGACAGCTCAGTGCGCCACCAAAGATTGGGGCAAGTTGCTGATGCCGCTGCCATTTCGTGTCCCCGACCGTGGCTCACACAGAGTACGGCATATGGCTCAGTAAGCGGTCGGCGCCGTCAGGCTATGGGGTCCCTTGGTCGACAACGTGATTGCGCGGTCATGCCCGCAAGCGGACCTGCGGCGAAAACGGGCTATGGGCGCCCGACAGCCAACGAGCGTGCGGGTGTGAGCCTGTGCCGCGTCGATCTCACGCCAGCTCGCAGGCGCGCCTTCCCTTGCGCGCGAGGATCAGGCGCGGCGCTGCGTCGCGAAAGCCAGCAGGCTCAAGCCGGCGATCAGCAATGCGTACGTCGATGGCTCTGGAACGGCGACCACAGGTGCGAGCGTTCGGAAGAGGGCGTAGCCGCTCTCGCTAGCGCTGTCGCCGCCGAAGGTGTCGTGCCAGATCATGCTGGCGGGCGATCCGCCGATCAGGCTGCCGTAAGGCGAGGATCCGTTGGGCATGCTGGCCAGCGGCAGCAACCACGACGACGCCGACTGCGCGAGCGCGGACACCTGCGCCACGCTCGGATCCTTGACCGTGTTGTCGAACTTCGTCGTCCAGTCGGTGGTGTTCGAGTACAGCGTCGTACTGCCAATCGTGAATTGGCCGATCCACATGTGGGGAGGACCATAAGACGCTGAGTCCCACGCGGCGACGTAAATATAGTCACCTGCCGCGACCTCGAAGCTGAACGGCGCGCCCTGCGACTGCCAAGTGCTCGCCCCCGATCCACCGACTAGGGCCATCGACGATCCGGACCCGTTGCCGACGTACACCGAGAAATAGTCATCTGCGACCACCCTGGCGGTGACGGTTTCGGCTTGGACCGAGGAGGCGACGAGTGCCGCCGAGGCGACCACGATCGATGAGAGACGCATGGTTCGGACCCTTCAAGGTGTTTACTACCCAAATAGTACTTGTGCGGTGTGACACAGCAATCCCTGGATCCGGGGGGATCCGCGCCGGCAGATATGGCCAACCTTGGCGCGGGGCTCCAGTTGTTCTCAGCGCGCGCACTCACGCCAGGTCGTGATTGACGTGCCGGGCAAGCGAGCCGCCAGCGTCACCGGACGCGCCGGCCTGGCAGCACATTGCCTTCGATCGTCACGCCCCCACCAGCAGGCGGGCGCGGTCGCAGCCATCCACAGCCGGCCTGAAACAGCAATGCTGCAGCGTATCGGTCTTGTATGGCGAAGCGCACACCACCTTCCGTTGGCATCGAAATGCCAGATGTGGACTTCATCGACTTCGTCGACCCGCCTGCCGGTCGCCTTCACAGTGAAGCTCACGTCGTTGAGCCCATTTGACGGTATTGCCGCTCTCGAACTGCATCTTCGGCTGGAACTGCTGAAAGTCGACCGCCCCCAACGCTTCGAAGAATTTGGGCACCGCGGCGCGCCCACGGCGCGGCGCGAGCCACGGGATGCCTGCTTCGGCCTTGTCGTACTCCCATGTCACGTCCTCGGCCAGATGGCCGAGGATAGTCGCGATGTCGCCGCGGCCAAAAGCCTCGTAGATGCTCTGCACGGTCCGGATGTTGCTCATGCCACTGTCTCCTTGCGGCAAGTTTCGTCGTCGGGACGGCGCCGCCAGCGTCCCGCGCGTACTCTCGATCCGGCTGCCCCGGCCGTCAATCCTGCAGGGCGATGCAGTCAGCGTCCGGCGCTGCGCAGCCAAGGAGCCAAGCAGATCATCGGGTAGCCGCTTCCTTTGCGTTCGCGTCGCAACCTCCGCGTCGTGCCTCCCCGCGCCGGCATCGACCATCAACGCGTTCAGGGCCCGAAGTTTGCCCTCAATCTGGGGAGTCGGTCGGCAGCCGCGAGGCGGTCATCGCCAGTGCGGCCACAGAACAGGCGCCGCAGTTCACCATCTATTGATCTTTACGTAAGTCATGACATCACCAAAGCTCAGCCTGCTTCAACAAGCAGTGACGATCGGTCGGCGGTGTTGGCCGCTGCGCAGCTTGTTGCGCGCAGTGGTCTTCCAGTTCGGTCAGCGAACGCGGGCAGAGAAGTTGGCAAGCGCGTGGCGGCAGACCGACCAGAAGGTGCTCACCGGGTTGAGATCGGGCGTAACCGGCGGCAGCGCCATCGACGGCCCAGCCAGTTTGTCGAGGTATTCGCGCACGATGCGGCTCTTGTGCTGGGCCGCGCCGTCCCAGACGATCAGCAGCTTGCGCTTGAGCTGCGCGCGCAGCGCTTTGAGAACTCCACGATCTGCGCGCTCTTGACCGCGCCGTCGTAGAGCGGAACAAGAAGTTCAGCCGGGTCAGCCCGGCGATGGCCGGAACGTGCTTCCAGTTGAAGTGGAACTGCACGACGGGCGTTTGCCCTTTGGGCGCCCAGTGCACCGGGTGGGAGCGTTCGGACAAGCCCGATTCGTCGATGAAGACGATCACTCGGTGCTGGGCGGCAGCGTTTTTTAGTGCCGGCCAGGTCTTGCGCTTCCACTTCAAGACCGCAGTCGTCGCGCTCGATGGCCCGGCGCTCGGGCTTTTGCGAGCCGAAGCCCATGGCGCCGAGCAGCCGCCAGACCGTGCACTTGGCTGAAGCGCACGCCGTACAGCCGCTCGATGAGCACGCGCACGCGTCTTGAGCGTCCACAGCTCGGTGCCGAAGTCGTGGGCCATGGCGCCTTGCAGCAACGCCGTGCCGCAGCGCATCGAGTTGCTTGCCGTCCAGCTTCGCTGGCCGCCCGGGAGCTCATGGCACGCAAAGCGTCCAGGCCGCCTTCGTCCAGTCGCGCCTTCCAGGTGTACGCGGTCTGCCGCGCCACACCGACTGCATGCGCGGCCTCGGCGGGCGTCTTGCCCGACAGCATCAATCGCCCGGCGTACCAACACACGTGCCGGCTTCGTCCATCTTGGCCATGCATCCATTCTCCGATCATCGTGATGATCGAAGAACGCATGACGACGCTATCGGTTGTCATGGGTTACGAAATTCTCAATAAGCTGACCCGGCAACGTCACCCGCCCGCTGCTGGATCGTCGCACCTCGGGCCCTGGACTTCGACACCAGTTGCCCCTGGCTTTGCGCGGCGTCCGCAAGACCGACGGCGCCTGGCGATTGACCTGGCATCACATCTGCCCCAGTCGCCTGCGATCCTGCACTCCACAGACCGTTCATCGAGACACCGACGGGTTACCGGACCGACACTCCGACGCCCAATCCGATGTAGCCGATCTGCGTCAGCTTAGGTTCGCGGGACAGTCAATTGTCGAGCTTGATCCGGGTGGCCCGATAGGTGGTGCCGGTCGACGTGAGCATTCACGCCCTTTACCTCGACTGTCTTGCCGTCGAGCGTCGTGCCACTCAGGCCATCCCCTGAACTCGGTCCCGGCGTCGTAGCTCAGGTGACACCCTTCACCGTGAAGGTGCCTGGCGCCGCATTCGATGCACGCGGCCGTGCCCTTGAATTCGAACTCGGGCAGCCCGCCCGGCACCTCGTGGTCATCGCCGTCGTCATCGTCGTCGAGCGATTCGAACTCGATCCGCGCCGCGACCAGCACGCCGTTGGTGACGCTGCCCTTGGCCTCGATGCGCACGCCGTTCTTCAGGTCGGCGGCGGTGCCGTCCTCGTAGGCGACGTTCGCCGCGAGTCGCACCGGATAGCCGGCAACGCTCAAGGTGCCGGCGCTCGCATCGAGGTCGCTGACGTAGCCTTCGATTTCGGCCTCGGCGGACGAGGGCAGATCGTCGAACGACGCGCTGCGCACCTTGACGCGCTGGGCGAGATAGCGGCCGTCGGACTGCAGCGTCGGGTTCAGGCGCACGCTGACCGAGGCGCCTTCGGTCGGCGTGCCGTCGAACTGCGTCGAAGCGTCGGTGCGGATCGCGACCCCGCGCAGCGCGAAGGTGCTTCCCGACGACGAAGCGAGCAGCCCGTCGACCGGCCCGCGCAGCCGGTAGGTGCCACCGTCCGCCGCGTAGGCGGCCTCGCTCGCCGCTTCGCGCTCGACGTGGGTCGCGACGATCCGGCCGGCGCTGTCGGGCAGGCCGTAGACCTCGACCACGTTGCCGGCGGCGAGCGACGCGACACCGGCGATATCTTCGTAGACCGTCGTCGACGTCGTCCGCACCGTGACGCCGAAGACGCGGAAGGTGCCGGCGGCGGCGTCGACCGCGGTCACCGGCCCCTTGATCTCGGCGCCGTAGGCGATCTGCGTCGCGCTGCGCACGGTGCCGCTGTCGTCGACGATGCCGTTGACCTCGACGACCATGCCGAGCTTCAGGGGGTTGTCGTCGGTGCCGAGCACCTTGACTGTGCCGTCGTCGTCGACCAGTCGCGCACCGTTGTCCTCGTAGCGGATGCCGTTGACGAAGATCGATCCGAATCCTGTGATCGTACCGACGCTGAACGAGCCGGTGCCGCCGCTGCCGACACCGGCGACGCCTCCGCCACCGCCGCCGCATGCACCAACCAAGGCCGCAGTGGCCAACGCCAGTGCACCAACCAGCAAACGCCAGGTACCGGTCGCAACGGAGGTGCGGCCAGCCGAATGAGTGAGTGTTTTCATCAACATGCTCCCTTGGAACGTTTAGATCGGGAAAGATCGGTGGACGGATCCACCTTGACTTCGGCTTGCGCAACAGGTGCTGCGGACCTCGGAACTTGTTCGCTGTAGCTGAAGAGGCCCACGCGCAGTCGCTGATCCTGTGGTCGACCGTTAGCGCTGTCGGCGTCGATCAACTTCTCGAGCTTCGGCACCAGGGTGTCGTGAATCGCCCGCCACTGAGCGGCAATCGGTTCGCGCATGGAGTCGACCGATTGCAGCGATAGCCCGTCGGCGAATACCGCCTGCTCGAAGTGCCGGTGCCCGTCGGCGAGCACGTTGGCCACTGCGGCACCGAGGTGGTCACCGACGTTCTGTCCAAGGAAGCCGAGCATGCGTTCGGTGTCCCCGCGGGGCACAAATGCGTCGTGTATCAGTGCCACGGTGTCCTGAGCCGGGTCTGTGACCGCCAAGCCCAGCCGGACCAGTTCGTCGAGCAGGCTGCGCGGGTGTACGTCGCGCGTCACCGAGTGCGCCAGCGTCTCGAAGCTGGGGGCTTCACCCTGGCGTGGCAGTTTGCGCGGGCGGCCGCGCTTGTCGCGATACGTCGGCTCGCTGGTCCAGCGCGCAAACACCTCGGCAGACAGCGGACGTCGGCGCGGCGAAGCGTCCACGCTCTGTGTCAGCCGGGTGACTTCCCGGCGGCTCAGGCCGGTGGTCGTGGCAATGCGGCTGACGATGCGGTGCGGCGCCAAGCTCGGGTGCGCATCGCGCGCCGCGTTCACGAAGGCCTGTCGCAACAGCCCCTCGACCACCGCGCACGGCATGCCCTTGGATACCGCCAGTTGTGCCAGCGGGCCCAACAACGCGCTCACCGCATGCTCCAGAGCATCGGCGTCGGCACTCGCCGCCACAGGGGCGGCATCTCTGGACGGGTGGACGATTGGGGGACGCATCACTGCATTGTAAATGTGCACTGTGCACATTTCATCAGAGAATTGCAACAAAGTTGAGTTTGCTGGTGCCAACCGATGCCCGCGGCCCCGCGCGACATCAACTGCGTACGCGGCTGGCGACCACGACGCCTGGTCGGCGGGGGCGACTTGGCTGCGCTGCAGATCTGGAATCAAACCGGTGGATCGAATGCAGTCGGTCAGTACACGCCAGCTCGTCGCGGTGTCGGCATTCCCTGTGGCGCTCGCCTGGACGTCTATGGTCTCGCTACCGCGAAACACGTTGACGGAGATTCGATCGGCCGGCGGCGCATCACATGGAGCAGCCCCTCCGCGATACTGGCATCACCTCACATCGGTGCAGGAAGGCCCGCAAAGGTCGATCGCCTTCGATCGCACAGGTTGCGCCAGGCGATCAGCGTTGCAACTGCCCATAGACCTCACGCGCCATCACTTGCATGTCGTGCCCGGTCACGTTGCCGGTGAGGGCATAGCCGAACCGATCCTCGATCCAGTAGAACGACTCTTCGCCATCGAGCTGCACCGAACGGAACGAGGCGGGATTGGGCGATTGGCCTGGCTCGAAGACCGCGATGTACAAAGTGATGCGCGTCCCTTGCGCGTTCTCATACATGAACTGAGCTCTTGGCGTGTCCTCTCCGGGCAGCAGGCGGCCGCCCAGCAGTCGGTACCCGTGCGTCGCCAGAGACGGCACCTTCAACGGCGCGCCCAGGCGACGGCTGAGCCACTGCACGAGGTGCGCTTCGTCAGAAGCCTCCACTTCCACCGGATGGCGCTTTTCCGGGACGAAGACCGCGTGTGCCAGCACGGCCTCACGCACGAAGGGCGGCGAGGCGGCCATCATCTCGGGCGTCGCCGGAAGTGCCGTCTGCGCCCAGTAGCGTCCGCCGGTGACGCCCGCGGCGACGAGCAGCAGTACCGCCGCCGCCTGCTGCCATGTGGCGCGGCGCCTGGCACCCGCCACAGTGGGTGCCACGACATCGATCAGGGACGCAGGCGTCTCGCCGAGATCAACTGCTCGTGCCAGTTGCCGAAGCTGCATCCTTTGCGCCTGCCATTGCAGCACCCGCGCGGCATCTTCGGGGTTGGCCTGCAGCCAGGCCAACACCGCCGGCAGACGCGAAGGGTCGATCTGTGCATCGACGAATGCGTGCAGTTCGTCGTCGTCGACGCGGTCCGTGGGCTCTCTCATCGCTTCACCAATTGCAGCGGCGCCGGGGGCCGGGTCTGCCCGTTGTCCATCATCACCTCGCGCAGACGCTCTCTGGCCCGGTGCAGCCGCGACATCACCGTTCCGATCGGGACGTCGAGGATGTCTGCGGTTTCGGCATAGGTGTACTCCTCGACGGTCACGAGCAGCAGGACCTCGCGCATCGGCGGCGGCAGTGCGGCCAGCGCGTGCTGCAGGTCCATTCGATCGGCCGCCGCGGCCGTGGGATCGTGCGCCGGTTCCTGGGCTTCCTCGATGGCGGCATGGCCGTCGTCGTGGCGCCAGTCACGCAGGTGGTTCATGTGCAGGTTGTGCATCAGTGACAGCAGCCAGCTGCGCAGCACCGATCCCGGCTGCCACAGCGCCCATTTGATGCAGGCCCGCTCCAGCGTGTCCTGCACCAGATCGTCGGCCCGCGTGGCGTCGCCGGTCAACAGCCGGGCATACCGGCGCAGCGCCGGGATGTGGCTGAGGGCCTGTTCGACACCCACGCGTTGAGCCGCAGTCAGGGTCGCGCGAGGTGCCAGACGCCGTTGACGCCATCTCCGGTGCGGTCTCCCGGCTTCTGATCCTTGATCCAGAAGTAAACCGGCTTGCCCTTGTAGGCCCACTGCTTGGTGCCGTCGTCGCGGGTCACGATGGTCCAGTCGCCGCTGGCCGCGGCACCGGAGGCGACCGGCAGCGGCGGCCAATTGGTCGCGCAGGGCCCGTTGCAAGCACTCTTGCCGGGTGCGGCATCGCGATCGAATGTGTACAGCGTCATGCCGTTGGTGCCGACGAGCACCCCGTCAGCGGCCTTGGCCGGCGCATCGGCAGGCATCGACGCGCAGCCAGCGGCGAGCACACTGGCAAGAACGATGGCACACGCTGAGAGCTTGCGAAACATGGTCGGTTCTCCAGGATGAAGGGTTGTACAACGGTTAACACGCGACCGACCCAAACTATTCCATCGGGCTCGTTAAAGCGGTTGAGCCAACGCTCTTGTCCCCTGGTATGCGGTGCTGAGCGTGTCGCAAGAGCGCGCCCGGGACCGCACCGCCGACTCGCCAAACACACCCGACACGCCCGACGCACCCGACAAAGTTGGCGACAGGTTGCCGCAGCAGGCGACACAGCCGCCAGGGGCTGCCCCGGCTAGAATTTGCGCTCCCTCGTCATTGGGGAGTAGCCGCCCTGCACCTGCGGGGGTCCGCGTCAACACACTTGAACCTCACGGTCATGGCGCGGACAGCTTCAAGCCTGGCAAGACCTTTGACTGCGCTGCCACCGGTCGGGCCGGGGTGCAGTGCAGTCTCCGTCTTCGCCGGCCCCCGGAGTTTTCTTGGAAGCTCTTCTTGTGTCGATTGGCGTGGTCGCCTTGGGTGAAATGGGCGACAAGACCCAGTTGCTGGCCATACTGCTTGCCGCCAAGTTCCGGCGTCCCGTTCCCATCATCCTCGGAATTCTGGTGGCCACCTTGGTCAACCATGCCTTCGCAGGCTTCGTCGGCGACTGGGTTGCCAAGGCACTCGGTCCGGACGTCCTGCGCTGGGTGATCGGTGCGTCATTCATGGCGATGGCGGGCTGGATGCTGATCCCGGACAAGGTCGACAGCGAGGCTGCCGGTGGCAAGCAGCGTTTCGGTGTCTTCGGCACGACGGTCGTCGCCTTCTTCCTGGCCGAGATGGGCGACAAGACCCAGATCGCCACCGTTGCACTGGCAGCGCGGTACACGGATCTGATCTCGGTCGTGGCCGGAACCACCATCGGCATGATGCTCGCGAATGTGCCAGCCGTATTCCTTGGCGACACCATTGCGAAGAGGGTGTCCATGCCGCTGGTTCACGGCATCGCGGCCGTCATCTTCGCGGCGCTTGGGTTGTTGACGCTGTTCAATGTCGGCCATCTCTTCTGAGAATGAACCGGCGACGTGTTGCTTCGATCCAGACGCAGAGCTACCGCCACGAAGTGGGCAGCGCTGCAACGTTGAAGAATCGCGGATGGGCCATTGCAAAGCGGCCATTGGTCGGCACCCGCAACTGGCCGGGACTGCGGGCAACTTGCGCGCGCCGACCGACCGTCGAGTTCGACGAGAACGCGCTTCACGACTCGCAATGACAGAATCCATCGCATGCCAACGCGCAGGTACCGATTCGCACGCTGGCTCCTGGCCTGGCTCATTGCCAGCGTGGCCATTGGTGCCATCGTCGTCCGAGTGGACATCGCCCAACGTCGCGAGGACTTCCAGTCCGAGGCGCGCACCGCGCACCGCCTGCTGAGCCAACGCGCCGCTCAGCACGACGCCATCCTCGCCACGCTGGTGCTGCTCGATCCGGTGCCGTTCGACGATGACCAATCGACAAGCCTGCCGGCCCTGTACCCGCAGGTGCTGCAAGTCTGGAGACGCTCGTCCAGTGACGCCTGGCCCGACGCCGCGCTGGCACAGGCCGAAACCTTGTCGCGCGGCGCGGCGCGGCCCGCATTGGCGACGGTGGACGTTGCATCCGGGCGCTTCGATCTGGTGCTGGCCGGCCTGCCAGCAAGCTTTGCACTGCGCATCGAGCTCGACCGCTGGGTGCCGTGGGTCGAGTGGCCCTTTGATCGCGCTGGCCCGGTCAAGGCCGAACTGGTTCTCGAAGGACGCACCCTACCGCTACAACCCGGCATCGCCGCATCGGGCTGGCATGGCGGCGTCACGCCGGGCTTTGTCTTTCGCAAGACGCTGGACACGCCCAGCCAGCCGTTCGTGCTGCAAGCGCAGCGCGCCACCGGGCCGGCTGACTGGCCTTGGGCATCGCTGCTCGCGCTGGCCCTCGCGCTGACACTGGCGCTGGCAGCGGCCGCAGCCGTGATGTCCCAGCGCGCGGGCCGCCGGCGTGCCGAACAGCTGCTGCGCCTGGGGCGCACCGACCGGCTGAACGCGCTCGGCGAGCTCGCCGCCGGCATGGCGCATGAGTTGAACCAGCCGCTGACGGCGGTGCTCGCCAGCACCCAGGCGGCGCGCCGCCTGCTCGACGACGAGCCGTTGCCCCAGGCCACGCTGCGAGAGGCGCTGGGCCATGCGAGCGATCAAGCGCGGCGCGCGGCCGAGGTCGTCGCTCGCTTGCGGCGACTTGTCGATCGGCCTGGCGGCACCGAGAAAGTGCAACCCGTGGCGCTGGGAGAAGCTGTGCGCGCGACGCTGGCTCTGCTGCAACCCGAATTGCAGCGCTTGGCCGTTCGTCCAATGATTGATGACGCGACCGTGATCGTGCGCGCCGATCCAGTGGCGCTAGAGCAGATCCTGCACAACTTGCTGAACAACGCGATACAGGCGCTGGCGACGGTGCCCTCTTCGCAGCGCGCGCTGCGCCTGACGATCAGCGCGCAGCACCGGTTTGGCGTCCTGCGGCTGCGCGATGGTGGACCCGGCCTCGCACCGCAGGTGCTCGACCACATCTTCGAGCCGTTCACGAGCACCCGCGCCGATGGTTTGGGCCTCGGACTGAGCCTGTGCCACTCGCTCGCGATGGCGATGGGCGGCACGCTGTCGGCGCAGAATATGCAGCCCCAAGGCGCCGAATTCCGGCTCGAACTCCCGCTGGCGGAAAGCGGATGACCACGCCCCTGA
>JAMLIM010000058.1 GCA_023954175.1 Rhizobacter sp.
CCATCACGCCGCGAAAGCGCAGCGCGCGGATCGCCCGGCCGGGGCGCGAGTCGAGCAGGTTGCGCGCCGCGACCAGCATGACGAGCGCGAAGCACCAGATCAGGTAGTAGGACTTGCGCCCGGTATCGAAGTCGAAGCTCGCGATCGACACCGGCGGCACGTTGTCGATGCCGCCGTACTGGCCGAGCAGCGGCAGGTTGCCGAACAGATGGTAGATCGCGATGCCCCAGGCGATCGTCGCGATCGTCAGGTAGTGCCCCGAGAGGCGCAGGGTCACGGCGCCGATCAGCAACGCCGAAGCGCCAACCAGCACCAGGCTCGCCACGAGGCCGGCCCATGGCGACCAGCCCGCCATCGTCGTCAGCGCCGCCGTGGCGTAGGCGGCGATGCCGACGAAGGCCTGCTGACCGAACGAGACGATGCCGCCGACCCCCGTCATCACGACCAGACCGAGCGTGACGAGCGTCGCGAGGCCGATGTAGTTGAGCAGGGTCACGTAGTACGCCGGCAGCACGAACGGCGCCAGCACGACGACTGCAACGGCCGCGGCGAAGATGAGTTGCGTGCGCTTCATCGCAGCCGCTCCGGCGCGCCCGAGGCGTTCATTCCTCTTCGTCCTCGACCACCGGATGACGCGAGACGAGCGAGCGCCACAGCAGCACCGGGATGATGAAGGTGAAGACGATCGTCTCCTTCAGGTTGCTGGCCCAGAACGACGCGAAGGATTCGAGCAGGCCGACGCCGAGCGCGCCGAGCGCCGCGAGCGGGTAGCTCCCCATGCCGCCGAGGATGGCGCCGACGAAGCCCTTGAGCCCCAGCATCAGGCCGGTGTCGTAGTAGATCGTCGCCAGCGGCGCGATCAGGATGCCCGACAGCGCGCCCATCGCCGCGGCGAGACCGAATGCGAGCCGCCCTGCGAACTCGGTCGGAATGCCGACGATGCGCGCGCCGACGCGGTTGATCGCCGTCGCGCGCAAGGCCTTGCCGTAGAGCGTGTGCTCGAAGAAGAGCCACAGCGCGAGCATGCAGGCAAGGCTCGCGCCGACGACCCAGATGCTCTGCGCGCTGATCTGCAGCACGCCGAGGTCGAACTTCGCGTCGGAGATCGGGCTCGCGCGCAGGCCTTCGCCGCCGAAGAAGGCGAGCGCGAGGCCGGTGATCACGTAGTGCGCCGCCATCGAAGCGATGAACAGCACGAGCACCGATGCGTTCGCCAGCGGCCGGTATGCGGCGCGGTAGAGCATCGGCCCGAGCGGGACGACGAGCGCGAGCGTGATCGCCATCTGGATCAGGATGTCGAACTTGCGCGGCGCGGCCCAGGCGGCGAAGGCGGCGATCGCAGCGGGCGCGAGCAGATAGACGGCGGCGATGCGCACCAGGCGCGCGGGGGCTTTCGCGCGCAGCGCCGCGTTCGCCTCGATCGCGGCGACGAGCACGCCGCCGCCGAGCAGCATGTAGATCGTCCCGGGCACCTGCCCGAGTTGCAGGGTGCCGAGCGTGAGCCCGGCGAGCGAGATGAAGTCGCCCTGCGGCACGAAGATGATGCGCGTGACGGCGAACACGAGCAGCAGCGCCAGCGCCAGCAACGCATAGATCGCGCCTGTGATGACGCCGTCCTGGATCAACCAGAGCGCGATGTCGCCGTTCATGCGCGCGGCCCGCTACGCGCGGAGGTGCGGACGGCCGACGCGCGCGGCGACGCAGCGCGGCCGCAGCCGCGCCGGGCAGGCCGCCGGCGCGACGATCGCTGCCGTCACTTCAACAGGCGCCACTGGCCGTCGACGACGTGCACCAGCACCCGCGCGCGCTCGTCGAGGCCGTTGTGATTGGCGGGCGTCATGTTGTAGACGCCGTGCGTGCCGATGACGTTGGTCGCCTGCTCGAGCGCGTCGCGCAGCGCGGCGCGGAATTCCGGCGTTCCGGGCTTGGCCTTCTTCAACGCGACCTTGGCAGCGGCGTCGAGCAGCAGCACGCCGTCGTAGCTGTAGCCGGCGAAGGCGTTGCGGGTGCCGGGGCCGTAGGCGGCTTCGTAGCGCTTGACGAAGTCGAGCGACACGGCCTTGGTCGGGAAGTCGGCCGGCAGCTCCTCGGCGACGATCAGCGCGCCGGTCGGCGCGATCGCGCCCTCGGCGTCCTTCTTCGCGGTCTGGATGAAGGCGAGGTTGACGGTGCCGTGGTTGTGGTAGATCGGCCCCTTGTAGCCGCGATCGACGAGCGCGATCTGCGGCGTCGCGGCGGGCGAGCCCGAACCACCGACGACGACGGCGTCGGGCGACGCCGCCATGATCTTGAGCGTCTGGCCGGCGACGCTGGTGTCGGCGCGCGCATAGCGCTCGTTGGTCACGACCTTGTAGCCGTAGGTCGGCGCGAGCCCGGTGATCGCGTTGTAGACGAGGTCGCCCCAGGTGTCCGAGAAGCCGATGAAGGCGACCGTCTTGATGCCCTTGCCCTTCATGTTCTCGGCGACCGCGCTCATCATCAGCTCGGTCGGCTGCGGCACGATGAAGGTCCAGTGCGCGCGCTCGGGCGCGAGCGGCGGCAGCGGCGTGAGCGAGACGAGCGGCGTCTTCGTCTCGCCCGCGACCTGCGCCATCGCGACGCCCGAGGGCACGCCGTTGGAGCCCATCATCGCGTCGACCTTGTCATCGGTGACGAACTTGCGCGCGTTCTTCGCCGCGCCGTCGGGCTTGGATTCGTCGTCCAGGATGATGTAGCGCACCGGCTCGCCGCCGAGCGTCTTGGGCACGAGCGTGAACGCATTCTTGTACGGGATGCCGAGCGACGAGCCCGGGCCGGTCGTGCCGAGCGAAACGCCGATCGTGATCTCGGCCTGGGCCGCCGCGGCGGCGAACGCGCAGGCGAGCGCGACGGCGGTAAAGCGAATCTGCTTTCTCATGTTGTCTCCTTCGGGTGGGTGGTGATCGTGGTGGGGCGGGATGGGACGTGCTCGCTTCGCAGGTGCGTCGATGGTCGGTACGGGGTCGGCATCAGGCGACGATGCCGGCCGCTTGCAACGCGGCGATCTCGCCTTCGGCGAGGCCGGCCTCGGCGAGGACGCTGCGCGTGTGCTCGCCGTACCTGGGCGCGAAGCCGAGCTCGGTCTTCGCGCCCTGCTGATCGACCGCCATCGGCGGCATGCGAACGACGCGGCCGTCGGGCAAGGTGGTGCGCGTGAGCTTGTCGATCAGCGCCGGCAACTCGCGCACCTGGCGGATGTCGTGGATGCGCGTCGCCGGGATCGTCGCGCTGGCCAGATCGGCGAGCAGCACATCGGCCGGATGCTGCAGGGTGACGGCCGCCATGTCGCGATGGATCGCGTCGCGCTCGGCATGCCGGCCCTCGTTCGTCGCGCGCACCTCGTTCGCGACCGGTGCGAACTTCGGGATCGCGCACAGGCGCCGCCATTGCACGTCGCTGCCGATCGCGAGATAGACAAAGCCGTCGCTCGCCGGGTAGACGTTGGTCGGGATGAACTTGCGGTGCTCGTTGCCGGCACGCGTGATTTCGTCGTCGCGACAGCCGAAGTCGACGAGCGGCAGCACCGTGATCAGCCACGACGCCGCCGCCTGCAGCATCGAGACGTGGATCGCCTGCCCCTGCCCGGTCTCGTAGCGCTCGAGCAAGGCGCGCATCACGTTCGCGTAGAGCTCGTCACCCGCCTTGAGGTCGATGACCGGGATGCCGGTCAGCATCGGCGGGCCCTTGCGCTCGCCGGTGACTTCCATGTAGCCGGCCATCGCCTGGATCACCGGGTCGTAGCCGGGCGCCTCGGGGAAGGCCGGGCCCATCGCCGAGATGCCGGCCCAGATCAACTCGGGGCGTACTGCGCGCAACTGCTCGGGCGCGATGCCGAGCGACGCGTAGCGCGACGGCACGGTGTTGCAGCAGAAGATGTCGACGTCGAGCCGTTCGATCAGACGCTTCAGGACTTCTTGGCCGCGAGCGTCCTTCAGGTTGAGCGCAATCGCCTCCTTGCCGACGTTGGGCGCAACGAAGTAGCTGCGCCGGTCGTCCCCGCCCTCGCCTTCGACGACGCGCGATCCGATGTAGCGGTTCGGGTCCCCCGGCAGGCCCTTGCCGCCGGTGGCCTCGATCCGGATCACGCGCCAGCCGAGCTGCGCAAAGCGCAGCGTCGCGTACGGCAGCGACAGCGCCTGTTCCATCGACAGCACGGTGCGCCGCTTCATGCGGCGCTCTCTCGTTCGGTTCGGGGCTTCAATGCACTTCCTTCAGCCGCCCGCGATCGGCGGCACGAGCATCACTTCGTCGTCGTCGCGCACGCGATGGTCGCGATCGGCGTACTGGCGATTGACCGAGACGAGCACGACGTCGATGAACTCGAACGCGCGCGCGTAGCGCTCGCCCTGCGTCGGAAGCCAGTCGAGCAGCATGCCGACGTTGCCGATCTCGTCCGGCAGGACGATGTCTTCCGAATCACAGCCCATGCTGTCGCGGAGCCAGGCGAAGTACTTGAGCTTCATGCGCGCTCACGCCGTCACGCTTTCCTTGTGAACGGCGGCTTCGCCGGGCCTCGCCTGCGCCCGCTTCTCGTGGATCGCGCGCGCAACCTTCTCGGGCGACAGCGG
Source organism: Rhizobacter sp. (assembly GCA_023954175.1). Taxonomy (GTDB): domain Bacteria; phylum Pseudomonadota; class Gammaproteobacteria; order Burkholderiales; family Burkholderiaceae_C; genus CAIKUF01. The sequence continues at coordinate 4,587 of JAMLIM010000058.1, forward strand.
CGGATCGAAGATGCGCACGCCCGTCGCGTTGTACAGCGCGTTGGCGATCGCCGGTGCGATGACGATCGTCGGCAACTCCGAGATGCCCTTCGCGCCGTACGGCCCTTCGGCGCAGTCGCTCTCGATGAAGTGCATGTCGAGCGGCGGCATCTCGGGCGCGGTGATCAGCTTGTAGTCACGGAAGCACGCGTTCTTCAGCCTGCCGTTCTCGATCCGCATGTCCTCGCTCAGCGCGTAGCCGAGCCCGATCGCGATGCCGCCTTCGACCTGGCCCTCGAGCCCCATGCGGTTGATGACGCGGCCGACATCCTGCGCGACGGTGACCTTGTCGACCTTGATCTCGCCGGTCAGCGTATCGACGGTGATCTCGGCGACGTGCACCGCGTGCGAATAGGCCGCGGAGTGGTCCGACGCGTGCTCGGCGCCCTCGGGCTCGCTCTTGGGCTCGTAGTAGTCGGTCACCATCACGAGTTCGGGAACGGCCTGGAAGTGCATCTGGCGCAGCAGGCGATCCAGCTTGATGATCTGCGTGCCGTCGGCATCGCGCACGACCGCGCCGCCGCGCAGTTCGAGCTCGCTCGCCGCAACGCCGAGCATCTTCTCGGCGGCGGCGAGGATCTGCGCCTTCGCCTTGCGCGCGGCGCGGCGCGTGCCGTTGCCGGCGATGAAGGTCGTGCGCGACGCGTGCACGCCGACGTCCCAGGGGGCGATGTCGGAGTCGTTGTTGACGAGCGTCACGTGCTCGAGCGGCACGCCGAGCTCCTCGGCGACGATCAGCGTGATGACGGCGTCGATGCCCTGGCCGATCTCGGACGCGCCGGTGATGACCGTGACGCGCGCGTAGTCGTCGAGCTTCAGGATCGTGCCGATGCCGTCCGACTTGTGGATCTTGGCGCCGCCGGCGTTGTGGATCGACGAGGCGAGGCCGATGCCCTTCTTGAAGCGCCCGGCGGTGTCGCGCTGCGCTGCGTAGTCCCTGCGCTTGCGGCTGTAGTCGCTCGCCTCGGCCGCGGTCTGCAGGCACTCGACGAAGGCGCACTCGCGCAGGAACGATTTCTGCGGCGTCGTCTCGCCGGAGAGCTGCGCGTTCTTCAGGTGGAATTCGAGCGGGTCGATGTCGACCATGTCGGCCAGCATGTCCATCTGCTGCGCGGTCGCCCACGTCGTCTGGACGTTGCCGTAGCCGCGAAACGACCCGGCATACGGATTGTTGGTGTAGATCGCCTGCGCCTCGAACGCGACCACCGGGATGCGGTAGTGGCCCGACGTGGTGCGCATCATGATGACCGGGATCGTCGGCCCCCACGACGTGTACGCGCCGTTGTCGAGCAGCACGTCGGCGCTGCGGAAGGTGAGCACGCCGTCGCGCGTGCAGCCGGTGCGCATGTGGATGATCGCCGCCTGGCGTGTCGGCGAGGCCTTGAACTCCTCCTCGCGCGTGTAGATGACCTTCACCGGTCGGCCGGTCTTCTTCGCCAGCAGCGCCGCGATCGGCTCGTACGGATAGACGTCGAGCTTGGAGCCGAACGCGCCGCCGACCGGGGGCTGGATGACGCGGATGTCGCCGGGGCCGATGCCGAGCGCGGGCGCCAGATCCATCTTGTAGTTGTACGGATACTGCGTCTGCGTCCAGATCGTCAGCTTGCCGTTGTGGTCGAAGTCGGCGATCGCGCACGAGGTGCCCATGCAGCAGTGCGTCACATGGTGCGGCCGAAACACGCTGTCGACGACGACGTCGGAGGCCTCGACGGCGGCGGCGAGATCGCCGTGCCTGAACTCGAAGTGCAGGCTCTTGTTGCCGGGGAAGTTCTCGTGGATCTGCGGCGCATCGGCCCTCGCGCCGGCCTCCGGGGTGAACACGCCGGGCAGGTCCTCGTACTCGACTTCGATCAGTTCGAGCGCGCGGTTGGCAATTGCCTCCGTCTCGGCAGCGACGGCGGCGACCTCGTCGTGCTCGCAGCGCACGTGGTCCTTGAGCGCGACGTTGTCACGCACGAAGCCGAACTTCAAGCCGGCGGCGTCCTTGCCGGTCAGCACCGCGTGCACGCCGCGGAGCTTGAGCGCCGCCGTCGTGTCGATGCGAACGATCTTCGCGTGCGGCCGCCCGGCGAACAGCACCTTGCCGATCAGCATCTGCGGCAACACCATGTCGTTGATGTAGCGCGTCTTGCCGGTCGCCTTGTCGGGGGCGTCGGGCTTCCTGACGCGCTGGCCGATCAGGGTCGTCTTGGTCACGGGTGAAGGGGTGGCGTTCATGGCTGGCCTTTCGCGTGAGAGGTTTCGGTGCGGGTGCTGCGCTGTCGTGCTCAGCCCGGGTCGCGGCGCGCGCCGGCGACGGCCTGCACCGCGTCGAGCACCTTGGTGTAGCCGGTGCAGCGGCAGAGGTTGCCCTCCAGGCCGCGCTGCGCCTGTTCGCGCGTCAGCCCGGGGTTGTTCTCGACCAGGTTGTTGGCCTGCATGATCATGCCCGGCATGCAAAAGCCGCACTGCACGGCGCCATGGTCGACGAAGGCCTGCTGCATCGGGTGCAGGCCTTGCGGTGTGCGCAAGCCCTCGATCGTCACGACGTCGCGCCCGTCGCAGTCGACGGCGTACATCAGGCAGCTGTTGATCGTCTTGCCGTCGACGCTGACGGTGCACGCGCCGCACTCGCCCTCGCCGCAGGCGTACTTGGTGCCCGTCAGGTCGAGCTTGTCGCGCAACATCGCGAGCGTCTTCATGTCGGCCGGCACCTTCAGGCTGACCTCGCGGCCATTGAGCTTGAAGGAGATTTCAGTCTCGACGCAGATCATTGAGCACCTCCTCGACGAACACTTTGACAAGATGATCGCGGTACCACGCACTGGCACGCACGTCATCGATGGGTTTGGCATCCTGCGCCGCCGCCGCGACGGCCGCGGCAATCGTCGCGCCATCGAGCCGCTTGCCTTCGAGCGCGGCCTCGACATGGCGGGCGCGCAACGGCGTCGGCGCAACCGATCCGAGCGCGACCCGCACGTCGCTCAGCCTGCCGTCGGCGACACGCGCGCCGACGGCGACCGACACGGTCGAGATCTCGAGCGCCGGACGCGGGCCGGACTTGCGGAACCTGGCCGCGAAGCCGGGCGCCGGCCGGTCGAAGACGACGGCGACCAGCAGCTCCTGCGGCAGCTTGACGCTCTTGCCGGGGCCGACGAAGAAGCGCTCGAGCGGCACGCGCCGCGTCTGCACCGCGCCGCCCTGCAGGCAGGCGAGCTCGACCGAGGCGCCGAGCACGAGCAGCGGCGGGATCATGTCGCCGGCCGGCGACGCGTTGCAGATGTTGCCGCCGATCGATGCCGCATTGCGGATCTGTTCGCTCGCGAAGCGATCGGCCGCTTCGGCGAGCACGGGCGCGACGTCGGCGAGCGCGGCGCTGGCGCGGATCTCGCTGACCGTCGTCGCGGCGCCGATCCGGATCTCGCTGGCGCCGGCGTCGACGCCGGCCAGTTCCTCGACGCGGCGAAGGTTGAGCAGCGTCGGCGCGTACCGGCGCGCGCCGGACTCGGTCTGCGGCGACAGGTCCGTGCCGCCGCAAAACACCGTCGCGCCGCCGTCGGCCATCGCGTGCAATGCCTCGCCCAGGCGACGCGGCGCCAGGTAGTTGGTGATCTGTTGCATCGTGTTCAAAACCTCACCGGTTCGCGGTAGCGCCCGAAGACGCTCACCATTTCGCGTGTCATCTCGCCGACGCTCGCGTAGGCCTTCACCGCCTGCATCAACGCAGGCATCACGTTGCGGCCGGACTTCGCGTCGTCGCGCAGCTTCGCGAGCGCGGCGGTCACCGCCTCGTTGTCGCGCTCGGCGCGGATGCGGTCGAGCGTCGCGACCTGCGCACGCGCGTCTTCCTCGTTGTACGGATGGAACTCGACCTTGTGTTCGTCTTCCTTCTCGTTGCGGTAGCAGTTCACGCCGACTTTCGGGAATTCGCCGCTGTCGATCGCGCGCTGCATGCGGTAGGCCTGCGCCGAGACACGGGACTGGATGGTGCCGTCGGTGACGAGCCTGACGATGCCGCCTTCGGCATCGGTCTCGGCCATGATCTCCTCGATCGCGGCGCGCATCTGGTTCGTCAGCGTCTCGACGTAGAACGAGCCGGCGAGCGGGTCGACGGTTTCGGTCAGGCCCATCTCCTCGATCAGGATCTGCATCGTGCGCAGCGAAACGCGCGCCGAGTATTCGGTCGGGATCGTGTAGGCCTCGTCGTACGAGCACAGCGCCATCGTCTGCGTGCCCGACAGCGCGCTGATCAGCGCGTAGTAGGCGCCGCGCACGATGTTGATCTCCGGCTGCTCGAAGGTCAGTCCGCCGCCGCCGCCGGCGGCGATCATGCGCAGCCACATCGAGCCGGGCTTCTCGGCGCCGTACTGCTCCTTCATGATCTTCGCCCACAGGCCGCGGCCGGCGCGGAACTTGGCCACCTGCTCGAAGAGGTTGCCGAAGATGTTGAAGTTGTACGACAGCCGCCCGGCGAACTCGTCGACATGCAGGCCGCGCTTGATGACGTCGTCGGCGTAGGCCTTGGCGATGCAGAAGGCGTAGGCCATTTCCTGCGCCGGATTGGCGCCGGATTCGCGGATGTGGTAGCCGCACACCGAGACGGGGCTGTACTTCGGCGCGTGCTCGGCGCAATACTCGATGGTGTCGCCGACGAGGCGGATGGACGGCTCGACCGGGAAGATCCAGGTGCCGCGGCCGATGAACTCCTTGAGGATGTCGTTCTGCGCCGTGCCGCGCAGCTGCTTGACATCGTAGCCGCGCTTCTCCGCCATCGCCAGGTACATGGCGATGAGGATGGCGGCCGCCCCGTTGATGGTGAGCGAGACGGTGATCTTGTTGAGGTCGATGCCGTCGAAGGCCACCTCGAAGTCGCGCAGGGTGTCGATCGACATGCCGACGCGGCCGATTTCCCCCTCGGCGAGCGGGTCGTCGGAATCCAGGCCGATCTGCGTCGGCAGGTCGAAGGCGACATTCAGCCCGGTCTGGCCGTTGGCGATGAGGTACTTGAAGCGCTTGTTGGTTTCCGCCGGATTGCCGAAGCCGGCGTACTGGCGCATGGTCCACGGCTGCTTGCGGTACATCAGGCGGTGGATGCCGCGGGTGAAGGGATACTCGCCCGGCTGGCCGAGCATGTCGAGGCCGCCGCTGGCCTCCACGTCCGCCTGGGTGTACAGCGGCTTGACCTCGATGCCCGACTCGTTGAAGACGGGCTTCACTGATGGCTTGGACAAGGGCGGGCTGCGATCGTTCATTGCACCTTCTCCCGGATGAAACTGGTGATCGCATCGAGCTTCGAGCCCGTCGGGAAAATGCCCGTGAAGCCGAGCTGGCGCAGGGCCTCGTGATCCTGCGCCGGCAGGTTGCCGCCGATCACCCACAGCTTGTCCTGCAGGTGGTTGGCTTCCAGCAGCGGCTTCAGCTTGGTGCAGAAGGGGATGTGCGAGCCGGCCAGGCTGGACAGGGCGATGACGTCGACGTCCTCGTCGAGCGCCATGCGCGCGATGGCCTCCGGCGTCTGCCGCAGTCCCGTGTAGATGACCTCCATGCCGGCGTCCATGAGGGCGCGCACGACCACCTTGGCGCCCTGGTCGTGGCCGTCGAGGCCGGGCTTGGCCAGGAGCACCTTGATCCGCCGTGCCGTGGAGGCTGACTTTTGCGCCGTCATGAGCTCACTTCCTTCGCGATGATGAGTTTCAGGATTTCGCTGGTGCCGCCGCCGATCAGCGTGAAGCGCACGTCGCGCAGATAACGCTGCACCGGGTATTCCATGGCGTAGCCATAGGAAGCCAGCACGCGGGCGGCCTGGTCGCAGATGCGCGCCGCCGCCTCGGTGGCGTTGAGCTTGGCCATGGCGGCCTGCTTGTGGTGCGGCCGGCCGGCGTCGCGCAGCCAGGCGGCGTAGTACACCAGGTGCGTCGCCGCCTCGAGGTCGGTGGCCATCTCGGCCAGCTTGAACTGGATGGCCTGGTAGCGGTTGATCGGCTTGCCGAACTGCTTGCGCTCGGCGGCGTAGCGCACCGCCTCGTCGAGCGCGGCCTGTGCCACGCCGAGGGCCATGGCGCCGGTGATGATGCGGATCTCCGCCAGCGTCTTGCGCAGATGGCCCTCGCCGTCGCCTTCCTCCTGCGACAGGCGGTGGCTGTCCGGCACGAAGCACTCGTCGAAGGCGACCTCGGAGGTGGGCAGGGCCCACACGCCCATCTTGTGGATCTCGCGGCCGACGATGAGCCCCTTGAAGTCCTTCTCGACGAGGAAGATGGTGAGCTTCTTCTCCTCGCCCGCCTTGGCGAAGACGGTGAAGAAATCGGCCACCGGCGCCGAGGTGATCCAGGTCTTCTGCCCGTTCAGCAGCCAGCCGCCGTCGACCTTCTTCGCCGTGGTCGCAATGGCGTCGAGGTCCGAGCCGGCGTTCGGCTCGGTCATGCAGATGGCGCCGATCTTCTCGCCGCGCAGTGCCGGCTTGAAGAGGCGCTCGAGGATGTCGGCGTTGCCGAGCATGTGGAGGAACTTGGTGCCCATCAGCGACTGCATGGCCACCGCGCCGGCGAGCGACATCGAGCCGCGCGCGATCTCGGCCAGCGCGAGCGAGAACTCGGCCAACCCGGCGCCCGAGCCGCCGACGTCCTCCGGATAACGCATGCCGAAGAAGCCAAGCGCGCCGAGCTCGCCGAACAGCGCACGCGGAAACGCCTTCGCCTCGTCGAGCGCCGCCGCCTGCGGCGCGATGCGCTCGTCGCAGAAGCGCGCGAAGGCGTCGCGGATCGCGCGCTGGTCGTCGGTGAGGTCGAAGTTCATGTCGGGCGGCCCCGAGTCGGGTCGACGTCGTTCGCGTCTGCGCGGGCCTTGGCCATCGGGTACCCGCCGCTGCTCATGTCCCCCGGTCCGGGCTCTGCCCGAACCTCCCCCTTTACTTCGCTGCGGCGGGCACCCGACGACCACGGCGGGTCGCAGCGGAGGCGCGCATCGTCCCGAATGCACCAATGCCTCACATCAGGCCGGTGGGGTGCTTTGCGGAGCGAAGTAAAGGAGGAGGGCTGGGCGCAGCCCAGCACGGGGGACATGAGCGCAGCAGAGCGCCCCGCCGGCCTGATACCCCGCAGACCTCTGCCAACGGCCTTCATGTCGCTTCACCCTCGACGAATCCGTAGTCCCGCGCCGCGGCCTCACGCGAGATCACACCGTTCTTCACTTCCTTGGCCAGCACCTTGCGATCACGCTTCTTCGGGTCGCCCCAGCCGCCGCCGCCGTTGGCGACCTGGTGGTAGATCGTTCCGCGCGGCACGCCGGTGATCAGGTCCTTGTTGCGCGGCACGACGGTCTTGCCGTCGGGGTAGGTCAGCCGGATGAAGTTGAGGCCTGCGCCCTGCCCGCCGGCGAGGCCGAAGGCGCCTTCGAAATCACCGTCGCCGAAGGTCACGAGCTGCGTGTCGTCGGAGCCGATCTCGAAGATCGTCTCGACGCCGAGCCCGCCGCGCCACTGCCCTGCGCCGGCTGAATCCGCGAGCAATTCGTGCTTGATCAGCCGGTGCGGCGTCTGCTGCTCGAACATCTCGTAGTCCTGGTCGAGCACGCCGCCACTGGCGTCGATCATGCCGATGTGGTCGTAGCCGTCGACGCCCTTCATCGCGCCCGAGCCGCCCTTCAACCCCATGAAGCCGATGTCGACGTACTTCTCGTTCGTCTTCGGGTCGATCCCGGTCGTGAGCGACGCGAGCAGGTTGTTCCAGCCGGCCGTGACCCGGTCCGGCAGCACCGGGCTCAAGGCGCGCTGGATGGCGTCGGCGTTCGGCGGACACAGATGGTTGCCGAAGGTCGTCGCCTTCGGGTAGGCGGCGTTCAGGATCGTGCCGACCGGGATCTTGATCTCGATCGGCTCGACCATGCCCTCGTTGTGCGGGATGTCGGGGTTGACCATCTGCAGCAGCGTCAGGATCGTCGCCGACGCGCTCGAGGTGAAGGTGCCGTTGACGAAGCCGTTGGTCTGCGCGTCGGTGCGCCCGTAGTCGAACGTGATGCGCTTGTCCTCGACCTCGATGTCGACCCGGATCGTGAACTTGCTGCCCTCGTGCCGGCCGTCGAAGTAGACGTAGCCCTCGCCGCTGTAGCGGCCGTTCGGGATCTTCGCGATCTCGGCTTCCATCATGCGGCGCGTGGCGTCGAACAGCGCGTGCTTGTGCGCGCGGTAGCTCGCGACACCGTACTTGCCGAGGACTTCGAGCAGGCGCCGCTCGCCGACCGCGCACGCGCCCATCTCGGCCTTCATGTCGTGCTGCACGATGTCGAGCCGCACGTTGGCGAAGATCAGGTTCCAGACGTCCTGGCGCAGCTTGCCGCGGTCGACGATCTTGACCGCCGGAATGCGCAACGCCTCCTGCCAGACCTCGACCGCGTTCGGGTTGTAGCCGCCCGCCACCGCGCCGCCGATGTCGGCCTGGTGGCCCTTGACCGCCGTCCAGCCGACGAGGTCGCCGTCGAAGAACACCGGCTTGAAGACGGCGACGTCGTTGTTCTGGTTGCCGAGCGAGAAGACGTCGTTGTGGAAGAAGACGTCACCCTCGTGAATGTCGCCGTCGAAGGTCTTGCGGATGTGCTTGCACACCGGCGCGAGCGAGAAGGCAAGGATCGGCAGGTTCTCGGTCTGCTCGAGCATTCGGCCCTCCTCGTCGTAGAGGCCGGTCACGTAGTCCTTCGCCTCGCACAGGATCGGGCTGCGCGTCGTCTGTTCCATCGAGATGCTCATCTCGTCGGTGATCGACTTGAAGGTGCGCGCGTAGACCGAGAGCAGGATCGGGTCGATCCGCACGTCGGCCTTCGCTGCTGCACTTCGTGTCGCGGTGTTGCTGCTCATGCCATGACCTCCATCCGCTTGCTGCCTTCGATCTTCACCAGGTCCTCGCGCCCCTTCGCGTAGAGCACGAACGAGCCGAGCGCATCCACCGTGCAGTCGAACGAATCGCTGACGAAGATCGCCGTCGTCTGCTGCTCGATCAGCGCCGGCCCGGCGATGCGGTGGCCGCAGTGCAGGCGGTGCCCGTCGTAGACCGGCACGTCGGCGAACGCATCGCGCTCCGGCACGTAGATCCTGCGGTGCCGCTTGCACGCCGCGCTCGCGTCGGCGCTGCCCGGGGCCTCGCTGCGGTAGGCGGGCCGGTCGGTCGCGCCGATCGCCTGCACGCGCACGTTGATGATCTCTACGGGTGAGCCCTCGGCCTCGAGCGAATAGCCGTACAGGCGCAGATGCTCGGCGTGGAACGCGCGCGCAATGGCAGCGCCGTCGTGGCGCTCGACGGCGTCGATCGGCACCGCGACCGAGACCTCGTGGTACTGCTTCAGGTAGCGGCAGTCGAGCCGCAGTTCGACGCGCCGCTTTGCCGGCGGCACGCGCTCGTCGGCCAGCGCCTGCTGCCCTTCGGCGGCCATCGCCGCGACGAGTTCGCCCAGTCGCGCCCAGTCCAGCCCCTCGAGCCGGGTGACGAAGGTGCGCACGTAGTCGTGGCGCAGCTCGCACATCAGCATGCCGAAGGCGCACAGCACCGACGCTTCGCGCGGCACGATCTGCAGCGGCACCTCGAGCTCGCTGCAGATCAGGCAGCCGTGGATCGGCCCTGCGCCGCCGCCCGGGATGAGCGGGAACTCTCTGGGGTCGAAGCCGCGCTTGATCGTCACCTCGCGCACGCCCTGCGCCATGTTGTTGCAGGCGACGCGATACATGCCGGCAGCGGCCTGCTCGACCGTCATGCCCATCGGCCGCGCGATGTGCTCTTCGATCGCCGCGCGCGCTGCTTCCACGTCGAGACTCATGCGCCCACCGGCGAAGAACGCCGGGTCGAGGTAGCCAAGCACGACGTTGGCATCGGTCGTCGTCGGCAGCGTGCCGCCCTTGCCGTAGCAGGCCGGCCCCGGGTCGGCGCCGGCGCTTTGCGGGCCCATGCGCAGCAGGCCGCCTTCGTCGAGCCAGCCGATCGAGCCGCCGCCGGCGCCGATCGTGTGGATGTCGAGCATCGGCAGCGCGATCTTGTGACGCGCGATCTCGCCGTCGTTCTTGACCATCGGCGCGCCGACCGCGACCGAGGCCTCGAAGCTCGTGCCGCCCATGTCGGTCGTGATGCAGCGGTCCTGCCCGTGCGCGCCGACATAGAACAGCCCCGCGCCCGGTCCGCCTGCGGGGCCGGACAGCAGCGTGAGCGCCGCCTTGTCGCGCGCCGCCTGCGGCGAGATGACGCCGCCGTTGGACTGCATGATCATCAGCAGTCCCTTGAAGCCGATGCCCGAGAGGCGCGAAACGAGCTGGTCGAGGTAGTGCAGCAGCTTGGGGCCGACGTAGGCGTTGAGCGCGGTCGTGCTGACGCGCTCGTAGAAGCGGATCGACGGCAGCACTTCGGTCGAGACCGATACATAGGCCCCGGGCATCGCGCGGCGCACCGCCGCCGCAGCGGCCTGCTCGTGCGCCGGATTGGCGAACGAGTTCATGAAGCACACCGCGACCGCCTGCACACCGTCGCCGCGCCAGGCGGCAAGCTCGGACTCGATCGCGGCGAGATCGAGCGCCTCGACCTCGGTGCCTTCGCGGTCGATGCGCCCCTTGATGCCGGCGCGCCGCGCACGCGGCACGAGCGGGCGCACGTTCGTGTAGCGGTTGTTGTACTGCTCCTCGCGGATGCCGCGCCGCATCTCGAGCGCGTCACGCACCCCCTCGGTCGTCAGCAGCGCGCACTTGGCGCCGGTGTGCGTCAGGGTCGCGTTCGTCGTCACCGTCGTGCCATGCACGATGGTGTCGATCGTCGCGGCGAAGTCCTCGAGCGACATCGGCGGGTCCATCGCCGCCGCGATATCCGTCAGGCCGTTGATGACGGCGATCGACGGGTCCGAAGGCGTCGACAGGCTCTTGAAGATCGCCGGTTCGGCGCCATCGCGTGCGACGACGAAGTCGGTGAAGGTGCCGCCGACATCGATTCCGATCTTCAGCGTCATGGCGTGTTCTCCGTCGTGGGAATGGTGTCGTACTGGTCTGCGACGAGGCGGCGCACGTCTTCCTTGCGCACCTTGCCAAGCGCGGTCTTGGGCAGTTCGGTGACGAAGATGACGCGCTTCGGATGCTTGTAGCGCGCGACCCGGCCGTCGAGCAGCGCGAGCACGCGCGCGCCGTCGATCTCGCCGCCGGCGCGCGCCGCGACGACGGCGACGACGGCCTCGCCCCAGCGTGCGTCGGGCAGGCCGATGACCGACGCCTCGGCGATGTCGCCGCATTCGAGCAGCACGTTCTCGATTTCGGCCGGCGCGATGTTCTCGCCGCCGGAGATGATCATGTCCTTCACCCGGCCGTCGATCCACAGATAGCCCTCGGCGTCGAAGTGCCCGAGGTCGCCGCTGTGAAACCAGCCGCCGGCGAGCGCTGCGGCGCTCGCCTCTGGCTGGCGCCAGTAGCCGCTCATCACGTTCGGGCCGCGCACCCAGACTTCGCCGCGTGCGCCCGGCGCAACATCCGCATTGAACTCGTCGACGATGCGCAGTTCGCAGTGGCGCGCCGCGCGGCCGGTCGAGCCCGCCTTGCGTTGCGCATCCGTCGCCGCCAGGCAGGCGGCGATCGGGCAGGTTTCGGTCGAGCCGTAGATCGGCACCAGCGGCACGCCGCGCGCATGCACGGCGCGCGTCAGGTGCTCGGGGATGATCGTCGAGCCGGTCGAGATCATGCGCAGGCTGGTGAAGTCCGCGTCCGCCCAGCGCGGGTGCGCCATCATCGCCGTCAGCTGCGCCGGCACGAGGACGGTGAGCGTGATGCGCTCGCGCTCGATGGCGTCGAAGGTCGCGTCGACATCGAACTTCGGATGCAGCACGAGCGTCGCCCCGGCGCAAAGCGCCGGCGTCGTCTGGTTGTTGAGGCCGCCGACGTGAAACAACGGCAGCGTCGTCAGCACGACATCGTCGGGCCGCATCGCGTGCAGCTCGATGCTGTGCTCGGCGTTGATGCGTACCGCCTCCTGCGACAGCATCGCGCCCTTGGGCGCACCGGTCGACCCCGACGTGTAGCACAGCAGCAGGGTGTCGTGCGGCGCGCCCACGCCGGTCGGCGTGGCTACGTCTGCACCGCGCGCGATGAACGCGTCGTCGGCCATCCAGCCCGGCGGCGGCGCGCTGGTCAGCGCGACGAGGGTGGCGTCGGGCAGCCCGGTGCCGAGGCTCGCACGCGAGGCGCTGAAGAGCTCGTCGAGCATCAGCAGCGCCGGCTGGCAATCGCCCAGCATCTGGCGCTGCTCGTGCGCCGTCAGCCGCCAGTTGATCGGCATGAAGAGCGCGCCCAGATGCGCGCAGGCGGCGAGCAGCGCGATCTCCCGCGGGCTGTTGAGCCCGAGGAACGCAACGCGATCGCCGCGCTGAATGCCGCTGGCGGCGAGCGCGGTGGCGAGTCGCGCGGCCTCTTGCGCGAGCGCCGCGTAGCTCCAGTCGACCTCGCCGAAGCGGATCGCGCGCTTGTCGGGCGTGCGCGCCGCGTGGCCTGCGATCCAGTCGTAGGGGTTCATCGCCGCACGCTCAGGCATCGCCCACCTCGAGCACCACCGCCATCGCCGTGTCACCCGCTGCGCAGCCGGTAAAAAGGCCGAAGCCGCCACCGCGCAGCGCGAGCTCTTCGATCAGCTCGATGATCGCGCGCGTGCCCATCGGCGCCTGCGGATGGCCCCAGACGAGCGAGCAGCCGAAGTTGTTCATCGTCTTCAGCTCGCAACCGGTGGCGCGCGCGAAGACGATGTCGTTCAGCGCGAACGGGTTGTGCGTCTTGATCGCCGCCATCTGCGCCACGCTGCGCCCGGCCTGGGCGAGTGCGCGCTGCGCCGCCGGCACGGTGGCCTCGGGCATGTGCGCGAGCGCCGCCCGCGCGAGGCCGAAGCCGTGCAGGCGGACCGCGATCTTCGGGTTGCTCGACAGCTCACGGGCGCGATCGCGCGTCGTGACGACGAGTGCCGCGTTGCCGTCCGCCGGATGCGTCTGCCCGCCGTAGGTGACGGTGCCGCCTTCGAGCACCGGGCGCAGCTTGGCCAAGCCTTCGGGCGTCGACTGCGAGATGCCCTCGTCGCCCGCGATCGTCGCTGCGGTCTTCCTGAAGCCGGGCGCCGGCACCTCGAACGGCAGCGTCATGAAGCGGCGCAGGAAGGCGCTGTCGTCGGCGAGCGCATCGCGGTACTGCGCTTCGCGCCGCAGCACGATCTCGTGCTGCTCGGCGGTCGAGATGCCGAGCTTGGCGGCGACGTTCTCGGCCGTCTTCAACATCGAGTGCCCGCCGAGCGGGTCGCAGCCAAAGCTGTCGATCACCCAGTCCTCCGCCGCACCGGTGCCGCCCGGGCCGCGCGGGTTCGGGTAGTACACATGCGGGCCGTTCGACGTGCGGTCGCAGTTGAGGACGAGCGCGCTGTGCGCCAGCCCGCATTCGATTTCCTGTGCCGCGGCGAGCAGCGTGCGCACGCCCGTCGCGCAGGCCTGCATGATCGTCGGTCCGCCGACCGTGCCGGCGCCGATCAGGCCGGCAAGCCAGGGCGCGCCGTAGAACGACTGCTTCTGCGGCACCGAGATGCCGAGCACCGCATAGTCGAACACCGACGGCTCGATCTTGCGACGCGCGAGCTCGCGGCCGGCCACGTGGGCCGCGAACTCGACGCTGTGCAGGTTCGCGAAGCTGCCCTGCCAGCGCGTGAACGGCGTGCTCCAGTAGGCTCCGTAGGGGATTTCGGCAAGGTAGTTCATGGTGCACTCCGTAAGGTGTCGGCAGGCTTGGTTCGGGGGCGCGGGCTTCGCGTGCCGTTCGTTCGGCCCGCGCCGTTCGCGCCGCTCTGGGTCTCGGGTTCGTCGCTCGGCGCGGCGGCGGCGATGAAGGCCTTGCGCGCCTCGCGCAGGTTGTCGTCCATCGCCGCGGCGGCACGTTCGCCGTCGCCTTTGGCGAGCGCGGCGGCAACGCGCTTGAGGCCGCGCAGCACGATCGCGCGCACCCTGGCGTCGCCGAGCGTGATGGCGCGGATCTGCTGCATGTGATCCGAGTACTGCTCGACGACGCGCACCAGCCGCGCATTGGGCACGAGCGCGAGCCAGGCGCTTCGAAAGCGCGCCGCGGATTCCCGAAAGCGCGCCGCATCCCCCGCGGCGTCGGCGGCGATCGCATCGTCGAGTGCGGCGTCGATCGGCGCCCGCACGGCGGGGTCGACCGTCAGCATCGCGACGCGGCGCAGTGCGGCCGGTTCGACGAGAAAGCGGATCTCGTAGATGTCGTCGACATCGGCCATCGTCAGCGCCGGCACGACGAAGCTGCGGCCGACGGTCGAGAGCAGGCCCTCGCTCGCGAGCCGCATCATCGCCTCGCGCACCGGCGTGCGCGAGACGCCCAGACGCTCGGCAAGCTGCACCTCCTGCAGCGGCTGCCCCGCGCCCATCGCCCCGCTGCGCAGATGCGTCTGCAGCAAGCGGTAGACCTGGTCGCCGAGCGCAGCCTGGCGCTTGACGGGTTTGAGCGTGGGCGGCAAGGGAGGCTCCGGTGACCCGCGTTGGATGCGTACGGGACACTGTATACAAACAGCCTGCCGCGTCAACCGGCAAATCCCGCGCCGGCGCGACGAAACCTTGATCCCTGTCAGAACCGCGTCAGTCGCGGCGCGCGCCGGAGTGGCGATGCTCGGCATCGGCCGTGCGCTTGCCAAGCCTCGCCCGGGGCCACCGATGCACTGCGCTACGATGCGCGCCTCACGCCGGAGCCCGCGCCATGCATCTCGTCTGCCTCGACCTCGAAGGCGTCCTCGCCCCCGAAATCTGGATCGCCTTTGCCGAGCGCACCGGCATCGCCGCCTTTGCGCGCACGACGCGCGACGAGCCCGACTACGACCGCCTGATGCGCTACCGCCTCGGGTTGCTGCGCGAGCACGGCCTGAAGCTCGCCGACATCCAGCAGGTCATCGCCGGCATGGGCCCGCTCGACGGCGCGAAGGAGTTCCTCGACGCCCTGCGCACGCGCTACCAGGTCGTGATCCTGTCGGACACCTTCTACGAATTCGCCGACCCGCTGATGCGCCAGCTCGGGCGGCCGACGCTGATGTGCCACCGCCTCGAGGTCGATGCCGAGGGCTTCGTCGCCGCCTACCGGCTGCGCCAGCCGGACCAGAAGCGCCGCGCGGTCGAGGCGTTTCGCAGCCTCAACTTCCGCGTGATCGCGGCCGGTGATTCGTACAACGACACCAGCATGCTCGGCGCGGCAGATGCCGGCTTCCTGATCCACCCGCCGCAAAACGTGATCGACGAGTTCCCGCAGTTCCCGGTGCAGGCGAACCTGGCCGAACTGATGACGTCGATCGACGCCGCCGCGCTGCGTCTTGGCGAAATTTGACGCGAGGTCGTGGGCGAGGGCGACGCGGGGTGACGTCTACTTGAAGAGCTTGCGCAAGAGCTTCTGAACCTCGTCCGGCTTGGCCGCCGGCGCCTTGCCGTCCGGCTTGGGAGCCGGCGCTGCGGACGTCGACGGCGCCTTCGCGGCGACGCCGGTCGCGGCGTAGGCGCAGGGGTGCGGGTCCCCCGTCTGGTTGAGCAGGTTCTTGCCGAGCAGCGACCAGCCGCCGGTCGCCGCGGCCGCACCGATCGACAGCGCCGCCTGGGCCGCCCCTTTCGTGTCGAGCGTGAGTTTCGGGTCGAGCAAGGGGCCCTTGGCGACGACGAGCGAAGCGAGCTGTGCCGGGTTCACGCCGAGTACCTTGCGCGTGTTGGGCCGGATCGCGAGTTCGAGCGTCTGATCGCGCAAATCGATGTTGCCGGATGCGGCGAAGGTCATCTCGCCCGTTTCCGCCGCAATCGAGCGATCCACCGTCGCCACCCCGTTGCGCAAGGGCAGCCTGGCGACCGCACATTCGACGCGCGTCACCTTCGCTGCGCCGCGCTGCGGCTGCAGGATCTGCAACAGGCGCGGCAGCAGGTTCGGCCCGATCGACAGCGCGCCGTCGGCCAGCGTCATGTCCTTGATCGACAGCAGCACGTCACCGCTCGCGCCGGCCGCGAGCGCGCGCGGCGTGGCGCCCGTCATCGCAAGCGTCGTCTTCAGATCGAGCCGACCGCCGCCAAGCTTGTCGCCCGCGCCCGCAGCGCGCGCAAGGGTCTCGGCCGACAGCCCGGCGGCGTCGATCCTCAGGTTCACGCGCGGCGGCGCATTCGTGTGCGTGTCGAGCGTGACGCCGCCGCGCACCTGGCCGCCGGCGATGGCGAAGGCGAGCGGCTCGGCTTTCAGCGTGCCCGGCTTGAGGTCGATGTTCGCCGTCACGGCCGACAGCGGCGGCGCTGCCGGCAGCAACAGCTGGTCGATGCGAAGGGTGACGCGCGCACGCGCATCGGGCAGCGTGTCGATCGGCAGCTTGTCGTCGCCGAAGAGCACCCGCCTGTCGCCTGACCCGCCCCCCACGGCGGCGCCACCGCCCGCCCCCCGGCCCGGCCAGACTCGCGTCAGGTCGACGCGGCCGCCCCTCAGCTCGGCATCGAGCTGCCAGGGGTCACCCTCGCTCAGCGTCGCGCGCCCGGCCAGGGTCTGGCCGGCGAGAGACACCTGCAGCGGATTCGCGCGCACCGACTTTGGCGCGATGTCGAGCGTCGACTTCAGCTCGACCGGCAACGGCACGCCGGCCGCGTCCGACATCCAGGGCGAGAGCGCGGCCGACTTGTCGATGGTCGCGTCGAGTTCCAGGCGAGCGCCACGCGACGCGGCGCCGGGCCGCACATGCCCCTCGACGCCGATGCGCGCGCCATCGCTCGTGAAGGCGAGTTCGAACGGCCATTCGGCCCGGTTCTCGATCGGCACGGCGAGCGACGCCAGCTGGCCAGACGCGCGCCAGCGCTGGCCCTGCACGACCCATTCGGCGGCGACGCGGTTGCCGGCGCCCGTGCGGTCGAGGTCGAGGCGGTCGAGCGCCAGTTGCTGCGTCGTGCCAACGCTTCGGTAGGCGATCGCCACCCGACGCAGGCGCAGCGTGTCGAGTTCGAAGGCCTGGGGCGACAGGTTCTTGTCGCCGGCGGGGGGCGCCGATGCGGGCGCCGGCACCGCAGCCGGCTCCCGCGCCGACTGCGGCGCCGAGAGGACCCAGTT
The DNA here is from genome assembly GCA_023954175.1 of Rhizobacter sp. Lineage (GTDB taxonomy): Bacteria > Pseudomonadota > Gammaproteobacteria > Burkholderiales > Burkholderiaceae_C > CAIKUF01. Next base: position 21,700 of record JAMLIM010000058.1, read on the forward strand.
GCCGACGCCCTGGCGGTCGGTCTCGAGCAGCAGATCGACGCCTTCGAGTTCGACGCTGCCCACCTGCGCCCGACCCCATAGCAGCGGCCACAGTTCCAGTTCGAAGGCGGCGCGCTCGACCCGCAGCATGTCCTTGCGCGAACCCCATGGCGCGTTGCCGAGCGCGAGCCCTTCGGCGACGACGGCGATGCGCGGCAGCAGCTGGTAGCTGAGCGGGCCCCGGATGGCGAAGTCGCGGCCGGTGCGCGTGCGGACCTGGTCCGCAACCAGCGCCGCGACGCGCTCGGGCGAAAAGCCGCGCAGCAACGCGACGGCACCGCCGCCGATGAGCAGCGCAAGCAGGACGCCGCCAATCAGCAGCCGTCTGCGCCATCGACGAGGCGTCGCGTCAACGGTCTCGGGCATGGAGCGAAATCCGGGTTGTGCAACTGGAAGCCCCATGTTTGCACACTTCTTGCATCTGCCCCTGCAACGCGGCCACCGCAGGCGGTTTGATGCAAAACAAGTATTGTCTATGCATCTTATGCTAGGCTTGAGGGGAAGTCAGCGCCGGAGGGCGACAGGGCTTTCAGCCCGCACCGCAAGCCGACGCGCCCGACCCATGGCCAAGAAGTTTCCCGACCGCCCCAAGCACCCCGAGCGCACTTGCTGGGGCTGTGACCGCTACTGCGCGGCGAGCGCGATGCTCTGCGGCAATGGTTCCGAGCGCTCGCAGCACCCGGTGGAGTTGTTCGGCGAGGACTGGCGTGAATGGGGAGAAACCTCTGCCGACGGGTCGCCCGGCGCGGCGCCGAAACCACCCGGGAATACCCGCATTTCATGACCGACTTGCATTGATGACTATATTGTTATACAATGCGGCATGAAAACTGCAAATCTGAACTCCACATTCCATATAAAACTTATTGAACTCTCGGCCAGCCCCTCCGGTTTTGGCGCGAGCGAACTGACCGGGTTTTCGCCCGAGCAGGTGCGCCGCGCCGCCGAGGCACTGGTGAAAGCCGGGAAACTCATGCGCGCCAAGGTGTCTTCGCACCGCGTGCGCTATTTCGCCAACGACATACTCGCGAAGGCGTATATTGCCGGCCAGGCGCCGGCCCGGGCACCGCACTCCGCGGCCGGTTCGCGCACCCGCGCGCACTGGAAACCCGATGCGCCGATGCGCATCACGCCGAAGACGAAAATATATGTTGCGCCGCCCTTGCCGCGCAATGTATTCAGGACGAATACCTACCCGCAGTTCTAGGCGCGAATATCCGGCGCGGTTTCCAAAAGGGGATTCGCCTGGAGCGGCCACTCCCCGGTGGGCGTGACGAACGGGACGACGCTCAGACCAGCGCTTCGGGCGCACTCATCGCCACCAGGCGCTGCAGCCGCGCCCAGCCTTCGTCCACTTCGGCCTGAAGCGCGTCGATCGCCTCCGGCGCGGTGTGCCGGTAGCGGCGCTGGAGCGCGAGATAGTCACCCACCGGGCGCGTGCGCTCGGTGTGGTTGAGCGTGTAGCGCCGGCCGTGGTCTTCGACCTCGAACAGCGGAAAGGCGCCGCACTCCACCGCGTAGCGCGCCGCGGCGAGCCCGCCGTCGTCGGCGAGCCCCCAGCCGTCGATGCAGGGAATGAGCAGCGTGATGATGCGAAAGCCGCGCATCGCCTTCGCCTTCTCGACCTTGCGAATCAGATCCGGCAGGTTGCCGATGCTCGCCGTCGCCGCATACGGCACCTGGTGCGCGGCCATGATCTCGGTGAGGTTCTTCTTGCGCGTCGTCTTGCCGGCGGGTGTCGAGCCGGTCTTCGCGAAATGCGGCGTCGAAGACGACTTCTGCGCGCCGGTGTTCATGTAGCCCTCGTTGTCGAGGCAGAAATAGATGATGTTCTCGTCGCGCTCGGCGGCCGACGACAGGCACTGAAAGCCGATGTCGTAGGTGCCGCCGTCGCCGGCGAGGACGATCACGTGCGTGTCGTGCCGCCCCTGCGCGTCGAGCGCGCGGCGCAGCCCCGACGCGGCGGCGGCGCTCGATTCGAGCGTCGGTTGATAGACGGGGATCTTCAGCGAGCTGTAGGGCTGCGCACCGGCGATGATCGCCATGCACGACGGCGGGATGACGGCCATCGCGTCGGTGCCGATCGTCGCCAGCACATGGCGCACCGAGAGCGCCTCGACGCAGCCCGGGCAGGCGGCGTGTCCAGAGCAGAGCATCGCCTTCTCCGGCAGATCGAGTACTTTCATCGCGTTTCCCTCACCCTTGGCTTCGGTTGAACCTTCACTGGACCCAGCGCGAATCAGCCTGCGGTTCGCCTTGCTGCATCGCGTCGCGCACGATCTCGACGATCTTCGCGGGCGACACGTTCACACCGCCGACGCCGGCCAGATAGCCGCGGATGCGCGGCGCGCCCGGCATGCCGTAGAGCGCGGCGCGCAACTCCTGGTGCACGATGCCGCCGAGCCCCGGCGAGTGGTTGCGATCGAGCACGACGACATCGGGCACGCCGGCGAGTGCCGCGCGCAGCGCCTGCACCGGCAGCGGCCGCAGCATCCTGATCTTGAGCAGCCCGACCGCCTCCCCGGCGTCGCGCAGCGCATCGATCGCGTCGCGTGCCGTGCCGCACATGCTGCCGATGGCGACGACGACAGTGCGCGCGCCGTCGCAGCGATAGCGCTCGACGAGGCCGTAGCTGCGGCCGCTGCATTCAGCCCATTCGCGATCCGCGGCGAGCGCGACTTCGA
>JAMLIM010000059.1 GCA_023954175.1 Rhizobacter sp.
CCCTCACGCGCGTCAACGAGTTCGAGCCGCAGTACGCGGGCCTGGTGCTCAACGCGAAGGAGCGCGTGACGCTCAAGGACATGCTCGCCGCCTACACGATCAATGCCGCGCGCGCGTTGCGGCTCGACACCGAAGTCGGCTCGATCGAGGTCGGCAAGCTGGCCGACTTCGTCGTCCTCGACCAGGACATCGCGGCCATCACGCCGATGGAGCTGCTCGCAGTGCAGGTGCACTACACGATCTTCGACGGCGAGGTCGTCTACGACAACACGGCCGCGCCGATGGCCGCGCCCGCGGCGTTGCGCTCGGTCGCGCTCGAGCAGCCGGCCAGCGCGAAGCGCACGCGCGCCGCGCGCCGCAGCCACGACTTCTGCGGCGACGCGACGCATCGTCATGCGGCGGCCACGGCGCCGTCCGCGCGTCCGGTCGGCCAGGCTCTCGCGTCGGCAGGCGGGCGCTGAGCGCGCCGATCGCGCTCGGGACACGCGGAGACCAGGCGAAGGCCGGGCAACGGTGGCGCGCTAGCATGCGCGCAATGTCGGACGAGACGGGCATCGGTTTCTACCGCAATCTGCCGCGCCAGAAGCGCTCGCAGGAGCGCGTCGCGCGCATCGTGCAGGCGACGAAGACGCTGCTCGAGCGCGACGGCCTGCAGCGGCTGACGACGAACCACATTGCGCGCGAGGCGGGCGTGGACATCGCTTCCGTCTACCAGTATTTCTCGGGCAAGGAGGCCATCCTCTACACGCTTGCGGAAACCTGGATCGAGCAGGTGCAGGCGGTCTACGCGCGCCACCAGGCGCGCATCCTCGAGCAACGCCCGAGCTTCGTCGAGTCGCTGCGCGCTATCCTCGCCGAGGTGATCGCCCTGCCCGACAACGACTGGAACTGGCGCCACCTCGCGGGGCCGATGATGATCGTTCCCGCCCTGATCGAACTCGAGGCCGCGCACGAGACGCTGACCACCCAGTTCTGGGCCGCACTGCTGCGCTTTTATGGCGCGTCGGGCGATACCGACACGCTGCTGGCGCTGGCCCGCATGTTCTACGTGCAGATCGATTCCGCGCTCACGCTCGCCGCGCGGCTGCCTGACGCGCAGGCGGCGCACGTCAGGCGCTGGCAGCGGCGCCAGACCATCGCGCTGTTGCGCGAAGCGTTTCCTCGCCGTTCGCGAAAGCAGCGATGACGCACGAGCGGCGGCGCGATGCGGCCGCAACGAAGCCGCGCCACTTCGGCCGCGCTGCGCTCGCTCACAAGGTTGCAGAGGGCGTGCCGGCGACGATCTCCGAGATCGCCGGCGTGCGCTACCTGCACCTGGACACGCCGTGGGTGCAGGGCGCGATGCGCATCAACAAGCCGCTCGCGATCGAACTCGACTACGTGCAGCGCATGATGGCGTGGATGCTGTGGCGGCCGAGCGAATCGCTGGGCGAGGGCCTCGCGGTACAGCTCGGCATGGGCGCGGGGGCGATCACGCGCTATTGCCACCGCAAGCTGCGCATGCAGACGCTCGCGGTCGAGCTCAATCCGTCCGTCATCAGCGCGTGCCGGATGTGGTTTCGCCTGCCGGCGGACGACGCCCGCCTGAGCGTGCTGCAAGGCGATGCCGCGCACTGGGTCGCCGACGCCGCGAACCGCGCGACGGTGCAGGCACTGTGCGTCGATCTCTACGACCATGACGCCGCCGCACCGGTGCTCGACGACGACGCGTTCTACGCCGACTGCCGCGCGACGCTGGTCGAGGGCGGGCTGATGACGGTAAACCTCTTCGGCCGCGAGGCGAGCTTCGCGCATAGCCTGCGGCACATCGTCGCCGCGTTCGGCGCCGGCAGCGTCTGGCCGCTGCGGCCGACGCGCGAAGGCAACAGCGTCGTCGTCGCGTCGCGCGGCGTCGCGCTGCCCGAACGCGCCGTGCTGAAAGACCGCGCGGCCCGGATCGAGGCGAGCCTGGACCTGCCGGCGCGCAAGTGGCTGCGCATGATCCGCAGCGTGGACCTGCCCGGGCCGCAGCAGGTGGGCGGCACGACTGCGTCAGAATCAACGCCATGACGAGCAAGCACGCGACAGGGACGGCGACCGGGACTGCAGCCGGCGCCGGCAACCAGAACGAGCGCCCGACGGGCGCGCTGACCTGGCGCAAGCTGCTGCAATGGCTGCGCGAGGACGGTCTGGTCGGGGCCGCCGCGGTGGCCGACACGACGCAGCGCTTCGGCACCAGCGACAGCCGCCAGCACCCGCTGGTGCGCCTCGCCAGCGCCGGACTGGTCGACGCCAAACGCGGCATCGACCTCGACGTCGAGGCCCTGACGCAGTGGCTCGCCGCGCGCGCCGGCCTGCCGTATCTGCGCATCGATCCGCTCAAGGTCGACGTCGGCCGCGTCGCCGAGGTGATGTCGATCACCTACGCCGAAAGGCGCCACGCGCTGCCGGTGCAGGTCGGCCTGCACGAAGTGACCGTCGCCACCTGCGAGCCCTTCGACATCGGCTGGGTGGCCGAGATCGAGGCGCACACGAAGAGGACGGTGAAGCTCGTGCTCGCAAGTCCGGTCGAGCTGCAGCGCTTCACGACCGAGTTCTACACGCTCTCGCGCTCGGTGCGCGCAGCGATCAAGAGCGGCGAGAGCTCGGCCGCGGCGAGCTTCGAGCAGCTCGTCGAGCTCGGGCGCAGCACCAAGCCGCTCGACGCCAACGACCAGGGCGTGGTGCAGGTCGTCGACTGGCTGTGGCAGTACGCATTCGACCAGCGCGCAAGCGACATCCACCTCGAGCCGCGGCGCGACCTGGGCGCGATCCGCTTTCGCATCGACGGCGTGATGCACACCGTCTACCAGATGCCGCCCGGCGTGCTCGCCGCGATGACGGCGCGCATCAAGCTGCTCGGCCGCATGGACGTGGTCGAGAAGCGCCGCCCGCTCGACGGCCGCATCAAGACGCGCAACCCGAAGGGCGACGAAGTCGAGATGCGCCTGTCGACGCTGCCGACCGCCTTCGGCGAGAAGATGGTGATGCGCATCTTCGACCCCGACGCGGCGGCGAAGAAGGCGACCGCGCTCGGCTTCGGCGCGCACGACGCGCCGCGCTGGGAGGCGCTGATCGGGCGCACGCACGGCATCATCCTCGTCACCGGGCCGACCGGTTCGGGCAAGACGACGACGCTCTACGCGACGCTCAAGCAGCTCGCCACCGACGAGGTCAACGTCTGCACGATCGAGGACCCGATCGAGATGATCCAGCCGGCGTTGAACCAGACGCAGGTGCAGCCCGCACTCGACCTCGGCTTCGCCGAAGGGCTGCGCGCGCTGATGCGGCAGGACCCGGACATCATCATGGTCGGCGAGATCCGCGACCTGGCGACGGCCGAGATGGCGATCCAGGCCGCGCTCACCGGCCACCTCGTCTTCAGCACGCTGCACACGAACGACGCGGCGTCGGCGATCACGCGCCTCGTCGACCTCGGCGTCGCGCCCTACCTGATCGGCGCGACCGTGATCGGCGTCCTCGCGCAACGTCTTGTGCGCACGCTGTGCCCGAGCTGCAAGCAGCCCGACGCCGACACCACGGCCGAGACGCTGCACGAAGTGATCAAGCCGTGGCGCCTGACGGGCGAGATGCGCGCCTACAAGCCGGTCGGCTGCCTGGAGTGCCGCATGACCGGCTACCGCGGTCGCGCCGGCCTGTACGAACTGCTGGAAGTGACCGAACCGGCGCGCGCCGCGATCCACCCCGTGCCCGACATCGCCAAGCTGCGCACGCTCGCCCTCGCCGACGGCCTGCGCCCGCTGCGCATGGCCGGCGCGATCAAGGTTGCCGAGGGCGTGACGACGATCGAGGAGGTGCTGCGCGCGACGCCGGCCTGGGACGGCTGACGCGCGCTACCCGGCGCGTCGCGCCGGCGCCGCAGCTATGCCTCATGCGACTCGGCCTGCGAATGCAGATGCAGCGTCCGTGTCGGGAAGGCGATCTGTGCGCCGTGGCGCTCGATGATCTCACCGATCTTGAGCAGCACGTCCTGCTTGACCTCGTGGTACTCGACCCACACCACCGTCTTCGTGAAGGTGTAGATCATCAGGTCGAGCGTCGAGGCACCGAACTGCGTGAAGTTGACGATCAGGGTCTGCGTCGTATCGATGTCGGGGTGTTCGCGCAGCATCGCCTTGATGTCGGCGACGACGGGCGCGACCTTGTCGAAGTCGTCGTAGCGCAGGCCGATCGTCTCCCGGATGCGCCGGTGGCTCATGCGCGACGGGTTCTCGACGACGACGGTGGCGAAGACCGAGTTCGGCACGTAGATCGGGTTCTTGTTGAAGGCACGGATGCGCGTGTGGCGCCAGCTGATGTATTCGACCGTGCCTTCGATCGCCTTGTCGGGTGAGCGGATCCATTCGCCGACGACGAACGGGCGGTCCAGGTAGATCGTCAGGCCGCCGAAGAAATTCGCCAGGATGTCCTTGGCGGCGAAGCCGACCGCAATGCCGCCGACGCCCCCGAGCGCCAGCAGCCCGCCGACCTGGAAGCCGAGCGTCTGCACCACCATCAGCGTCACGACCACCAGCGTCACCAGGCGCGCCAGCTTGATGAGGGCGTCGATCGTCGTGTGATCGACCTCGTCGCCACGGTCGGTGCGCGCGGCGATGATGTTGCGGCCGACCTGGCCGATGAAGCGCATGGCGAACCACGCCACGCACAGGATCAGCGCGACGTCGCGCAGCGCGCCCACCTCGTTGAGGAACGGCTCGTCGACCTGGCTCTGGACGACGCGCGCCATGAAGCCCAGACCGATGACCCAGGTCGCTGCCAGGATCGGCCGGCTCGCGGTGCTGACGAGCGCGTTGTCCCACACCGTGCGCGTCCGGCGTGTGACTTTCGCGGCGTGGCGCAGCAGCACCTGCGCCACCTGATTGAGGATCAGGGTGACCAATCCGATGGCGATCAAGGACGCCACCCACGGTTCGACGCCGACGGTGCGGCTGAGAAATTCGCTGATGTGTTTCATGCGGCCCACTGTAGCCGGCTGCGCCGGCCGGGCTCAGCGCCGCCGCGCGAGCGGCGCATCAGCTGTGTCCCAGCACCGGATGTGGCTCGTAGCCTGCCTCGAGCTGCGTCACTTCGTCGGCGCTCAACTTCAGTTCCACCGCAGCCACCGCCTGATCGATCTGCGGCAGCTTGCTCGCGCCGAAGATCGGCGCCGTGATGCCCTTGTGCAGCAGCCAGGCGTAGGCGAGCGTCGCGTTGCTGACGCCCTTCGCCGCTGCCATCGCCGTGACGCGCTCGACGGTCGCGAAGTCGCTCGCGCGGTAGTAGAGCTTCAAGGCGATCTCGTCGGTGTTGGCGCGCGAGGTGGCGCCGGCCTTGGCGTCGTCCGCCCTGCGGTTGCCGGCGAGGAAGCCGCGCGCGAGCGGGCTCCACGGGATCAGCGCGACGCCCTGGTCCTTGCACAGCGGGATCATCTCGCGCTCCTCCTCGCGATACGCGAGGTTGTAGTGGTTCTGCATGCTGACGAACGGCGTCCAGCGGTTCGCGCGCGCCACCTGCTGCGCCTTGGCGAACTGCCACGCCCACATCGAGCTCGCGCCGATGTAGCGCGCCTTGCCCGCCTTCACCACGTCGTGCAGCGCCTCCATCGTCTCTTCGATCGGCGTCGCCGGATCCCAGCGGTGGATCTGGTAGAGGTCGATGTAGTCGAGCCCCAATCGCTTCAGGCTGGCGTCGACGGCATGGAAGATGCGCTTTCTCGACAGGCCGCTCGTGTTGGGCGGCGGTCGGTGGCCGTTCGCCTTCGGCGCGATGCCGCTCGAAAACGCCATGCTCACCGGATGGAAGAGCTTGGTCGCGACGACGATCTCCTCGCGGCGGCAGAACTCGCGCAGGAACTTGCCGGTCAGCGCCTCCGACTCGCCGGCCGAGTACATGTCGGCGGTGTCGAAGAAGTTGATGCCCTGCTCCACCGCGTGCTTGACGAGCGGCCGGCTCGCGTCTTCGTCGAGCACCCAGGGCCGCCACTTGGGGGTGCCGTAGGTCATCATGCCCAGGCACAGGCGCGAGACGACGAGGCCGGTGTTGCCGAGACGGGTGGTTTGCATGGCTTGTGCTCCTCAGACGGGTGGATGACGCAATGATGCCGCGCCGGTTCGCTTCGCGCCCAAGGGCGCGGCGACAGGCCCGGTTCGACGCGGAGAATAGATACAAATATAATTCGGGTCCACCCGGAGGATAAATGCTGTCGACGTTTCTGCAAGAACTGCCCACCTTCGTCACCGCACTCAGCGGCTGGATGATCACCGCGCTGCGGGTGGTCGCCATCATCGTCGTCGCCTGGATCGTGATCGGGCTCGCACAGCGCGGCATACGGAGCTTCCGTGTGCGCATCGCAAGCCGCCTGGACGATGGCGAGGCGCTCAAGCGCGCGGAGACGCTCGGCCGCGTGTTCCGCTACCTCGTCGCGGTCGTCGTCTGTCTCGTCGCCGGCATGCTCGTGCTGTCCGAGATCGGCATCTCGGTGGCGCCGATCCTGGGCGCCGCGGGCGTCGCCGGCCTGGCGATCGGCTTCGGTGCGCAAAGCCTGGTGAAGGACTACTTCAACGGCTTCTTCCTGCTGCTCGAGAACCAGATCCGCCAGGGCGACGTCGTCAAGATCGCCGATCACTCCGGCCTCGTCGAGGAGGTGACGCTGCGCTACGTGCGCCTGCGCGACTACGACGGCAACGTGCACTTCGTGCCGAACGGCGAGATCCGCAGCGTCGTCAACCTGAGCCGGGACTTCGCGCAGGCGGTCGTCGATGTCGGCGTCGCCTACCGCGAAGATGTCGACCGCGTCACCGAGGTGATGTTCGACGTCTCGAAGGAGCTACGCCGCGACAAGGAATACGGCCCCAAGATCCTCGACGACTTCGAGCTCGCCGGCGTCGAGCGATGGAGCGAGTCGGCGATCGTCATCCGCGGGCGCTTCCGCGTCGCCCCGCTGCAGCAGTGGGCGGTGCGCCGCGAGTACCTGAAGCGGCTGAAGGCGGCGTTCGACGCCAACGGCATCGAGATCCCGTTCCCGCAGATGACGCTGCACCGGCCTGCCGCGCGCGGCAACCGCACGGCGTCGAACGACCCGCCGGAACGCGAAGAAGGCGCCCGCCGGTCGGCCGGCTGAGCCTTCAGGCGCAGGGCGGCAGGACGAACACGTCGCCCGCCTGCCGACCGGCACGCCCCTCGACCGCGCGCAGCGCGAGCAGGAACGTCGCCGCGTTCCAGCTCTGCCCGGCCATGCCCATCGGCGCGAGCGTGCGGCCGTGCAGCCATTCGGTGAAGCGCCAGTCGTCCAGCGCGTTCACCGCGGCCAGGCGGCGCAGCGCGTCGCGCGCCGCGTCGCGCATGCCGCATCGCGCCAGCACGAGGACCCAGAAGCCGCCGACGAAGGGCCAGATGCCGCCGTTGTGATACTGGTGCGGGTGGTTCTGCTCGTGGCGCGCCATGTACGGGCGCCAGAGCTCGTCCTCGCGCGACAGCGGGTGCAGCACGACGCGGATCGGGTAGGGCTCGGCGCTGGCCGCGCCATCGATCGTGCGGGCGATGCGCTGCGCGGCCGTGTCATCCGCCAGCCCGCACAGGATCGCGAGCAGGTTGCCGAACACGTCGCCCTCGGCGCCGAAGCTCGCGAAGTTGACGAAGCTCAGGTACAGCCCCGGGTCGCGCTGCCCGCGCCGCGCGTAGTGCTGCAGCAGGCGCGCGCGACGGTACTCGGACAGGTCCCGCTCGAACGGGTGGAACAGGTGGTTGAAGTGGTGGCGCGTCGCCTCTGCCTGCGGCAGATCGAAGCGTGTCTTGACGGCATACCAGAGCGCGTTGCTGTAGAGCACGTAGCCCGAGCGCGGCATGATGTCGGCCCAGTCGCTCGCCTCGTTCTGCTGCAGCAGCCACAGGCGCTGATGCTCCTGCGCCTGCAGCCAGTGGACAGCGCGCTCGATCTCGCGCGACCAGCGATCCTGCATGCCGGGTGCGCAGCGCCGCACGTGGTCGGCGGCGAGCAGCCACCAGAGCGTCGCGTCGATGCAGCCCAGGTACCAGAAATCGGCGTCGCGCCCCTCGGGGTCGACATACTTCGCGATCTGCCCGTTGGCGGCCTGCTGCGCCGCGAGCGCATCGAGGCTGGCGACCGCGCCGCGCTCTAGCGCCGGGACGCCGCTGCCGCACATCGCGAACACGCAGACCGCGGCGTCGCGCCCGAAGATGCGCGTGTAGCGTCGCGCCTCGGCGGCCGCGGTGCGCGACGCCGCGAGGATGCCCTGCGGCACCAGGTTGCGCTCGAGCAGCGCGAGCGATTCGCGGCGGCAGCGTTCGATCAGGTCGTCAGGCTCTGGCATGCTCCGCATCATCGCGCAGCGCGCCTCGCACGGTCATCGACCTCGCAGCGGCAGCATCCGCAGCAGCGTGTTGTCGCGCGCCACGTAGTGATGGAAGAGCGCGGCGGCCGCGTGCAGCCCGATCAGGAAGTAGCCGACCGTGCCTACCGTCTCGTGGATGTCCTTCAGCGTGTCGTACAAGGCCTTGTCCTGCCCGATCAGCATCGGCAACGGGGCACCGAAGAACACGATCGGCGCACCCTTGGCGCTGACGGCAAGCCAGCCGAGCAGCGGCATGCCGATCATGAAGACGTAGAGCGCGACATGGATCGCCCCCGCCCCGCGCTGTTGCCAGCGCGCGATGTGAGGCTCGATCCCGGGCGCGGGCCCGGAGAGGAACCGGGTCGCCAGCCGCACGGCGACGAGCGCGAGGACGGCGAGGCCGAGCATGAAGTGCCATGTCTTCAGGTCGGCCCGCAGCGCGCTGCCCTTCTCGGCAGCATCGTGCAGATTGATCACCGCGTAGACGGCGAACAGCAGCAGCAACATCAGCCAGTGCATGCCGATCGAAAGCGATCCATAGCGGTCGGTGGTGTTTCTCAGGTTCATCGGTTTTCCTTGCGGCCTGGCTTCGGATCGCTCATTCGAGGCGTGCCTGTTCGAGCACGCACCGGTCGAGGCTACGGATCTGGCGCCGGCCTGCATTGATGATGATCACCCCGAAGCGGTTGCGCGGCGCTGGCCCGGGCACGTGACGCCAGCGCCGCGCGGACAAGAAACCGCTTCGGCCCGGCGGCTCAGTCGTCCGCCGCCATCGTCGTCAGCGGCTGCCCCGCCGGCCCGGTGATCTGGCGCGGCCCGTCGCCCCGGCTGAGGAAGTATTCGCCCGCCGGGCTGATCACCACCGCACGCGCCTTGCGCGCCGCCGAGAAGTACTGCCAGCCATAGGCCTCCTGGCCCGGCTCGCTGCTGTTGGCCACCGGCAGCAGCACCGGCTTCATCCAGTGTGCGCGGGCGTCGTGCGACCGTTGATGGCGGTCACCGCAGCGCCTGTCGGCATCGCGCTCATGGCGCTCGACGCCGGACGCTTGCGCTTCGTCGCGACAAGCGTCCTGCGCGGCGCGCGTCTGGGTGGCGCCGGCGTGTGCCACCGCAGCCCCGGCCACGAGGGCCGTGGCCATGGCGATGGTCTTCAGTGTGTGCATGCAAGTCATGATGTTCCCCTTCGCTTGAAACCCGATCCACGAGGACCGTGCCTGCAGTCTGAGCCGGGGTGCCTGAACGACGCCTGAACGCGACGTTCATCTGCGGTTGCGCAGAACGCGGCGCCGAAGGGGACGGTCAACTGCGGCGGCGTCGGGGTTGCTTCGCGGATCTCGTCGCCGCCGTCGGCAACGGATCGGCCGGTCCGGCCGATGTCTGCTTCGACGTGATGCCGCGTCGCGGCGCAACGCGTTGTCGTCGGTGGCAGGCGACGGGATCAGCCCTCGAACAACACCAGATCCAGATCGGCCGCCTGCCGACGCAAGGGGATCAGCGCCTGGTATGCGGCCGATTCATGCCAGCGCGTGGCGGCATCCAGGCTGGCAAAGCGCAGCACGACCGCATCGGTGTGCGGGTGCGTGCCGCTCCACACCGCCCGCCGTTCGCCGCGCAGCACCAGCTCGCCACCCCACTCGGCGAGCGTCGCGGGCACGCCGCTGCGGTATTCGGCCCAGCGTTGCGGGTCCTTCACCGTGACATGGCCAATGACGTAGGCGGGCCTGCTCATGCTGGTGGCTGATAGCTGCCGACGTCGGAGCGGAACGAGACGGCAAGGCGGTTCCAGCCGTTGATGGCGACGATCGCCAACGTCAGATCGACGAGCGCCTTCTCGTCGAACTGCTGTCGCGCCTGCTCGTAGATCGCGTCGGACACGTCCTGGCTCGCCATCTGCGTCACCGCCTCGGCCCAGGCCAGCGCTGCGCGCTCGCGTGGCGAGTAGAAGCTGGTTTCGCGCCAGGCGGGCAGCAGGTACAGGCGCTGCTCCGTCTCGCCGGCGGCGCGTGCATCCTTGGTGTGCATGTCGAGGCAATACGCGCAGCCATTGATCTGCGAGACACGCGTCTTCACGAGTTCGAGCAGTGGAAGTTCCAGCCCGCAACCACGCACGTACTGCTCCATCCCCAGCATCGCCTGAAATGCGCCCGGGGAGGCCTGCTTGTAGTCGATGCGCATCATGTCGATTTCCTTTCGTGGAGTTGGCGCAGGGCCAGGCGCGGGCTGTCGGTCGGCAGCGGCGGTGCGCGGGCGGCTTGCCGCAATCATCTCTCAGCGCGGTGCGCCAGGTGCAGCAGCGCGACGGGGAAGTCGCGCAACAGATCGGCAAGCGCGAGCTCCCCCGCTTCGAAGGCGTGCTCGCGGCCGCTCAAGACCTCGGCCCAGCGTGCGCCGGCCGGCGCCGGTGGCGTGCCGGCGGCGGTCGGCCAGGCGAGCAGCGTATCGCCCCAGGCGTCGCCCACCGGTGCTTCGCCCGGGGCGAGGTCGAACGACGCATAGAGCCGCGTCGCGACGACGATCAGCCAGGCGTCACCCGCATGGCGCGCGAACGCAAGCGCATGCGGCGCCTGCGCTCCGCGCACTTCGAGCGGCAGATAGCCGCCCGCGCGCAGCATGTCCTCGTAGCGCCGCCGCAATTGCAGCGCGGCCCAGGTGACGCGGAACTTCGCCTCGCCGTCGGCCGCGCGGGTCAGCAGCTCGCGCAGATCGGCCGCGCGCGCCGCCGGGTCGGTCAGCGGGTCGCCGGCCTGCGCGGCGGCGAGCAGCGCGCGCCGCCGCGCGTGGTCGATCGGCCGGCGATTGTCCGGGTCCATCAGCGTCAGCTCGATCGTCGAGTGGCCCTGGTAGAAGTCGGGAACGCCGGGCGACAGGCACTTGATGGCGGCGAGCGTCGTGCTGTTGAGCGCGCCGTACCACGCGAAGCGCGGCGCGATCTCCTGCAGATCGCGCAGGAAGAGGTTGCTCTCGCGCCGCTCCAGCAGCGCATCGACGAAGCCGGCGAGCGCCGCTTCGTAGGCCTGGTTCGGGTTGAACCAGCTCGTGACGAGCTTCGCCTCACGCACCGACTTCAACATCGCCTGCGCGATGCGCGCTCGGTAGTCGTCGAGCGCGGCGTCGGCCAGCGGCCCCGGCGGCAGGCTGCCGAGCAGCGTCTGGTAGAGCGCGTACTCGTCGTTGCGGCTCGGGGCCAGCACGCCGTTGACGACGCGCTTGTGGTGGCGGTTCATGCGGCTCCAGCGCCGCACCGTCAGGCGCCAGACGGCGGGCATCTCGCTGATGACGTCGATGCGCGCGCGCACGTCCTCGCTGCGCTTGGCGTCGTGCGTCGAGGTTGCGAGCATGGTGTGCGGCCAGTGCCGCGCGCGGTCTGCGCTCGCGGCGTGAAAGGCGGCGACCGACATGCCGAAGTCGTCCGGGTCGCCGCCGACGTCGTTGACCGAGAGCAGCCGGTGGTGGCGGTACAGCGCGGTGTCCTCGATGCCCTTGGCGGCGACCGGCGAGGTGTACTGCTGCAGCCGGCGCGCGAAGGCGTTGTAGCGCGCGGCCAGGCCCGCTGCGGCGCCGGGCAGCGGCCGGCCGAGCAGCACGCGGCGCAGGAAGTCGAACACGCTCGCATCCGCCGCCAGGCTGCGCCGGCGCGCGCGGCCGATCGCCCAGTCAATGAAGCGGCGGTCCTGCGCGGTCGGCTTGTCGATGATGTAGGTGCGATAGACCGGAAACGACGCCACCGTGTCGGCCAGCGCCCGGCGCAGCGTGGCGAGCGTGAAGTCGCGCGTGCGCCGATCGGCGCGCGCCAGCCGCAGCAGCGCCGTCGCGAGCACCGACAGCTCGCCCGCGAGCGCGCCGTCCATCACCGCATGGCGGCAGCGCCACGCGAGTTCGTCGAAGTCCTCCGCCTCGTCGCGGACGAAGGCGCGCCAGGCGCGGTCGAGCCGCGACTTGGCCTTGGCGTCGATCAGCAGGCCGTTGACGACGTTGGCGAAGCGGTAGCCGGTCGTGCCGTGTATGGCCCAGTCGGCGGGCACCTTTTCGTGCGGCGCGACGATCTTCTCGATCGCGACGTACAGCGGCTTCGCGGCCAGTGGCTCGCCGGGCCGGTCGTCGAGCTCGACCCCCGCGAGCTCGGCATAGCGCAATTGCAGGCGACGGAAGTAGCCCGCCGGATCGGCGAGGCCATCCGGATGGTCGATGCGCATGCCGTCGACCGCCCCGCTCGCGGCGAGCGACAGGACGAACGCATGCGTCGCCTCGAACACCTCGGGCCGCTCCATGCGCAGCGCGGCGAGCTCGTTGACGTCGAAGAAGCGCCGGTAGTTGATCTGGTCCGACGCGACGCGCCATTGCGCGAGCCGGTAGGCCTGCTCGCCGATCAACGTGTCGAGCGCGTCGAAGCTCGCACGCGTGCCGACCCTGCCGTTCAGGCGCGCGACCTCGGCATCGATCGCGTCGCCGAGCGCCGGCTGCGCCAGCACGAGCCGCGCGAGTTGGCGCTTGAGCCCGATCTTGTCGCGCTGCCGGCGCAGCGCCGCCGCGGGGTCGTCGTCGTCGCGCCGTGGCAGCGTGTCCAAGCGCGTGATCAGCTCATCGAGCGCCTGCGCGGCATCGGCCGGCAGCGCGCGCCGTCCGAGCGCGGCCGACACGCGGCGCAGCAGCCCGGGGTAGGTGCTCGGGTCGATCGGCAACTGGTGCTCGTAGTAGTGCAGCGTGAAGCGGCCGGTCTGCGACGCGAAACGCAACTGCAGCTCGCCGCGTTCGAGCACGAGACCGTACTGATCACCGAGCAGCGGCAGCAGCACGCGGCCCGCGAGCATCGGGTCGGTCGGCGCCCAGTCGATGTCGAAGTAGTCCGCATACACCGACGCGCGGCCGTTCTCGAGGACGTCCAGCCACCACGCGTTGTCGCCGCCGAGCACGCCCATGTGGTTCGGCACGAGGTCGATCAGCATGCCCATGCCATGCGCGCGCAGCACGTCGACGAGGGCGTCGAACTCGGCACGGCTGCCGATCTCCGGATTGATCTCGCCGTGGTCGACGACGTCGTAGCCGTGCAGGCTGCCGGCGCGCGCCCGCAGGAACGGCGAGCAGTAGAGGTGGCTGATGCCGAGCTGCGCCAGCCAGGGCACGAGCGCCGCGGCGTCGGTGAAGCGAAAGCCGGCGTTCAACTGCACGCGGTAGGTCGCGCGCGGGACGATGGCCTGCTTCGGGTCCCGGCCGGCTTCGCGCGGCGCGCGTTTCGCCTCGATCTCGTCGTCCGGCTTCATCGCGGAGGCGCGGCCGTCATCAGGTGCGTCATCACGCGCGCTCGATCGAGACGCGCACCGACCATGCCGGCCGCAGCGTCGAGCCGACGCCGGCGGCGTTCTCGTAGATCACGTCGCCTTCGGGCAGGTGCCGCGTGCTCGCGGCGTCGTCGGCCAGGTTGGCGAGCAGATGCAGGCGCGCCCTGCCGCCGGGCGCGTTCAAGGGCCAGCTCACCGCGAGCAGGCCGGCGCCCTCCACCGCGGCGACACCGCTCGCCGCATGCGCCAGCAGCGGCACGACGCTTTCACGCCGCACGGCCAGCAGGTGCCGGTACAGCGCGAGCCATGCGGCGTGCGTCGACGCGCCGCGCTCCTCCCACGCGAGCTTGCTGCGCTCGAAGGTGGCTGCGTCGTTCGGATCGGCGATCAGGCTGCGCGCGGCCGGGTCGGCAAAGCGCGCGAAGCGGCTGAATTCGTCGCGCCGCCCGTCGGTGACCGCTTGCGCCAGGTCGCCCGCGAAATCGCAGAAGTAGAGGAACGGCGTGGACGCCGCGTACTCCTCGCCCATGAAGAGCATCGGCGGTGCCGGCGCGAGCAGCACGCAGGCGAGCATCGCACGCAGCGCATCGCCGCGGCCGCGCTCCCTGGCGAGCATCGCGATGCGTTCGCCGAATGCGCGGTTGCCGACCTGGTCGTGCGTCTGCAGCGCGTTGACGAACGCGAGCGGCGGCAGCGCGGCGGACGGCGTGCCATGCGGCCGCCCGCCCCGGAACGGCGAGGGCTCGCCCTGGTACGCGAAACCCTCGGCCAGCGCGCGCCCGAACAGATGGACCGGCCGCTCGGCATAGTCGGCGTAGTAGCCGTCGCCCTCGCCGCTCGCGACCACGTGGAGGGCGTGATGGACGTCGTCGTTCCACTGCGCGGTGGCGAGTTCGGGCGTGCGGCTTTCGCCACGCCGCAGCCGCGTCGCATCGTTGAGTTCGTTCTCGAGCACCAGGTGCACCTGGCGCTCGCGCCCCGGGCCTGCGCGCACCGCCTGCGCGAGTTCGTCGATGAAGTGCAGCGGCGAGGTGTCGTGCATCGCATGCACGGCGTCGATGCGCAGGCCGTCGAAGTGGAATTCCTCCAGCCAGTAGAGCGCGTTGTGGATGAAGAAGTCGCGCACCGTGCGGCTGCCCGGCCGGTCGAAGTTGATCGCCGCACCCCAGGGGGTGTGCACGCCGGCGTTGAAGAAGTCCGGCGCATAGGCGTGCAGGTAGTTGCCGTCCGGCCCGAAGTGGTTGTAGACGACGTCGAGCAGGATCATCAGCCCGCGCGCATGGGCGGCGGCAACCAGGCGCTTCAGATCGTCCGGCGTGCCGTAGGCGGCGTCCGGGGCGAACGGCAGCACGCCGTCGTAGCCCCAGTTGCGCCGGCCGGGAAACTCGGCGACCGGCATCAGTTCGATCGCGCTGACGCCGAGTGCGGCCAGATCGTCGAGCCGCTCGATCGCCGCCGAAAAGGTGCCCTCGGGCGTGAAGCAGCCGACGTGCAGTTCGTAGATCACCGCCTCGTGCCAGGGCCGGCCGCGCCATGCGCCGTCCGGCCAGTCGAACGCAGTCGGATCGACCAGCGCGCTCGCGCCGTGCACGTCGTCGGGGTTGCTGCGCGACGCCGGATCGGGCACGGTAAGGCCGCTCTCGAGGCGAAACGCGTAGCGCGCGCCGGCCTTGGCTTGCGCGACCCGCGATTCGTGCCAGCCGTCGGCGGCGCGCGCCATCGCCCGGGCGTCGCCATCGAGGACCAGTTCGACACGGCTTGCCGCCGGCGCCCAGAGCCTGAACAAGGCGCCGCCCTCGGGCAGCAGCCGCGCGCCGAACTGCATGTCGTGCCGGCGCTTCATGCCCATGCCTCGGGTGCGAAAGGCTTCATGCGCCTGCTTCGCGCGCGAAGCGCACCAGCGCGAGCGAGCGTCCGGCCTGGATGTGCTCCTGGCGCGGATCGAACGACGTTGCCGGCAAGGCGTCGCTGTCGTTCGAGGTATCGACGAGCAGCGTCCCGGCGCGCGGCACGAGCGACTCGGGCAGCGTGAAGATCACGCCCTCCTCGGCCGCGTTGAAGAGCAGCGCAAAGCTGTCGTCGCGCACCGCGCGGCCGCGGCCGTCCATCTCGGTCAGGCCATCGCCCGAGAGGAAGACCGCGAGCGCCCGGGCGTGGCCCTGCTGCCAGGCTTCCTCACCCATCTCCGCGCCATCGGGCTGCAGCCAGACGATGTCGCGCACCTCGGAGCCGCGCAGCGGCCGGTCCTGGAAGAAGTCGCGCCGGCGGAACACCGGATGCGCCGCGCGCAGCGCGATCAGGCGCTGCGTGAAGGCGAGCAGCGCGCGTCGCTCCGGGCTGTCGGCCCAGTCGACCCAGCTCAGCGCGTTGTCCTGGCAGTAGGCGTTGTTGTTGCCCTGCTGCGTGCGGCCGATCTCGTCGCCCGCGAGCAGCATCGGCACGCCCTGCGACAGCATCAGCGTGGCGATGAAGTTGCGCTGCTGGCGGGCCCGCAGCGCGCGCACCGCGGGGTCGTCGGTCGGGCCTTCGACGCCGCAGTTCCACGACAGGTTGTGGTCGTGGCCGTCGCGGTTGTCCTCGCCGTTGGCCTCGTTGTGCTTGTCGTTGTACGAGACGAGGTCGGCGAGCGTGAAGCCGTCGTGCGCGGCGACGAAGTTGATGCTCGCGTAGGGCTTGCGGCTGCTGCGGTTGTAGAGGTCGCTCGAACCCGTCAGGCGCTGCGCGAACTCGCCGATCAACCCGCCGTCGCCCTTCCAGTAGGCACGCATGGTGTTGCGATAGCGGTCGTTCCACTCGGCCCAGCCTGCGGGGAAGTTGCCGACCTGGTAGCCGCCGGAGCCGAGATCCCACGGCTCGGCGATCAGCTTCACCTGCGACAGCACCGGGTCCTGGCGCAGGATGTCGAAAAACGCCGAGAGGCGGTCGACGGCGTGCAGCTCGCGCGCGAGCGCGGACGCAAGATCGAAGCGGAAGCCGTCGACATGCATCTCCGTCACCCAGTAGCGCAGCGAATCCATCAGCAGCTGCAGCACGCGCGGGTGCTGCATGTTGAGCGTGTTGCCGCAGCCGGTGAAGTCCTGGTAGTGGCGCTGCGCGTCGGGCTCGAGCCGGTAGTAGGACGCGTTGTCGATGCCGCGAAACGACAGCGTCGGGCCCAACTCGTTGCCCTCGGCGGTGTGGTTGTAGACGACGTCGAGGATGACCTCGATACCCGCCTCGTGCAGCGTGCGCACCATGGTCTTGAACTCGCCGAGCTTGCCCGATGCGCTGTAGTACGCCTCCGGCGCAAAGAAGCCGATCGTGTTGTAGCCCCAGTGGTTGGCAAGGCCGCGGTCAACGAGATGGCGGTCGTCGATGAAGGAGTGCACCGGCATCAGCTCGAGCGTCGTCACGCCCAGGCGCTTCAGATGCTCGACAACCGGCGCGCACGTCAAGCCGGCGTAGGTGCCGCGCAGCGCCTGCGGCACCTCGGGATGCTGCATCGTCAGGCTGCGCACATGCGCCTCGTAGATCACGGTCTCGTGCCACGGCACCTTCGGGCGCCGGTCTTCGCCCCAGCTGAAGGCCGACTCGACGACCTTGCAGCGCGGCATGTAGGCGGCGCTGTCGCGACGATCGAACGAGAGATCGGCGTCGCCATGCCCGATGCGATAGCCGAACACCGCATCGTGCCAGCGCAGCGGGCCGACCATCTGGCGCGCATAGGGGTCGAGCAGCAGCTTGTGGCCGTTGAAGCGATGCCCGTCCTTCGGCCGGTACGGTCCGTAGACGCGATAGCCGTAGAGCAACCCCGGCCGCGCCTGCGGCAGGAAGCCGTGGAAGATCTGGTCGGTACGCTCGCGCAGCGCGATGCGGTGCGTCTCGCGCCGCCCGGTGGCGTCGAACAGGCACAGTTCGACGCGCTCGGCGTTCTCCGAAAACAGCGCGAAGTTCACCCCCATGCCGTTCCAGTTCGCGCCGCGCGGATAGGGCAGCCCGGGCCAGAGCGTATCGATCGCGTGTTCTACGGCCATGTCAGAGACTCCAATGTGTCAAGCGCGCCACGTTCGATCGGCGCGAACGGACGCCCGTGAGGCGCTGTCGATCTTGCTTGCGCTTGCGGCGCGCGACGGCGAACGGTGGTGTACGGACGTCCGGAAGCGCTGCTGCGTCACGCCAGCCGGTACCCGCCGGAGGCTCATGGTTGCGCGGTCGGCACTGTGCTTTCGCGTCGCGCCAGGCGGTACCCGCCGAGGGCTCATGGTTGCGCGGTCGGCGCACAGCGCCGACTGCACTGCGGTTCTCGGCCAGGGGTCGCGTCGCAGAACTCGCTGCATTCACTTCGCTCACTGCGCTCAGACAGTTGCGACGAGTCAGTCTACGAAGCGCGCTGCGCGCGCCGACCCCTAGCCTGCGATCCTCGTCGCTCCACAAATCGCCCCCGGCGGGCACCGCCTGCCGCGACGGTTCTTCTCGTTTGTCGCGCACCACAACGTTGCCTGCAAAGGCGTGCCCGGGCAGGCCAGGGCGCGCCTGCGGAGCGCCGAGAAGCACAGGGCTCGTGGCCGCGCGCGCAGCGCGCTTCGTGATCTGACCCGTCGCGATTGTCTGAACGGAGCGAACGCAGTGAGCGCAGTGAGTTGAGCGACGTGGCCGCGAGACCGAGCATCGCAGGGCAGTCGGCGCAAAGCGCCGACCGCGGAGGTGAAGCGCCGTGGACTGCCCGGGCGCGCCTTTGCCGCTCGACCCTCCGGAACCCAGCACGCGGCACGCCGCGACCTGTCCGGGCACGCCCTTGCCGCGCCAGACTCCGAACGCACCGAGCCCGTCGAAGTCCCGCGAAAAGGCCACTTCAGCCCGCCGAAGTTGCATCAAGGTTTGCTTCGATCACGCGGGAACCAACGCTCGATCAGCAGCGCCGCGCGGTCCTTGGCACCGAGGCCGAGCGCAAGGGCCGCGGCGAAGACGACACCGGCGAGCAGGATCAGGAAGGTCTGCTGAATCAGACCGCCGCCGATGTCCAGATGGTCGATCGCGAGGAGGACGACGAAGACCATGATGCCGTACTGCGCCGCGCGCCCGAGCAGCTCGCCGTCGCTGATCTCGACGCGCTTGCAGTAGCCGCGCACCGCGCCGCCGATGAAGCGCGCGAAGTAGCTGCCGAAGATCACGACCAGCAGCGCGACGAGCAGGCGCGGCAGGAACAGCACGATGTGGCCCAGCAGCTCCGTCACCTGCGTGAGGCCGAGGCTGTTGGAGGCGATGATCAGCGAGGCGAGGATCACGGCCGCGTACGCGAGCCAGCCGAAGAGGTCGGTCGAGTCCTTCTCGGTGCCGCCTTGCTGCAGGAAGCCGTCGATGCCGGCGCGTTCGGTCAGCACATGGAAGTTCAGCGCCCGCAGCGCCTTCACGACCGAGAAGCGCAGCGCCTTCGCGAGCAGCCAGCCGACGAGCAGCAGGCCGATCGCCACCGCGAGGCGCGGCACGAAGGCGCCGATCTGCAGCATCAGGCCCCGCACCGGTTCGAACATGACGTCGATGTTTCCCATGGTCTTGTTCCTCGTTCAGTTGTCCACGCCGGCGAGCGCCGCGATGCCCGCGAGCGGCACGCCGATCCAGTCCGGCCGGTTGTCGATTTCGTAGCGCAGTTCATAGAGCGCCTTCTCGAGCTCGAACAGCCGCAGCAGCGGCGCGACCGCTTCGAACGCGGCGGCGTCGGCATACAGGCCCGCTTCGATCGCGACCTGCGCGTAGCCGTCGAGGAAGGCGGCGCGCACCTCGCGCTCCCAGCGGCGAGCGAGCGGCGCGAGTTGCGCCAGCGCGTTCGCGCCCTTCGCGCTCGCGTGCAACGCGGTGTGGCGCGCGTAGTCGAAGGAACGCAGCATGCCGGCGACGTCGCGCAGCGCGGAATGCTTGACGCGGCGCTCTTCGAAGTTGCGCTGCGGCTCGCCCTCGAAGTCGATCAGCATGAAGTCGTCGCGGCAGACGAGCACCTGCCCGAGGTGCAGGTCGCCGTGCAGGCGCGTCTTCAGGTGCCCCGGCGCGAGCGCGGTGACTTCATCGATGCGCGACAGCAGCGTCGCCTCGGCGCCGAGGACCTCTGCAACCGGGTCGCGCAAAGGCTCGGGCCAGGGTTCGGCACGGGCGCGCAGGCGGGTGAGGGTCTGCGCGCACTCGTCGCGCACGGCCGTCGTCCAGCGCGCGAGATCGGCTTCGCTCGCCGGCTCGGGATCGAACGCCGCATTGCCGGTGCGGCGTGACAGCGCCACGTGCAGTTCGGCGACACGCCGCGCCAGGACACGCATGTGTTCGGCCATCGCGGTGATGCTGGCTTCGGGCGCCGCGTCCGCGCTCGGCACGGCCGTGCCGGCGGCGTCGAGCAGACGCTCGAGCGCCTCGACCGTTGCGCCCCAGGCGTCGCCCTGGTTCGTCACCTGCGACTGCAGCAGCGCGAGCGTCCAGACCTGGCCGTCCTTCGACTCGTAGTCGAGGCTGCCGGCGACCGGCACGCTGTGCGGGTAGTGCGCGACATCGGTCAGGAAGCGGCCCATCTCCAGCTCCGGATTCACGCCCGCATGCAGATGCCGGTAGGCCTTGATGAAGAGCTGATGGCCGAGCAGGCTGATCGAGTTGCTGCTCGTCGTCAGACGGTGCAGCGACAGTTCACCGTCGAGCGCGTCGCCGACCACTTCGGCGAAGTTGGCGCCCGGCGTGAAGCGCAGGCGCCCGGCATCGGTGCGCAGCATGCGACCGGCGCCGATCGACTCCACCAGCGCGCGGCAGAACGCGGTGTCGGCCATCGCGTCGGCGATGACGCCGACCTCGGCCAGTTGCCGCACCTTGGCGACGGCGACGTGGCCGAGCGCGCGCATGCGGTCCTCTTCGCGGTCCTCGTAGGCCATCGCGAGCGGCAGGAAGTAGCGCGACGTGCGCGAGGCGCCCTTGACGTCGGCGATCGAGATCAGCCAGTCGCCGCCGTCGTGCTCGAGCACCACGCTGTCGGCAAGCTGCACCGACTCGATCGCATCGGCCTTCGCGGCGTACCAGCGTTGGTGGCGCACGAAGGGCGGCAGCAGCGCGCGCTCCAGCTGGTTGCGCGTCTTCTCGGCCAGTCCCATGCGCCAGGGCACGACGCGGCCGCGGAAGAAGCTGTTCCAGCCGTCGAACAGCACGAGCGTCGGCAGGTCGTCCAGGCCGCTGCTCTCGGCGTGCCAGCTCGGCGGCACGGCATCGGTCGAGAGGCGAAACCAGAAGAAGCCGTAGGCCGGCAGGGTCAGCAGATAGGTCAGCTCGCCGATCGGCGGGAAGGCGTTGCGCCCGCTCATCTCGACCGGCACGCGGCCCTTCCACTCGCGCAGCTCGAGCTCCACCGGCTGCGCGGTGCGGCTGACGTTGGCGACGCACAGGATGACGTCGTCCTCGTACTCGCGCACATAGGCGAGCACCTTGCGGTTGCCCGGGTGCAGCATCGTGAAGCGCCCGCGGCCGAAGGCCGGCGTCGTCGCGCGCACCGCGAGCAGCCGGCGCGTCCAGTTCAGCAGCGACGAGCCCTCGCGCGACTGCGCCTCGACGTTGAGTGCCTCGAAGCCGTAGATCGGGTCCTGGATCGGCGGCAGGTACAGGCGCTGCGGGTCGGCGCGGCTGAAGCCGCCGTTGCGGTCGCTCGTCCACTGCATCGGCGTGCGCACGCCGTCGCGGTCGCCGAGGAAGATGTTGTCGCCCATGCCGATCTCGTCGCCGTAGTACAGCACCGGCGTGCCCGGCATCGACAGCAGCAGGCTGTTCATCAGCTCGATGCGGGCGCGGTCGTTCTCGAGCAGCGGCGCGAGACGGCGCCGGATGCCGAGGTTGATGCGCGCGCGCGTGTCCGACGCGTACATGCGGTAGAGGTAGTCGCGCTCCTTGCTCGTCACCATCTCGAGCGTCAGCTCGTCGTGGTTGCGCAGGAAGATCGCCCACTGGCAGTTCGGCGGGATCTCGGGCGTCTGCTGCAGGATCTCGACCACCGGATGCCGGTCCTCCTGCGCGATCGCCATGTACATGCGCGGCATCAGCGGGAAGTGATATGCCATGTGGCATTCGTCGTCGTCGCCGAAGTATTCGCGCACGTCCTCGGGCCACATGTTCGCCTCGGCGAGCAGCAGCTTGCCGGGGTACTTCTCGTCGATGCGCTTCCGGATCTGCTTGATGACGTCGTGCGTCTCGCGCAGGTTCTCGTTGCTCGTGCCGTCGCGCTCGATCAGGTAGGGGATCGCATCGAGTCGGAAGCCGTCGACGCCGATCTCGAGCCAGAACTCCATCGTCTTCAGCACGGCGTCGATGACGGCCGGGTTGTCGAAGTTCAGGTCCGGCTGGTGGCTGAAGAAGCGGTGCCAGAAGTACTGGCCCGCGACCTCGTCGAAGGTCCAGTTCGACTTCTCGGTGTCGGTGAAGATGATGCGCGTGCCGCTGTAGAGCTTGGGGTCGTCG
Source organism: Rhizobacter sp. (assembly GCA_023954175.1). Classification (GTDB taxonomy): domain Bacteria; phylum Pseudomonadota; class Gammaproteobacteria; order Burkholderiales; family Burkholderiaceae_C; genus CAIKUF01. The sequence goes on from JAMLIM010000059.1 coordinate 22,094, forward strand.
GTCCAGACGTAGAAGTCGCGCTCGGGCGAGCCCTTGGGCGCCTTGCGCGCGGCCTGGAACCAGGGGTGCTGATCCGACGTGTGATTGACGACGAGTTCGGTGATGACGCGCAGGTCGCGCCGGTGCGCCTCGACGACGAAGGCGCGGAAGTCGTCCAGCGTGCCGTAGGACGGATGCACGTCCTCGTAGTCGGCGACGTCGTAGCCGTCGTCGCGCTGCGGCGACGGATAGAACGGCAGCAGCCAGATCGTGTTGACGCCGAGCGACTGCACGTGGTCGAGCCGCTGCGTCAGGCCGGCGAGGTCGCCGATGCCGTCGCCGTTCGAGTCGGCGTAGGCCTTGACGTGCAGTTCGTAGATGACCGCGTCCTTGTACCACTGCAGCTGGTCGCCGCCGGCCGCCGCGCGCACGGCGACCGCTTCGAGGGTGTTGTCGGCTTTCAAGCGCGGCTCCTCACAGGAAGTAGTCGAAGTCGTTCTCGCGCCGCAGGTGCCGGCGCATGCGCATCACGTGCACCGGGCTGCGCTCCGGATCGAGGCTGACGAAGTTGCGATCGCCGTGCCACAGGTAGTGCGCGCCGCTGATCGCGTCGGCCATCTGGTAGCTCTGCTGCGGCGCGAGGCCGAGCGCGATCGGGTCGATCGTCAGCCAGCCGCTTTGCACATGGTGCGGGTCGAGGTTGACGACGCAGACGACGATGTTGGACAGGTCCGGCGTCGCCTTCGCGTAGGCGATCATCTGCTCGTTGTCGATCGCGAGGAAGCGCAGGCCGGCATCGCTTTGCAGCGCCGGGTTCTCGCGCCGCAGGCGATTCAGCACGGCGATGAAGTCGGCGAGCGAGTCGGCACGCTCGCGGTCCCAGGCGCGCAACTGGAATTTCTCGGAGTCGATGTACTCCTCGCCGCCTTCGCGCAGCGCGGCGTGCTCGAGCAGTTCGAAGGCCGGGCCGTAGATGCCGAAGTTCGCGCAGAGCGTGGCGGCGAGCGCGACGCGCGCCATGAAGACCGGGCGGCCGCCATACTGCAGCGCGGTCGGCAGGATGTCGGGCGTGTTCGGCCAGGCGTTGGGGCGGAAGTACTCGCGCCCCGGCGCGCGAGTGAGCTGGGTGAAGTACTCGGTCAGCTCCTGCTTGCTGTTGCGCCAGGTGAAGTAGGTGTAGGACTGGCTGAAGCCCACTTTCGCGAGGCGGTGCATCACGCGCGGACGGGTGAACGCCTCGGACAGGAAGATCATGTCGGGCCAGGTCTGGCGCAGCCTGGCGATCGCCCACTCCCAGAACGGGAAGGCCTTGGTGTGCGGGTTGTCGACGCGAAAGATGCGCACGCCCTGCCCGGCCCAGTATTCGAAGACGCCGACCAGGCCGAGCCACATCGCGCGCCAGTCCTCCGATTCGAAGTCGAGCGGATAGATGTCCTGGTACTTCTTGGGCGGGTTCTCGGCGTATTGGACGCTGCCGTCGGCGCGCTTCCTGAACCATGCGGGATGCTCGGTCACCCACGGATGATCCGGCGCGCACTGGAACGCGATGTCGAGCGCGATCTCGAGGCCGTGCTCGGCTGCGCGCTTGATCAGACGCTGAAGGTCCGCGAGCGTGCCGAGCTCGGACAGGATTGCGTCATGCCCGCCTTCGGCCGAGCCGACCGCCCACGGGCTGCCGACATCATCCGGCGTGGCGTCGAGCGTGTTGTTCTTGCCCTTGCGCCGCGCGCGCCCGATCGGGTGGATGGGCGGGAAGTACAGCACGTCGAAACCCATGCGCTGCACGTAGGGCAGCCAGGCCTCGCAGTCGGCGAAGCTGCCGTGGCGCGTCAGGTCGCCGCTCGCCGAGCGCGGGAAGAACTCGTACCAGGCCGAGAAGCGCGCACGCTCGCGCTCGACCGTGACGCCGTAGACGGTGGGATCGGTGAGCGCGTGGCGCAGATCGGGGTGGCGCTGCGCGATGGCGGCACGCGCCTCGTCCAAGCCGAGACGCTTGAGCGCCTCGGTCGACATGCCGTCCTTCGCCGCTGCCGCGATCTCTTCGGACCACGCGCGCAGCAGTTCGCCTTCGCCCGCCTTGTCGGCGCGCGCTGCCGCCTGTGCGATCAGCGCCGCGCCCGAGCGCGCCGCGATGCGCAGGTCGTCGGCGTCGACGCGGCGCGCGAAATCGTGGCGC
>JAMLIM010000006.1 GCA_023954175.1 Rhizobacter sp.
GCCTTGCCACGCGTCAGCTCCTTGAGCTGCTCATACGGGTTCGCAAGGCCGTGGCGGCGCATCACCGTCTGGATTGGCTCGGCGAGCACCTCCCAGGCAGCGTCGAGGTCGGCCGCGAGCGCCTCGCGGTTCACCTCGAGCTTGCCCAGGCCGCGCTGCAGGCTGTCCAGCCCGAGCAGCGCGTAGCCGAAGGCGACACCCATGTTGCGCAGCACCGTGCTGTCGGTCAGGTCGCGCTGGAAGCGGCTGATCGGCAGCTTCTGCGACAGATGCGTCAGCAGCGCGTTGGCGAGACCGAAATTGCCCTCGGCGTTCTCGAAGTCGATCGGATTCACCTTGTGCGGCATCGTCGACGAGCCGATCTCGCCCGCCTTCAGCCGCTGCTTGAAGTAGCCCAGGCTGATGTAGCCCCACAGGTCGCGCGACCAGTCGATCAGGATCGTGTTCGTGCGCGCCATGGCATCGAACAATTCCGCCATCGCATCGTGCGGCTCGATCTGGATCGTGTAGGGGTTGAACGTCAGACCGAGCCGCTCCTCGACGACACGGCGCGCGAAAGCCTCCCAGTCGACATCCGGGTAGGCGGCGAGGTGCGCGTTGTAGTTGCCGACCGCGCCGTTCATCTTCGCCAGCAGCTTGACGCCGGCAACGCCCGCGCGCGCGCGCTGCAGGCGGGCGACGACGTTGGCGATCTCCTTGCCCACCGTCGTCGGGCTCGCCGTCTGGCCATGGGTGCGGCTGAGCATCGGCACGTCGGCCAGTTCGTGCGCCAGCGCGACGAGGCGCCCGATCACGCCGTCGAGCGCGGGCAGCAGCACCTGGGCGCGCGCGTGCTCGAGCATCAGCGCGTGGCTCGCGTTGTTGATGTCCTCGCTGGTGCAGGCGAAGTGCACGAACTCGGCGCCGCGCTCGAGCTCGGCGTGGCCCTTGAAGCGCGACTTGAGCCAGTACTCGACCGCCTTGACGTCGTGGTTGGTCGTCGCCTCGATGTCCTTGATCGCCTGCGCGTCGGCGGGCGAAAAGCCCGCGACCACGCCACGCAGCAGATCCCGCGCGGCGCCCGACAGCGGCGCCAGTTCGGCCAGCCCGGCGTCCGACAGCGCAATGAACCACTCGACTTCGACCTGCACCCGCCGGTGCATCAGGCCGAACTCCGACAACAGCGGGCGCAGCGCGGCGACCTTGGCGGCATAGCGCCCGTCGAGCGGCGAGAGGGCGGAAAGCGGGGAGTGATTCATGGCGTCGATTCGTGGCGTCGGCCGGCGAGGGAGCCGGATGATTCTAGGGCGGTGGCGAGTCCCGATTGACGAGCGTGGAACGCCTCTTGCTTAATGCGGGGTCGTGTCCGGCGTGCGGTTCGAAGGCCGCCGGCCGCGCGATTTCCCACCCCACAACCCCCAGACACCCAGCCCCCCAAGAGGAGAACCCATGACATTCACGCGCCGCCACGCCCTGCTGGGCACGATCGCCGCCGCAGCCATTGCCGCCGTCGCGCCCGCCCAGGCCCAGAACAAGCTCAAGGTGGCAGCGATCTACACAGTGCCGGTCGAGCAGCAGTGGGTCAGCCGCATCGACAAGGCGCTCAAGGCCGCAGTCGCGCGCGGCGAGATCGAATACGTGTTCAGCGAGAACGTGACCAACGCCGACTACGAGCGCGTGATGCGCGGCTACGCGGAAAAGGGCAACACGCTGATCGTCGGCGAGGCCTTCGCGGTCGAAGATGCGGCGCGCAAGGTGGCCAAGGACTACCCGAAGGTGAGCTTCCTGCTCGGCAGCTCCAAGGGCCCGCAGGCGCCCAACTTCAGCGTGTTCGACAACTACATCCAGGAGCCGGCCTACCTGTCGGGCATGGTCGCCGGCGCGATGACGAAGACGAACAAGATCGGCATGGTCGGCGGCTTCCCGATCCCCGAGGTGAACCGGCTGATGAACGCCTTCATGGCCGGCGCGAAGGAGGTGAACCCGAAGGTCGAGTTCATGGTCACCTTCATCAACAGCTGGTTCGATCCGCCCAAGGCCAAGGAAGCCGCCTTCGCGATGATCGACAAGGGCGCCGACGTGATGTATGCCGAACGCTTCGGCGTCAGCGACGCCGCCAAGGAAAAGGGCAAGCTCGCGATCGGCAACGTCATCGACACCCAGGCCCAGTACCCGGAGACGGTCGTCGCCTCGGCGCTGTGGAACATGGAGCCGACGATCGACCTCGCGATCAAGAACGTCAAGGGCGGCGCCTTCAAGGCCGAGGACTACGGCGTCTACTCGACGATGAAGTACAAGGGCAGCGAACTGGCGCCGCTCGGCACCTTCGACGCCAAGGTACCGGCAGACGCCAAGGCCAAGGTCGCGGCCAAGCAGAAGGCGATCCTCGACGGTTCGTTCAAGGTGAAGGTCGACGACAGCCAGCCCAAGCCGACGGCGAAGTGAAGTGTCTGGAGTGTCGAATGGCTGCGGCGCAGGCTCGTGCGCACTCGCGCGCGTGAAACCCGCAGCGGCGGGCGTGCCGAAGCCAGCCGAAGCCGACCGCGCAGCGACGCGCCCGAGGTGACAACGGGCGCCGCCGCTGCGTCAGGCGAGCACCGACCAGACCGCCACGGCTCCCGTCACCAGCGCGAGGCTGACGCCGTAGAGCACGCTCACGATCAGGGCGCGCGCGAGCAGCGGCCCCCAGCGGCCGCCGTAGACGCGGCGCATCGCCATCAGCGCATACGTGGGCACCGCGATCAGCGCCAGCAGTTGCAGCGGCGCCCAACCCGCGGCAACGCAGGCCATGGCGACGAACCAGAAAGCGTGCAGGTGCAGCGCGAAGACGAGGTGCTCCGTGTAGCGCATCTGCCGGTTCAGGTAGACGAGCCGCAGCCACAGCGCGTACATCGGCAGCAGCACGAACATGGCGTTGCCGAGGTTGCTGACGAAGCGCCCGACCACGCCTTCGAGTTCGCGCGCGAGCAACTTCGGGTCGACGCCGATCCGGCGCTCCAGGCGTCGGCACACCCATTGCGGCAGGCCTTCGCAGTAAAAGACGCCGTTGTTCACGCCGGCCTTGCCCAGGCCGAGATCGACGTCGAACTGCACCGCCTTCGCCTGCGGCCCGGTCGCCGCCGGCTCGAGCACGACAGCGTTGTCGCCGGCGTCGAGGGCGCTGAGCACGCGCATCAGCACCAGCGTCGCGATGCTGATCATCAGGTACAGCCGCAGCGGCAGCAGGTAGCGCCGGCGCCGCCCGGCGAGGTACTCGACCGTCAGCTGCCCGGGCCTGGTGAACAGCAGCACGAAGGTGCGCCACAGCGCGCCTTCGGACGTGAGGTAGTTGCCGCCGAACTGCTGCGCAAACTCCAGCAGCGTCGGCGGCTTCACGTTGCTCTCCTGCCCGCAGGCCGGGCAGTACTTAGGCCGCGGCCTGCCGAAAGGCTCGCCGCAGTTCAGGCAGGCGGCGGGCAAGGAATCGACGGTCGCAAGGTCAGGCATGGGGGGCGGCTCCGGCGTGTCGAGCACACTACCGCAATTCGAGCGCCCGCCGCCAGATAGTCCGCCCGCCATGCCCGAACGGATCCCGCCCCGCGAACCCGCCAGCGTGCTGCGCCTGACCGGCATCAGCAAGCGCTTCGGCGCGCTCGTCGCCAACGACACGATCTCGCTCGACCTCGCACGCGGCGAGGTGCTCGCCCTGCTCGGCGAGAACGGTGCCGGCAAGTCGACGCTCGTCTCGATCCTGTTCGGCCACTACGTCGCCGACGAAGGCGACATCGAGGCCTTCGGCGAACCGCTGCCGCCGGGCGACCCGGCCGCGGCGCTCGCGGCCGGCATCGGCATGGTGCACCAGCACTTCACGCTCGCCGACAACCTGTCGGTGCTCGACAACGTGATGCTGGGTACCGAGCCGCTCTGGCAGCCGTTCTCGCGGCGTACGCAAGCGCGCCGCGCGCTCGTCGAGACGGGTGCGCGCTTCGGCCTCGGCGTCGAGCCGGACGCGCTCGTCGCCAGGCTCTCGGTCGGCGAGCGCCAGCGCGTCGAGATCCTGAAGGCGCTCGTCTCGTTCGGCCGCAAGCAGGGCGCGAAGATCCTGATCCTCGACGAACCCACCGCGGTGCTCACGCCGCAGGAAAGCGAATCGCTTTTCGCGACGCTCGCCCAGCTCGTCGCCGACGGCCTGTCGGTGATCTTCATCAGCCACAAGCTCGACGAGGTGCTGCGCGTCTCCGACCGCATCGCCGTGCTGCGCGCGGGCCGGCTCGTCGCGACGCTGCCCGCCGCGCAGGCCGACAAGGCGATGCTCGCCGAGCTGATGGTCGGCCGGGCAGTGCCCCTGGCGCAGCGCCGCACGCATGCGCCCGGTGCGATCGTGTGTGAATTGCGCGGCGCCACGCTGCTGCGCGCCGACGCGCCGCGGCCCGTGCTCGACGCCGTCTCGCTCACGCTGCGCGCCGGTGAGGTGTTGGCCATTGCCGGCGTTGCCGGCAACGGGCAGGATGCGCTGGCCGATGTGCTCTGCGGACTGCATGCGCTCGATGGCGGCACGCTCACGGTGAACGGCGCTGCGCTGCCGGCGCGCCCGCAGGCCTGGGTCGAGGCCGGCGTCGCGCGCATCCCGGAGGATAGACACGCGGTTGGCGTCGTCGGCGATCTGCCGGTGTGGGAGAACGCGGTGCTCGAACGCTTCGCGACCCCCGCTTTCGCGCGCTTTGGCGTCGTGCGCCGGGCGAGCGCACAGGCGCACGCGCGCGCGTTGATCGAACGCTTCGACGTGCGCGGCACCGAAGGCCGCGGCGTCGAGACGCCGACGCGCGCGCTGTCGGGCGGCAACATGCAAAAGCTGATCCTCGGGCGCGCGTTGATGACGACCCCGCACCCGCCGGGCGCGGCGGCCGATCCCCCGCGAGGATTGCAAGCGGCTGCGGGCGGCCCGGCGCGCGTGGAGGTTGGCATGCGCGAGGGCGTGGGCGCCGAAGGCGCCGGTGTGCCGGCCCTGATCGTCGCCAACCAGCCGACCTGGGGCCTGGACATCGGCGCCGTCGCCTATGTGCATCAGCAGTTGCTGGACGCCTGCGCCGCCGGCGCCGCGGTGCTGCTGATCTCGGAAGACCTCGAGGAGATCTTCGCGCTCGCCGACCGCATCGCGGTGATGCATCACGGCCAGCTCACCGCGGCGCAGCCGACTTCGGCCTGGACGCTGGCCGCGATCGGCCTTGCGATGACCGGCGGCGTAGCGGACACCGCACAGGTGAGTCATGCTGCGGCTTGAGAAGCGCGCCCTGCCTTCGCGCACGGCGATGCTCGCCGCGCCGTTCGCGGCGGTCGCGTTCACGCTCGTCGTCACCTCGCTGCTCGTCGCCTGGGCCGGCGCGCCCATCGGCCGCGCCTATGCGCTGCTGCTCGAAGGCGGCTTCGGCACGCGCTTCGCCTGGACCGAGACGCTGACGCGCGCGGTGCCGCTGATCCTCACCGGCCTCGCCGCGGCGGTCGCGTTCAAGGCGCGGCTCTACAACATCGGCGCCGAAGGGCAGCTCTACCTCGGCGCGCTGGCGGCGGTGGCGGTCGGCGGCCTGCACGGCGGCGAGGGCTTCACTTCCGTGCCGCCGTGGCTGCTGTTTCCGCTGATGATGTTGGCCGCCGCCACGGCCGGCGCGCTGCTGCTGCTCGGCCCGGCGCTGCTCAAGAGCCGCCTCGGCGTCGACGAGGTGGTGACGACGCTGCTGCTCAACTTCATCGTGCTGCTGTTCGTGAGCTGGATGCTCGACGGGCCGATGAAGGACCCGACCGCGATGGGCTGGCCACAGAGCGTTTCGATGCAGGACGCGATGCAGCTCGGCAAGCTCGTCGAGCGCAGCCGGCTGCACACCGGCTTCGTCTGGGCGCTCACGCTCGCGGTGCTGCTGTGGGCGCTGCTGAAGTACACGACGACGGGGTTCCAGATCCGCGCCGTCGGCGCCAATGCGCGCGCGTCCGCGTTCGCCGGGATGCCGGTCGGCTGGGTGACGGTCAAGGTCGCGCTGCTGTCGGGCGCGCTCGCGGGGCTGGCGGGCGCGATCGAGGTCGCCGGCCGCGCCGGCTACGTCACGCTCGACATGTCGCCCGGCTATGGCTACAGCGGCATCGTGATCGCGATGCTCGCCGCACTCAACCCGCCCGGCGTCGTCGCCGCCGCGGTGTTCGTCGCCGGCATCCTGGTCGGCGCCGACAGCATGAGCCGCGCGGTCGCGGTGCCGACCTACATCGCCGACGTCATCGTCAGCGTGTCGCTGTTGTCGATGCTGGTCGCCGCGATGCTCGCGCAGTACCGCATCACCTGGCAGCGCAGGAGCGTGGCGCGTGCTCGCTGAAACGCTGGAGCTCTTCGCCACCGTCCCGTTCTGGGTCGCGGTGCTGCGCATCGCGACGCCGCTGATCCTGGGCACGCTCGGCGTCTTGCTGTGCGAGCGCGCCGGGGTGCTGAACCTCGGCATCGAAGGCATCATGGTCGCGGGCGCCTTCGCCGGCTGGCTCACCGTCTACCAGGGCGGCGGGCTGTGGCTCGGCGTCGTCGTGGCGGCGGCAGTCGGTGCGCTGTTCGGTCTGCTGCACGGTTTCCTGACCGTCACGCTCGCGCTCTCGCAGCACGTCACCGGCCTCGGCATCACGCTCTTCGCGTCCAGCCTCGCGAGCTACGCCTACCGCGTGAGCTTCCCCAAGGTCAGCAGCCCGCCGACGATCGAACCGTTTGCCGACATGGCGTGGCTGCCGCTGCCGGTGCTCAACGCGCAGACGCCGCTCACGCTGCTCGCGCTGCTGCTCGTGCCGGTGATCGGCTACGTGCTCTACCGCACGCCGCTCGGCCTCGCGCTGCGCATGGTGGGCGAGAACCCGGCCGCCGCCGAAGGCCAGGGCCTGTCGGTCGCGCGCGTGCGCATCGGCGCCATCATGGCCGGCTCGGCGCTGATGGGCGTGGCCGGCGCCTTCCTCACGCTCGCCGCGTTCAACGCCTTCTACTTCAACATGGTCAACGGCCGCGGCTGGGTCTGCGTCGCGCTCGTCGTCTTCGCGAGCTGGCGGCCCGGCAAGGCGCTGCTCGGTGCGCTGCTGTTCGGCCTGTTCGATGCGCTGCAGCTGCGCCTGCAGCAGTCCGGCGCCGGCGTCTTCGGCATGTCCGTGCCGTATCAGGTCTACCTGATGCTGCCCTACCTCTTCTCGATCGCCGCCCTCGTGCTCGTCGCGCGCCGCGCGGCGTATCCGCAGGCGCTGATGAAGCCGTATCGCAAGGGGGAGCGATAGGCTGTAAGGGCGGGTGTTGGGAGGCCGCAGCACCGCGCGCCAAGCGGCCGCCCGCGGTGGGCCCGTGTTCCCGGCGCGTGCCAGATTGGAGAACTTCAGGCGCGATGCATGGGGGGCCGTCGATGTCGTCAGCCCTTCTTCGATTGCGTCGCAAGCATCGGTCAGTACGCCCTCGAAGCAAGGGGCCTCGGCGTTCATGTGGTCTCGTCAGCGGCCGGCAGTTCGCGCGTGAGAATCGAATTCAACGTCACGTTGATGTAGTAATTCGACCTTCCGACCTTCACCTTCTGCACGAGCCCTTCCCCCGCCAACGCGTCGAGGTACTTGGTAGCGGTCAGCCGTGACACCTTCAGGTCGCGCTGCACGAAATCGATCTTGGTGTACGGGTGCATGAACAAGTTGTTGATGAGGTCCTGGCTGTAGAACTTGAAGCCGGCGCGAATGCGGTGCTTGTAGTCCTGAAGCGCGGCCTTGATGTCGGTGACGGTGTGGATGGTCTGCTGCGCCGTTGTTTCCACCGCTGCCAGCAGGTACAGCACCCATTCCTGCCAATGTTCCGGCGCGTCGGCCTCTTCGTGCACGGCTTGCAACAGGCGGTAGTAGTCAGGCTTGCTGCGCACGATGGCACTGCTCAGGTACAGCACCGGAATGTCCAACAGCCCCTTGTTGACGAGATACAGCACGTTGACGATGCGGCCGGTGCGACCGTTGCCGTCGTAGAAGGGGTGGATGCTTTCGAACTGGTGGTGGGCGATTGCCATCTTGATCAATGGGTCGACGTCGAAGGCGTCGTCCGCGTTGATGAAGCGTTCCAGATCGGTCATCAGCGCCACCACCTGCGCCGGGTCTTGCGGCGGGGTGTAGACCACGGCGCCGTGCTGGTTCTTCAGCGTGGTGCCGGGCAGCTTGCGAAGGCCCGCGTTGTTCTGTTCCAGTTCGGCCTGAATGGCCATCATGTGGTTGACGGTGAGCAGCCCCGTCTGCTGCACCAGACCGTAGCCCACGCGCAGGGCATGCACGTAGTGACGCACCTCCTTGGCAGCGGGGGAGGCGATCAGGTCGGGGTAGGTGTCGCTGCGGAACAGTTCGTCGTGCGTGGTGACGAGGTTCTCGATGGCCGAGCTGTCCTTGGCCTCCTGCAGCGCCAGGGTGTTGATGAGGATCGCCTGGTTGGGAATGGACGCGGCCAGGCCCTTCAGCTCGGCCAGATTGCGGCCAGCGGTCACCACTCTTTTCAGCACCGCGGGGGTTTCGAAGATGGCGGGCTGCAGCCGGGTCAGTGGCTGCAGCCGGGTCAGTGGCTGCAGCGACGGTAGGGCGGAAATGGGTGTCATGGCCAGCAGGCCGCGTGCTCACCAGCCCTGCCGGCGAGCATGGGAAATGCCGATGGTCTATACATGTTGGCCATAACGCGCATAGAAATGTAGCTTTCTCTATACAAGTTGACCAGCATATGCATACGCCAGTCCTTTCCGGCGAAGTTCCACCCCCAGGGGCTTCGTCGCTTTCCGAAGCCCCTACAGGCGCCCCTCCGCGACCATCCAGTCGAAGCAGTCGGTGACCATGGTCTTCAGCGGCACCACCCGAAACCCCAGTTCGCGCTGTGCCTTCGCCGCGGTGGCGGTGATCGGGTTGGTGAACGCATCGGCCATCTCGGGCGTCACGGACGGCTCGCGACCGGTGACGCGGCTGAGCAGGTCGCCCAACGCAGCGATGGTCTTGACCACGACGAGGGGCGTCTCGCGCTCGGGAACGGGTTTGCCGAGAAGGCGGGCGATCTCCTGCACGAAGGCCAGCATCGTCGCGTTCTCGCCGCCGAGGATGTACTTGCCGCCGTTGCCATCGCCCCTGTCGGCCGCAGCAATGTGGGCGTCCGCCACCGCGTGCACATGCGCGAAGGTTCGCATCGCGGGCGGCACGCCGCGCAACCTGCCGTCTCGCACCATCCGAAACAGGCGCGACCAGGTGCCGAGGTCGTAGGGCCCGACGATCCCACCCGGCTGCAGGATCACGACCTGCAATCCGCGGGCGGTGGCGGCGCGGGCAAGTTCTTCAGCTTCCCACTTCGTCTTCTGGTAGTTGATCCAGGACCCTGCCGCGAGGCTTTGCGTTTCCTCGGTCACTTCACCCCGGACCGGCCCATAGGCGGATATGGACGACGTGAGGACCAACCGTCGCACGCCCTTGGCGATGCAAGCCTCGACGACATTGCGCGTGCCGTCCACGTTGTCGCGGGTCTGCTCGGCGTTCCCGCGGCGCCACATGTTGGTGTTGCCCGCCACGTGAAAGACCGTGTCGCAGGCCGCCGGCAGGGCCGCGCGCACCGACGCGGCCTGCGTGATCTCGCCGACCGCCAACCTGGGCTCGAAGCGACGAAGAAACCTCAGGTCGGACGAGGCGCGATGCAGGGCCGTAACGTCCCAGCCCTGCGCGACCAGGCGCTGCACGAGGTTCAGGCCGACAAACCCGGTGCTGCCGGTGACGAAGGCGGTGCGGGTCATGAGTGATCGGCGCCCTATGCGTGCGACGTAGGGCGCCGAATGAGTTGCTCTGGCATTTGGGTGCGCGCAGAGGAAAGCATAGAACGTCGCGCCACGGGGACTTCTCGTTTGCTGCAGGAGTTGGTACGACTGGCCTACAACCTCGCCAAAGTGCGAGCGCTTGCCGGAAACCGCCGAAGGCCTGCTCCTCGCTGACATCGACATCGGATTCATCGGTGTGGCGAAAGCCGCCTACGACCCGACAGGTCACTACTCACGCCCCGACGTCGTGCGGCTCCTGCTGAACAAGAAGCCTGGCACCCGGGTTCACGCTTTCGGCCCCGAATCACGGAGGTCGGTGGCGAAGAGGTGCCGCGATAGCTCTCTTGGATAGGGTTCAAGGGCCCGCGCCGGGCAACAATGCTCTTGGAAATGCCCCTCGCCTGTATTGCGCGACTTCCCCGGCCAAGTTGCGGGGGTCAAGTTCGGGCAGACGGATATTCGGATCCGCAGACGATCCGACATCCGCCGGCGCGATCCTCGATCACTTCTTGCACACGGCGCACAAGATCACGCTGAAGGGCGAGTCGATGCGCAAGAAGCTGCTCAAGCCACGACCGCTGGGCATTCCCCCAACTCGTATCCACTCCCAGATTGTTCGTTCTTCGACAGCAGGCGATAGACCTTCCTATCACGCCGGCGGCGCTTGCTCACGCAGAACCCGCTTCAGGATTTTCCCGGTCGCGCTCTTGGGCAACTCCTGCACGATGTCAACGCGCGACGGCACCTTGTAGGCAGCGATGTTGGCGCGACACCAGGCGATGACGTCTTCGGGGGCGATCGCCTGCCCCGCCTTCGGCACGATGGCGGCGACGACCTGCTCGCCCTTTTCCGCGTGCGCAATGCCGTAGACGGCCACTTCCTGCACCTGCGGCAGCTTGTACAGATACTGCTCGAGCTCGGCCGGCCACACCTTGAAGCCAGATACGTTGATCATGTCCTTGACGCGATCGACGATGTAGACGTAGCCGTCGGCATCCATGCGTCCGATGTCACCCGAGTGCAGCCAGCCACCGCGCAGCGTCTGCGCCGTCTCCGCGGGACGATTCCAGTAGCCGAGCATCACGCCGGGGCCGCGGATGCAGATCTCGCCCCATTCGCCGTGCGGCAACTCCTGGTCTTTCTCGTCGAAGATCTTCAGCGTGAAGCCTTCCACCGCGCGTCCGACCGAGCCGAAGCGGTGCTCTACGAGATCGTTGTAGCAGGCGAACGGCGAGCACTCGGTGAGGCCGTAGCCCTCGTAGACGCGACGGCCGAAGCGTTCGGTCCAGCGGCGCGAGATCTCCTCGGGCATCGTCGCGGCGGCCGACATCTCGTAGCGGATCGACGAGAGATCGCGGTTCGAGAGGTCCATCGACAGCAGCCCGATGAAGATCGTCGGCACGCCGAAGAAGAGCGTGAGGCGCTCGCGCGCGATCGCGTCGAGCACATCGTCGGGCACGAAGCGGCGGAAGAGGCAGACCGTGGCGCCGGCGAAGATCGCAGCGTTCAGGATGTAGTTCTGCCCGTAGACATGAAAGAGTGGCAGGAACACGCACAGCCGGTCGTCGGCGCGGTAGCCCGAGTACTTCGCCGCGGTGGCGACGTTCGTCGCGATGTTCGATTGGGTGAGCGTCACGCCCTTCGGAAAGCCGGTCGTACCCGACGAGTAGAGCAGCGCCGCCGGGTCGTCGGCCGCGCGCTCGACGGCATCGAAGCGATCGGGCTGCCCGGCGCACCACTCGGCGAGCGTAGGCGCGCCGTCGCTCGCCTCGCCCTCGCAGACGATGACGTGCTTGAGCGCCGGGCACGACGCGCGCGAAACGAAAGGCACGAGTTCGGCGACGGTGAACATCAGCACCGAGCCCGAATCCTGGAGCAGGTATTCGACCTCGCCGCTGCGGAAGATCGCGTTGATCGATACCGGGATCGCGCCGACCTTCTGCGCCGCGTAGTAGGTGGTGGCGAACTCGGGAATGTTCGGCAGGTAGATCGCAACGCGGTCGCCGGCACCGATGCCGCTCGCGCGCATCGCGTGCGCCACGCGCGAGGCGTCGGCTTCGAGTTGCGCGTATGTGATCGTGCGGCCCTCGAAGAGGATCGCGGGCTTCGACGGCGTGCGCGCCGCGCATTGCTGCAGGCTCGAGGCGAGGTTCATCGCGGATTCCGGAGCGACGGGGTGTGGCTGCGTTATAGCACTTGGGGCCTTCCATGCCGACCTCCGATTCGATCGAGTGCGAGCATAGGAGTGGCGCCCACGCTGAAACTCAAACCCATCATCCAATGTCGAAGAACGAAATATCTGCGACTTTCAACGAATAAGCTGGGTTGGCATCCGACCAGAACTATTGCTCCTATGGCACACGACCTTAGGGCTACCAGGGTAAGTGCCCATCGGCTATGACAGTTTGAGCGTACTTCGAGGGTCTACACAAAGCTCGAAGCTTAGGCCAGTCGCAACAACTAGCGCCTGCCAGTCGCAGAACTGCGGCGCCAGTCACAACCAATTCGGCGCCCTACGGGCGACCGGGTCCTCAAACGTCGATGTTCGCCGCTCTCAGCGCATTGCTCTCGATGAACTCGCGCCGCGGCTCGACTTCGTCGCCCATCAGCATTGTGAAGACGCGGTCGGCTTCGATCGCGTCGTCGATCTGCACGCGCAGCAGGCGGCGCACGGCGGGGTCCATCGTCGTTTCCCAGAGTTGCACCGGGTTCATCTCGCCCAGGCCCTTGTAGCGCTGGCGGCCGACGCTCGATTCGGCCTGCTGCATCAGCCAGGCCATCGCGGCGCGGAAGTCGTCGACCTTGGCTTCCTTCTGGCGCTCGCCCTCGCCCTTCTTGACGACCGCGCCCTCGCCGACCAGGCCCTTGAAGGTGCGGCCGGCAAGGCTCAGCGCCTCGTAGTCGGCACCGTGCACGAAGTCGGCCGTGATGACGCTGCTCTTGGTGTTGCCGTGATGCTTGCGGCCGATGCGCAGGATGTGCTTGTCGGTGCGGGCGTCGAACTCGGCACTCACCTCGGCGTCGTGCAGTGCGTCCTTCAACGCCAGCGCCGAGGTCTCCGCGGCCTCGAGCGTGTCGAGGTTGACTTCGAGGCCGTCGGCGATCGCGCGCAGCGCCTCGACGTCCATCCATTTGCTCAGGCGCTCGACGACGTTGTTCGCCAGCACGTACTGGCGCGCGAGCGCGGCGAGCGTTTCGCCTTCGAGCATCGCGGCGCCGGCGACGCCTGTTTCGAGACGCGCATCCTTCATCGCCACCTTCAAGAGGTAGGCGTCGAGTTCATGGCCGTCCTTCAGGTACTGCTCTTCCTTGCCGAGCTTGACCTTGTAGAGCGGCGGCTGCGCGATGTAGATGTGGCCGCGCTCGACGAGCTCGAGCATCTGGCGATAGAAGAAGGTCAGCAGCAGCGTGCGGATGTGCGCGCCGTCGACGTCGGCGTCCGTCATCAGGATGATGCGGTGGTAGCGCAGCTTGTCGGGGTTGAACTCGTCCTTGCCGATGCTCGTGCCGAGCGCGGTAATCAGCGTCAGGATCTCGTTGCTCGTCAGCAGCTTCTCGAAGCGCGCACGCTCGACGTTGAGGATCTTTCCGCGCAGCGGCAGGATCGCCTGGAACTTGCGGTCGCGCCCCTGCTTGGCCGAGCCGCCTGCCGAGTCGCCCTCGACGATGTAGATCTCGCACAGCGCCGGGTCCTTCTCCTGGCAGTCGGCGAGCTTGCCGGGCAGGCCCATGCCGTCGAGCACGCCCTTCCTGCGCGTCATCTCGCGCGCGCGGCGCGCCGCCTCGCGCGCACGCGCGGCGTCGACGATCTTGCCGCAGATGATCTTGGCGTCGTTCGGGTTCTCGAGCAGGTAGTCGGTCAGCAGCTTGGAGACGATCTCTTCGACCGGCCCGCGCACCTCGCTGCTGACGAGCTTGTCCTTGGTCTGGCTGCTGAACTTGGGCTCGGGCACCTTGACGCTGACGACGCAGGCGAGTCCCTCGCGCATGTCGTCGCCCGCGACCTCGACCTTCGCCTTCTTCGCGAGTTCGTTGTCGTCGATGTACTTGTTGATGACGCGCGTCATCGCCGCGCGCAGCCCGGTCAGGTGGGTGCCGCCGTCACGCTGCGGGATGTTGTTGGTGAAGCACAGCACGCTCTCGTTGTAGCCGTCGTTCCACTGCATCGCGACTTCGACGCCGACGTTGGTGTTGAACTCGCTCATCTTGTCGCCGAGGGCGTGGAAGATGTTCGGGTGCAGCGTCGTCTTGCCCTGGTTGATGTATTCGACGAAGCCCTTCACGCCGCCGGCGTAGGCGAAGTTGTCCTCCTTCGCGTTGCGCTCGTCGACGAGGCGGATCTTGACGCCGTTGTTCAGGAACGAGAGTTCGCGCAGACGCTTGGCGAGCACCTCGTAGTGAAAGTCGATGTTGGTGAAGATCGTCTCGTCGGGCAGGAAGTGCACCTCGGTGCCGCGCTTCTCGGTGGCGCCGGTGATCTTCATCGGCGAGGTCTCGACGCCGTCGCGCACCTCGATCACGCGGTCCTGCGTGAAGCCCTGGCGGAACTCGAGCTGGTGCACCTGGCCGTCGCGCCGGATCGTCAGGCGCAGCCACTTCGACAGCGCATTCACGCAGCTCACGCCGACGCCGTGCAGCCCGCCCGAGACCTTGTAGCTGTTCTGGTTGAACTTGCCGCCGGCATGCAGTTCGGTCAGCGCGATCTCGGCCGCGCTGCGCCTGGGCTCGTGCTTGTCGTCCATCTTGACGCCGGTCGGGATGCCGCGGCCGTTGTCGGTGACGGAGATCGAGTTGTCGGAATGGATCGTGACGACGATCTCGTCGCAGTGGCCGGCGAGCGCCTCGTCGATCGAGTTGTCGACGACCTCGAACACGAGGTGGTGCAGGCCGGTGCCGTCGGACGTGTCGCCGATGTACATGCCGGGGCGCTTCCTCACCGCCTCAAGCCCTTCGAGGATCTGGATCGAGCCCTCGCCGTAGGCGATCGACGCGGCAGAGCCGGTCGACGCCGCCACCACTTGCGCCACGCTGCCGACGTGCACGCCGTTCGGGTCCACGGGCTTGTTGTCTTCACTCATAACGGTCTTTTTCAACTTCAATCTGAAAAGTAAAACCCCCCGCTCGGCGGGGGGCAGGGGGGTGCCCCATTTCACCGCGCAGCGGATCTGGCCGCCAAAGGCGGCTAGATCCGCATCGGCATCACGACGTACTTGAAACCGTCGACGTCGGGCGCGGTGATCAGCGCGCTCGAGTTGCCGTCCTGCAGTTCGATGCGCACCATCTCGACGTTCAGGTTGGTCAGCACGTCGATCAGGTAGGTGACGTTGAAGCCGATCTCGATCGCGTCGCCCGCGTAGTCGATCTCGAGCTCCTCTTTCGCCTCTTCCTGCTCGGCGTTGCTCGACGCGATGCGCAGCGTGCCGGGCTCGATGTTCACGCGCACGCCCTTGAACTTCTCGCTCGTCAGGATCGCCGCACGCTGCAGGCAGGCCAGCAGCGGCGCCCGGCCCAGCGTCACGGCGTTCTTGTGACCCTTCGGGATGACGCGGTTGAAATCCGGGAACTTGCCTTCGACGAGCTTGGTCACGAACTCCATGCCCGAGAAGCTGAACTTGGCCTGGTTGCCGGCAAAGCGCATCTCGATCGCGCTGTCGGCACTGTCCTTGTCGTCGCGCAGCAGGCGCTGCAACTCGAGCACCGTCTTGCGCGGCAGGATCACCTCCTGCTTCGGAATTTCGACCTCGAGTGTTGCCTGTGCGAGCGCAAGCCGGTGGCCGTCGGTCGCGACGAGGATCAGGCTCTTGCCCTCGGCGACGAACAGGATGCCGTTCAGGTAGTAGCGGATGTCGTGCACCGCCATCGCGAAGTGCACCTGGTCGATCAGGCTCTTGAGCGTCCTCTGCGGCACGCTGAAGGCGGGGCCGAAATCGGCCGCCTCCTGCACCAGCGGAAAGTCGTCCGCAGGCAGCGTCTGCAACGTGAAGCGGCTCTTGCCGCCCTGCAGCGTGAGCTTGGATTGGGCGGCGGACAGGCTCACGATCTGATCGGCCGGCATCGAGCGCAGGATGTCGATCAGCTTGCGCGCGCCGACGGTGGTCGAGAAGGTGTCGGCCGCGCCTTCGAAGTCGGCCGTCGTGCGCACCTGGATCTCGAGATCGCTCGTCGTGAACTCGACGTTTGCGCCCTGCTTGCGGATCAGCACGTTGGCGAGGATCGGCAGCGTGTGCCGTCGTTCGACGATGCCGGAGACGGCCTGGAGTGCGTTCAGCACTTTTTCTTGCGCAGCCTTCAAGACAATCATGTGAACCTCTTTAGCTTAGTCGTTGTAGTAGGGGTCGCGACGATCTGTGGAGAACGCCATTTTCCCCTTTTCGATCAACCGTTTACGTCCCGGTAAACCATGTGTGCGAGGGCCATGCAAGAGCGGGAGTCGGAGCCAACAAGTCGCGCTGCGGCGACCTTGCTGTGGACAAGTGGCAGCTTGCAGAGAACTTGTCCCCAGGCTTGTGCCTTGACATCGGCAAGATCTCGGGTCATCCCTTGAGTGTCTGTTCCAGCACGTGCAGCTGCTGGTTGAGTTCGGTGTTCTTCTGCCGCTCGGCGCCGATCTTTCGCACCGCATGCAGCACCGTCGTGTGGTCGCGCCCGCCGAAGAGCTCGCCGATCTCGGGCAGGCTCTTCTGCGTCATTTCCTTGGAGAGGTACATCGCGATCTGGCGCGGCCGCGCGATCGATGCCGGGCGCTTCTTGCTGTACATGTCGGCGACCTTGATCTTGTAGAAGTCGGCCACCGTCTTCTGGATGTTCTCGACGCCGACCTGCCGGTTCTGGATCGACAGCAGGTCCTTCAGCGCGTCGCGCGCGAGCTGGATGTTGATCTCCTTCTGGCTGAAGCGCGAATAGGCGAGCACCTTGCGCAGCGCACCTTCGAGCTCGCGCACGTTGGCACGCACGTTCTTGGCGACGAAGAAGGCGACTTCCTCGGGCATCGTCGTGCCCTCGGCCTCGGCCTTTCTGATCAGGATCGCAACCCGCATCTCGAGCTCGGGCGGCTCGATCGCCACCGTCAGCCCCGCGTCGAAGCGCGACGTGAGCCGCAGGTCGATGTCGGCGAGCCCCTTCGGGTAGGTGTCGCTCGTCATGATGATGTGCGCGCGCTTGGCGAGCAGCGCCTCGAAGGCGTTGAAGAACTCCTCCTGCGTGCGCTCCTTGCCGGCGAAGAACTGGACGTCGTCGATCAGCAGCAGATCGAGCGAGTGGTACTTGGCCTTGAGTTCATCGAATGTCTTGCGCTGGTAGTTCTTCACCACGTCGCTGATGAACTGCTCGGCGTGCAGGTAGAGCACGCGCGCGTCGGGCCGGTCGGCCAGCAGCGCGTTGCCCACCGCATGCACGAGGTGCGTCTTGCCGAGCCCGACGCCGCCGTAGATGAAGAGCGGGTTGTACATCGCACCCGGCGCGCCGGCGACGTGCAGGGCGGCGGTGCGCGCCATCTGGTTGGCGCGACCCGGCACCAGGGTGTCGAAGGTCAGCGCCGGGTTCAGCTTGTTGCGCGGCAGTGTCGGCGCGGCCGAGGCCGTCGCCTGCGACTGGGACCTCGATGGCGCACCAATGGAGGATGGCTCGTGCGCAGGCAGCACGCTGCTGCCATTGCGCGCGCCGTCCGTGGGCTCGCGCGGCGCGAGCGTCAGCTCGAACCGCACCGGCCGCCCCGCGACTTCGCTCAGGACGGCCTCGATCCGCCCCGCGTACTGGTTTCGAATCCAGTCGAGCTTGAAACGGTTGGGTACGCGCACCGAGACTACGGTGGCCGCGTCACCGCTTTCGGTGATCTCGGCGTCGGGGAGCGGGCGGATCCAGGTGTTGAATTGTTGTTCCGGCAACTCGGCCGCGAGACGATCGCAACTCCGGTGCCACAGGTCGGCGCTCATGCTGTGGAAAACTTCTCCTCGGAACAGCCGATTGTAAGTCCACAAGGCCGCGTTCGGGGACGTTATCCACAGTTCGAAGAACGCCTGCAGCCGCGCGCAAACCCGCAGTCTGCGGCGCAAGTCGTTGACTGAAAAGGGGGTTTTTGGTGTAATACTCGGTTTCCCGCATCTCGGTGGGCATCCTCGTGAAGAATGGGGCGCGGCGCGCTGCCCCCGGACAGCCGGGGCCGCCGCAGCGTTCGAGCGCGCAGGCAGCGCGCCACAGCGAGATGCCCGTTGCGCATGTCGCGACAACCGGCCGACATCACAACCCCCCGCACAACCCCCAGCGACTTGCCGACCGGCGCCACCGGTGCAGGCCGGGCGCGACGCAGAAGGACCCCAAATGAAACGTACCTATCAAGCCTCCAAGGTTCGCCGTGCCCGCACGCACGGTTTTCTCGTGCGCATGAAGTCGCGCGGCGGACGCGCGGTCATCAACGCGCGCCGCGCCAAGGGCCGCAAGCGGCTGGCTGTTTGAGGCGCACGCGCAGTCGCCAATAGCGCCCCGTGCTGGGTCGCATCGTGCGATCGGAAGACTTTGAGCGCGTGCTGGCGCAACCTGCGCGCGCGCGCAGCCCGCACTTCGCCGTGCACTTCGCGAGCGGGCAGCCGAGCCGGCCGGGCAAGAAGCCGGACGCCGTCCCAGGCCACTCAGAGGCCGCCGATAACAAGTTATCCACAGAAGCTGAACCGGTTTGTCAACAGGCTGTGGATGACCGGGTGCTAGCTGACCTTGCCAGCCAGCGCGTACCGCAGGCCTGGCTCGGCGCCGTCGTGCCGAAACGCCACGCCCGGCGTGCCGTCACGCGCACGCTGATCAAGCGCCAGATCCGCTCTGCCGCACGGCGTGTCGACGCCGCCGCGAACGGGCTCGAGCCCGGGCTCTGGGTTGTCCGCCTGCGCGCACCCTTCGATCGCGGCGCGTTCCCGAGCGCTGCATCGGGCGCGCTGCGCAGCGCGGCGCGCGTCGAGATCGACGCGCTGCTGTCGAAGTGCGGCGCAAGAACCTAGGCGGACCTGCCATGCTTGTTTCCCTGCGCGACCTGCCGCGCCGCTCGCTGATCCTGCTGGTGCGCGGCTACCGCTTGCTGCTGAGCCCCTGGATAGGCTCGCAGTGCCGCTTCGAGCCGACCTGCTCCGTCTACGCGCTCGGTGCGCTCGAAACGCACGGTGCGGGCGCGGGCGTGTACCTCAGCGCGCGACGCGTGTTGCGCTGCCATCCCTGGTGTGACGGCGGGCTCGATCCGGTGCCTGCCGAGCGGCCGCGGCTGTTCGCCTGGTACACGCCGGCATCCGAGGCGCCCGCGGCCCCGACTTCATCTACCAAGACTGCTCCATGAACGATATTCGCCGCACCCTGCTGTGGGTGGTGTTTTCGATGTCGCTTGTTCTGCTGTGGGATGGCTGGAACAAGCACAACGGCGAACCGTCGCTGTTCGGCCCGGCGCCGGCGACCAAGGCGGCCGCGCCGCACGCCGCGTCCGCCGTGCCTGGCGCGACAGCAGCCCCCGCGGGCGCGGTACCGCCAGCGTCGACAACCGTGGCGCAAGGCGCGCCGGCGGCAGCATCGCCGTCCGCACTGCCTGGTGCACTGCCTGGTGCACTACCGGCCTCACCAGCCGCGAGTACGCCGGTAGCCGAGCAGGTCACCGTCAAGACCGACGTCGTCGCCTTCACATTCGACAGCCAGGGCGGCGACCCGGTCAAGGTCGAGTTGCTCAAGCAGGTCGATCCTCACGATCACAGCCGCAACGTCGTTCTGCTCGATCGAACCGCGCAACGCGTCTACCTCGCGCAATCCGGCCTGATCGGGGCGCCGGGCAGCGCGCCGCTGCCGACGCACCTGACGGCGATGCACTGGGTGCCGGGCCCGCGCGAGATGGCCGCCGGCAGCGACACGCTGAAGGTGCGGTTCGAGTCGCCCGAGGTCGGCGGCGCGCGGCTCGCCAAGACCTACACCTTCACGCGCGGCAGCTACACGGTGGACGTGAAGCTCGAGGTCGAGAACGTGTCGGCGGCGCCGATCACGCCGCAGGTCTACCTCCAGCTCGTGCGCGACGGCAACGCGCCGGAGGGCGAGTCGAGCTTTTACTTCACTTTCACCGGCCCGGCGGTCTACGACGAGACGGACAAGTTCAAGAAGATCGCGTTCAAGGACATCGAGAAGCGTGCGCCGAACGAGAAGCCCGACCACGCGACGAGCGGCACCACCGGCTGGGTCGCGATGGTGCAGCACTACTTCGCATCGGCCTGGCTGCTGCCCGACAAGCTGCCGCGCGAGTTCTTCACGCGCAAGGTCGACACCAATCTGTACGCCGTCGGCATGCTCGTGCCGCTCGGAACGATCGACGCCGGGGCGAACAAGGTCTTCGACACGACGCTGTTCGTCGGCCCGCAGGAAGAGAACAAGCTGAGCGCGCTCGCGCCCGGCCTCGAACTCGTCAAGGACTACGGCTGGTTCACGATCCTTGCCAAGCCGCTGTTCTGGCTGCTGACGCAACTGCATGCAGTGCTCGGCAACTGGGGCTGGTCGATCGTCGCGCTCGTCGTGCTGCTCAAGATCGCGTTCTACCCGCTCAACGCGAAGGCCTACGCGTCGATGGCCAAGATGAAGGCGATCAACCCGAAGGTCATGGCGCTGCGTGAACGGCTGAAGGACAAGCCGCAGGAGATGCAGCAGGAGATGATGCGCGTCTACCGCGAAGAAAAGGTCAACCCGCTGGGAGGGTGCCTGCCGATCTTCGTGCAGATGCCGTTCTTCATCGCGCTGTACTGGGTGCTGCTGTCCAGCGTCGAGATGCGCAACGCGCCCTGGATTCTCTGGATCCACGACCTCTCGGCGCGCGACCCGTACTTCATCCTGCCGATCCTGATGACGCTCAGCTCGCTGCTGCAGACCTGGCTCAATCCGACGCCGCCCGATCCGGTGCAGGCCAAGATGATGTGGATCATGCCGCTCGTGTTCTCGGCGATGTTCTTCGTCTTCCCGGCCGGCCTCGTGCTGTACTGGCTGACGAACAACATCCTGTCGATCGCGCAGCAGTATTTCATCAACAAGCGGCTCGGCGTGCTCGGCAAGTAGCGTCGTCGCCGGCCCGGGCGCCGGACCTCCGGGTGCCGCGCGCGAAAATGCGCGCATGCTGTCGCGCCACCATGATCCGATCGTCGCCATCGCGACCGCGCCAGGGCGCGGCGCGGTGGGCATCGTGCGCGCATCGGGGCGCGATCTCGCGTCGCTCGTTCAGGCGCTTTGCGGCCGCAGCCTGAAGCCCCGTCACGCGAGCTTTCTGCCCTTCCTCGACGCCGAAGGCGAGGCGATCGACCAGGGGCTGGCGATCTGGTTCCCCGCCCCGCATTCGTACACCGGCGAAGATGTGCTGGAACTGCAGGCGCATGGCGGTGCGGTCGTGCTGCAACTGCTGCTGGCGCGTTGCCTGCAAGCGGGCGCTCACCTCGGCATGCGTCTGGCCGAGCCCGGAGAGTTCACGCAGCGCGCCTTCCTGAACGGCCGCATCGACCTCGCGCAGGCCGAAGCGGTGGCGGACCTGATCGATGCCAGCACCGAGGCGGCGGCGCGCTCGGCGAGCCGTTCGCTGTCGGGCGCGTTCTCGAACGAGATCCATTTGCTGCGCGACGAGTTGATCGCGCTGCGCACCCTGGTCGAGGCGACACTCGACTTTCCCGAGGAAGAGATCGACTTCCTGCAGCGCGCCAACGCGCGCGAGCGGCTCGGCCGCATCGCCGCGGCGCTCGGCGCCGTGCTCGACCGGGCGCGCCAGGGCGCACTGCTGCGCGACGGCATCCGGGTCGTGATCGCCGGGTTGCCGAACGTCGGGAAGAGCTCACTCCTGAACGCCCTCGCGGGTGCCGAGCTGGCGATCGTCACACCGATCGCCGGCACGACGCGCGACAAGGTCAGCCAGACGATCCAGATCGAGGGCGTGCCGCTGCACGTGACCGACACCGCAGGCCTGCGCGAGGATCCTGCGGCGGCCGACGAGGTCGAGCGCATCGGCATCGAGCGCGCGTGGGACGAAGCCGCGCAGGCGGATGCCGTCCTCTTTCTGCACGACCTGACCCGATGCGGCGAGCCGGCCTACGACGCCGAAGAGGCGGCGATCGGCGCGCGCCTGACCGGCTTCGAACGCAACCTCGTGCATGTCTACAACAAGGCCGATTTGCGCGCCGCGCCGAATGTGCCCACTCACGCCATCGTGCTGTCGGCGCGCACCGGCGAGGGCCTCGACGCGCTGCGCGCGCGACTGCTCGATCTCGCCGGCTGGCACGCCCAACCCGAGGGCGTGTACACGGCCCGTGCGCGCCATGTGGACGCGCTGCGGCGGGCGCAGTCTCACATCGACGTGGCTTGCGCGGGACTCGAGCAGCCGGCGCCGGCACTCGAATTGCTGGCCGAGGAGCTGCGCCTCGCGCACGAAGCGCTCGGCGAGATCACCGGCCAGTTCAGCGCGGACGATCTGCTTGGCGAAATCTTCGGGCACTTCTGCATTGGCAAGTGACACCGCCGCGGGATGTCGGCGAAGGTCGGGCCTCGGGCTCAGCCCGTCTCCGCGTCGTCGGCCAGCAGCATCTGCGGCACGGAGACGAAGCGGTAGGCCAGTTCCTCGCCCGGCTGACGCACCAGCACCCAAATCAGATCGAATCGCTCGTCCGGCCAATGCTTGGGGATGTCGTCGGGGTTGACGACCGGGAAGTGGCGGACGATCTTCGCCATCGTGCCGTGATGCCAGACGATCAGGACCGACTCGGGCTTGGCAAGCACTTCTCTCGTCAGCTCGGCTTCATTGCCGTGGGTGTGCGTGGCCTCGACCTCGAGCTTCAGGCGTTCTGCCGTCGGCCGCGCGGTGTGGATTTCGCGCTTGCTCTTCGCCTCTTCGGTAGGCCGGGTCGCGATGATGCGGCCAGGCCGCACGACATGGGGATGGGCCCTGGAAGGCGCATGCGCGAACAGACCTGCCAGGGCGCCGGCCCGGGTCCAGCCCAACACCGAGAGGGAGTGCCCGTCGTGCTCGCCGTGGGGGTTGACGCCGTGCGGCTTGGACCCCTCCCCGGGCTTCTCCCCGTGGCGCACGAACATGATGATCTCGGGCGCCTGCTTGTCGTCTGCCATGTCGCCGCCTAGAAAGGTTCGAACTCAAGGCTGCGGAAACGCTGCTCGGCCACCTTGAGTCGCTTGCATTCCTTGCCGCGCATCTCGATGCCGCCGTCGTCGCTGAGCAGCTGGAAGCGCGGCGTGCCGGGCCAGCCGAACAGCGCCTCGGGCCGCAGCGTGCCCAGCGCGGGCTGCGCCAGACGCTGCGGCGTGTCCGCGCCGCCACGCCAGTGGAAGACCGCGAACGTGCCTTCGTCTGCCGTGGGCCCGCCGACCACCAGGTAGCCGTCGGCGACGCGCGTCATCGCCCGCACGCCGCGGCCGCCCAGGTCGAGCGCGATGGCGGCGCCGAACTCCGGCGCCTCGCCTTCGATCGTCTGCACCGGGTTGCGCAGCGGCAGCACCAGCGCCTTGCCCTCGCGCAGCGGGTTGCGAAAACCGATCAACAGCGCACCGTCCGCCGTGTGCGTCAGGCCCTCGACGTTCAAACCGCCAGGCGCTTCCGGCGCCTTGCGTGCCGCCTCGGCGAGCTGCCAGGCGCGGCCGGCGTCGCTCGCCACCAGCGCTTCGAGCAGGCGCACCGGCGCCTTGCCGACCGGCTGCAGCGTCGGCGGCGTGCCGGCGTTTTCTTTGGCGTTGTCAGTGGCGATGTCCGTCGCGAACAGCCGGTCGCGATGCGGCGCCAGCCGGCCCTTGCCGTCGCGGCTGAGCGAGCCCATCCAGTAGATGCGCTCGCCGATGCGGGTCGCCGCCTCCAGATCGGCCTCGGTCTTGCGGGCATGCAAGAAGGCGCCGAGCGGCACGCTGGCCCGCACTTTGGGCTCGCCGCGCTCGAAGATGCGCAGCGTGTTGTCCTCGTCGCCGGCGACGACGAAATGGCGCGCATCCAGGGCCACCGCGGCCGATGCGTCACACAGGCCGTCGTAGCGGGTGACGGTCTCGCCGAAGCCGGGGCCGGCGGCCAAGGCGATGGTCAGCAGGGTGGTGAGGCGCAGCATGGGTGTTCGGCAACCGGTTCGGATTGCGAGCATATCCTCACCCGCCCTCACCGCCGCGCCAGCCGCCGAGGCGGCGGGCTGCGCCGGCGCGGCCCATGCACGCCGAGCTACGCCGCTGCCAGCGGCGCGCGCCGGCTGAAGCGGCGCAGCAGCAACTGTGCGCCGAAGGCCGGCAGCAGGATCAACCCGATGCCCACCGCCCACAGCAGCCAGGTCAGCGCCAGCAACCACTGCAACAGCGAGCCCAGCCGGGGCAGGGCTTGCTGCGCCGATTCGAGCGCCCGCACGATGCCGTCGCGCATGGCATGGCGGGTCTCGACGTCGACCCGGCGCGCGAGCCACGGCGGCAGCGGCAGCGAGGCCACCGTCCGGCCCGGCTGCGCCGCCTCACCGGATGCGAGCAGGCCCGCGCCCCAGTGGATCAGCGCCGACCCGGCCACGGCGAAGGCGGTCCACACCAGCGCCCACAGGGCAAACGCGGCCCAGATGAACAGCGTCACGAGGGCGATCACTTGCTCTTGATCTTCTGCTTCAGCACCTCGCCGCTGCGCGCGTCGATGTGCAACTCGACGCGCTGGCCCTTGTCGTTGGTGGCCTTGATTTCGTAGACCCGGCCGTCCTCGAATTCGATCTCGCGCACGTCGCGATAGCCCTGCGCGGTGATGCGCTCCAGCACCTGCATCATGGTCATCGGTGCGGTCTCCGCGGGGGGTGTGGCGCTCTGCGCCAGGGCGCTCAGCGAGGCGGCAGCGACCACGGCTGCCAGGGCAGTACGGCGCAAAGTCATGGGTGTCATCGGTGAATCCTTTCTCGTCGTGGCGACGATCGGTTGAACATGCTTCGCATCGTGCCTGCCGTCACATGAACGTGGCATGAACCGCGGGTTCAAGTGCGTTTCAGTCCCGCGCGGCTACAGCGCCTGCCCTTGCCCGGCCTCTTCTTCGGTGTGGCCGTCGCGGATGTGATAGATGCGCTTGAAGGTCGGGATGATCTTTTCGTCGTGCGTCACGACGATGATGGCGGTGTCGTACTGTGTGGCCATGCGGTTGAGGATGCGCACCACCGCCAGCGCGCGCTCGCTGTCCAGCGGCGCCGTCGGCTCGTCGGCCAGGATCACCGGCGGCCGGTTGGCCAGTGCGCGCGCGATCGACACCCGCTGCTGCTCGCCGCCGGACAGCTCGGACGGCTGCGCCTTGGCGCGGTGCGCGACGTCGAGCGCCGTCAGCAACTCGAGTGCGCGCGCCCGCGCCTCGGCGTTGGGCCGCCCGGACAGCATCGGCATCAAGGCGACGTTGTCGGTGACATCGAGAAACGGGATCAGGTAGGGCGCCTGGAACACGAAGCCGATGCGGTCGCGCCGCAGCGCGCGCAGATCGGTGATCTTCCAGCCATCGTCGTAGATGACGTCGCCACCGAGGACCATGCGCCCGCCCGTCGGCTCGATCACCGCGCCCAGGCATTTCAGCAGCGTGCTCTTGCCGGAGCCCGAGGGGCCGATCAGGCCGACCACTTCGCCGGGGGCGACCGACATGTTGACGTCCTTCAGCGCATCGACCGCCGTGTCGCCCCGGCCATAGCGCTTGCGCAGGCCTTCGATGAGGATGCCGGGCTCGGACATGTCAGCCGCCGATGGCC
This sequence comes from Rhizobacter sp., assembly GCA_023954175.1. Lineage (GTDB taxonomy): Bacteria > Pseudomonadota > Gammaproteobacteria > Burkholderiales > Burkholderiaceae_C > CAIKUF01. The sequence goes on from JAMLIM010000006.1 coordinate 25,484, forward strand.
GCGGCCGGGTCGACCTTCAGTGCGGCGCGAATCGCCAGCGTGCTGGCCAGCGCGCAGATGACCATCACGGCCACCAGGCCGCGCGCGGCGTCGCCGGATTCGAGCAACACGTACTTCGGAAAGATCGGTGCCCAGAACGTGGCGCTGACCTTGCCGATGACGAAGCCGATCAGGCCCAGCCCCAAAGCCTGCTGCAGGATCATGCCGGCGATCGTGCGGTTGCGTGTGCCGATGAGCTTGAGCACGGCGATCTCGCGGATCTTGCCGAGCGTCATGGTGTAGATGATGAAGGCCACGATGGCCGCGCTGACGACGGCCAGGATGACGAGGAACATGGCGATCTGCCGCGCCGAAGTGGCAATCAGCTTGGCCACCAGGATCTCCTCCATCTGCGCACGGGTGAACGCCTCCAGTCGCTTCCAGCGCCTGATCGGCTCGGCAACCTCGTCGGCCGACATCCCGGCACGCACCTGCACCAGCACGGCGTTGACGTTGCGGTTGCTGGCTTGCGCGGCCTGCACCGCTTCGAGCAAGCCCGGCACGCCGGGCCGGTTCAGGGCCGGGTTGGCGGCGGTGCGCGCGCGCTCGTTGAGGATGGCGTCGTTGTCCTTGAGGAACTGCGCTTCCTGGGCGTCGGCGAGCGGGATGAAGACCATCGGGTCGCCGCCCGAGGACACCATGCGCCGCGTCAGCCCCACCACCGTGTAGTCGTGGCGCCGGATGCGGATGCGGTCTCCCAGCGCGAAGCCGGTGCGCACGTCGGCCACAGCTTCATAGTGGTTGCGCGTGATGTGGCGGCCGGCCACCAGATAGCCGGGCGCGCCCGGCTGACCGGGCTCGAAGCCGACGATCATCGCGCGCACTTCTTCCTCACCCTTGCGCACCTGCATCGTCAGGTAGGTGACGTTGGCGGCGCGCGCCACGCCGGGCAGGCCGAGCACGCTGCGCACGACGTCGTCGCGCAGGCTTGACGCCTCGGCGTAAGGCCCCTGCGTGTCCTGCTGCACCACCCACAGGTCGGCGCCGCTGTTGTCGAGCAGCGCGCGGGCGTCGTCGACCATGCCGCGGTAGACGCCGGCCATCGTCAGCGTGACGCCGATCAGCAGCCCGAGCCCGACCCCGGTGAGCACGAACTTGCCCCACGAGTGCAGGATGTCGCGGCCGGCGAGGCTGATCATGGGCGCGCGCCCGCCAGCGATTCGACGATCTTGATGCGGCGCCCCGGCGCCAGCTCGCGTTCGCCGTACACCACCACGGCGTCGCCGGCGCCCAGCCCTTCGAGAATCTGCACCTGCCCGTCGAGGCTGGCCTGGCCGATGCGCACCGGCGCGAAGCGCAGGCCGTCTCCTTCGACGCGCCAGACGCCGGGCTGGTCGCCGACGTGCCTGATGCTGGCGTTGGGCAGCAGCAGCGCCGGCGCCGTGCGCGGCAGGGTCAGGGTGACCTCGGCCAGCTCGCCGGTCGAGAGGCCTTGCGGCAGCGTGTCGAACGACACCAGGGCCACGCGCTCCTCGGTCACGCTGTCGCTCGTCGCCTCGACGCGGGCGACCTTGCCGGCGAGCGGCGCGCCCGGCGCCGAACGAAGCGCGATCGATGCCGGCAGGCCGGCGGCCAGCCCGGCCGAGCGGCCCTGGTCCAGGCGCAGGCGCACCCACAGCGATGCCGGCTCGATGAGCCGCAGCACGGCCTGCCCGGCAACGACGGTGGAGCCCATTTCCGCTTCGCGGCTGATGACGAGGCCATCCACCGGGGCCAGCAGGCGCAGGTTGTCGAGTTGCTGGCCCAGCGCGGCACGCTCGGCTTCGAGGCGTCGCAGCTCGTGGCGCGCTGCCGTGAGGTTCGCCTCGGCGCCGCTCGTCGCTGCCTCGGCCGAGCTCTGCTCCTGCAGCTTGACCTCCACCGCGCCGGGGCTGATGAAGTTCTGATCGCCCAGCTCGACATAGCGCCGCGCATTGATCGCGGCGAGCTCCTGCCGGGCGCGGGCATCGCTGCGTTGCGCCTGGGCGGCGTCGATGGCGCTTCTTGCGCGCGCCATCGACGCATCGATCGCGGTGACGCGCTGGGCGAGGTCGACCGGATCCATCTCGGCCAGCAACTGGCCCGCCTTCACCCGGTCGCCGACATCGACCGCGACGCTGCGCACGCGCCCGGCGCTGGTCGGCCCGATCAGATAGGTGTAGCGCGCCTCGACCGTGCCGACGCCGAACAGCGACGGGCTGAAGCTGCCTTGGCTGGCCTGGGTGACGGTGACCCGGGTCGCCGCCAGCGGGCCGGTGCGCATCGCCACGTAGGCCAGCGCGGCCAGCAGCAAGGCGCCGAGCAGACCGAGGCCGATGCGGCGCCAGAGCGGGCGCGAAAGAAGGCGCGAGATGTTCATGGCCTCTTCTCGCGAATGCCGCGCAGGTAGATCGCGAACACATGGTCGGCCTGCACCTTCATCGACGCCGGCTTGTCGTCGAGCATCGACTGCATGACGAGCCCCTGCACGATGCCGACGAAGAGGGTCGCGGCGGCCTGCTGGTTCAGGTCGGCCGGCAGCGCCCGCTGCCGGATTGCGGCGCCGAACTGGCGCAGCAGCAGCTTGCGATAGGCCAGCAGCAATGCGCGCACTTCCTGCTTGACGGCCGAATCGTTCGGTTGCTGCAGCTCGTGGAAGATGAAGCGCGGCACGCCGGGATGGGCGACGACGAACGCCACATGGGCGTGGAACACGGCGTCGAGTGCCGCCAGCGCGGAAGGTGCCGATTGTTCCGCCGCGTCCAGGGCCGCGAGCAATTGCCCCGCGACCCATTTCATCGCGGCCAGCCAGATCGCTTCCTTGGTCGCGAAATGCTTGAACACGGCGCCCTGGGTGACGCCTATCGCCGCCGCAATGTCGTGCGTCGTGATCTGCGCCGGGCTGGTGCTTCGGGCAAGCTCAATGGCGGCGATGACGATCTCGGCCTGGCGCTCGCCGGTGGACATTCTCGTCTGCATGGTGCTTAACCCGGCCGGTTCAAAGCCAGATGGTAAGTATTTGAATACTTACCATGTTACACGCTTTTCGCCGATCCTGCCGCGGGTGCCGGGATCGGCGGTCGGGTGCGCCCGGGTTGCGCGAGATCAGGCGTTGGTCACGAACGGGGAACCTCGGCCGCGACCGCCGGTCTGTCCTGATGGGCGGCAGGCGCCCGAACGGAGGCTCCCATGGACAGAAAACTGCATCTTCTCGATTCGTACCGCGTGACGGGTTCCGACGGACGGTCGTACAAGGTCTGCGGCTACGAGCAGATGACGCGCGACGCAGCACTCGTCGACGGCGCGGAGCACTGGGAATCGACCGGGGTCTTCGAGTTCCGCCTGGAGAGCGGGGAATTGCTCGAGCCGCACAAGGACGGCACGATGCGCATCCCCAACAGCGGCGTCATGCTGCCCGCGCGCGAGCAGCGTGAGCCGACATTGAAAGCCGGCTGACACGCCACGCCAAGGGCCGGCGGCGGCCCGCGGCGGGCGCCGCGCCGACAACCGATTGCCGATTGCTTGGCAGACACGCCAAGCAGGCTCGCCGCTGCGGCGAGGTCGCGAAGTCTAAACAGCAGCCGGCCGGCAACCTGCCGGCCGCGGCCGATGCAAGCGATCGCCGAGTCGGCTCAGAGCCGCTCGAACACCGCGGCGATGCCCTGCCCGCCGCCGATGCACATCGTGACCAGCGCGTACTTGCCGCCGCTGCGGTGCAATTCGTAGATCGCCTTCGTCGCGAGGAAGGCGCCCGAGCAGCCGATCGGGTGGCCGAGCGCGATCGCGCCGCCGTTCGGGTTGACCTTCTTCATGTCGAACTCGAGGCCGCGCGAAACGGCGATCGCCTGCGCGGCGAACGCCTCGTTGCTCTCGATGACGTCCATCTGGTCGAGCGTCAGCCCGCCCTTCTTCAGCGCCAGCTTGGTCGCCGGGATCGGGCCTTCGCCCATGATCTCGTTGGGCACGCCTGCGACCGCGTAGCTCACGAGGCGCGCCATCGGCTTGTGCCCGGCGGCAGCCGCGACTGCCGCGTCGGCCAGGACGAAGAATGCCGCGCCGTCGTTGATGCCCGACGCGTTGCCGGCCGTCACCGAGCCGTCCTTCTTGAACGCCGGCCGCATCTTCGCGAGCGTCTCCATCGTCGTGTTGGGCTTGACGTGCTCGTCGGTGTCGAAGGTCACCTCGCCCTTGCGCGTCTGTTTCACGATCGGCACGATCTGGCTCTTGAAGCGGCCCTCGGCGATCGCCGCCGCCGCCTTGCGGTGTGATTCGACCGCGACCGCATCCTGCTCCTCGCGGGTGATGCCCCACTTGGTGTTCAGGTTCTCGGCCGTGATGCCCATGTGGCCGACGCCGAACGGGTCGGTCAGCGTCGCCACCATCATGTCGATGAGCTTGGTGTCACCCATGCGGGCGCCGGAGCGCATCGCCGGGCTGAGGTAGCCGCCGCGGCTCATGACCTCGACGCCGCCGCCGATGCCGTAGTCGCAATCGCCGAGCAGGATGTTCTGCGCCGTCGTCACGATGCCCTGCAGGCCGGAAGAGCACAGGCGGTTGACCGACATCGCGACCGACTCCATCGGCAACCCGGCCTGGATCGCGGCGACGCGCGCGACGTAGGGGAAGCGCGATTCGGTCGGGATCGTGTTGCCGACCGTGACGTAGTTGATCACCTTCGGGTCGACGCCGGAGCGCTTGACCGCCTCCTTCATCACGGTGCCGGCGAGTTCCGCCGGCTCGATGTCTGCGAGAGACCCGCCGAACGTGCCGATCGCCGACCGCGCTGCACCCAATACAACCACATCACGCTTGCTCATGCTCTATCTCCAGTTGAAATGATCCGAACTCCGAAGTGGACTCCTCCGGTCTGGCGCTCACCTTACGCCAAACGAGCGGACTCCGGGCACAATACCCCCATGAAAACCCTGACGCCGGACCGGCCACAGGCCCTCGGGGAGGAAATCGCCAACGCGGTCAGCCATGGCCTGGGTTGCCTGCTCGCGATCGCGTCGCTGCCCATTCTCGTTCATCAGGCGGCCTCCCGCGGAAGCGCCTCCGATGTCGCCGCTGCGAGCGTGTTCGCGGCGACGATGATTCTGCTGTACTCGGTCTCGACGCTCTACCACGCGCTGCCGGCAAGCCGCGCCAAGGTGTGGCTCAACCGGCTCGACCATGCGGCGATCTACCTCTTCATCGCCGGCAGCTACACCCCCTTCACGCTCGGCGTGCTGCGCGGCGGCTGGGGCTGGACGCTGTTCATCGTGGTCTGGTCCTGCGCCGCGCTCGGCGTCGCCATCAAGCTGCTGAACCGGCTCAGGCATCCACTGGTCTCCACCGGGCTCTATGTCGCGATGGGCTGGGTCGCGATCGTCGCCATCGGCCCGCTCGTCGCGCGCATGCCGGCCCCCGGCATTGCGTGGCTCATCGCCGGCGGCCTGTCCTACACGCTCGGCGCGATCGTCTTCCTGCTCGACAACCGGGTGCGTTACGCGCATTTCGTCTGGCATCTGTTCGTGCTCGGCGGCAGCGTCTGCCACTTCTTCGCGGCGCTCTGGTACGCCTACGGCTGAGGCGCGCGCACAAGTCTGGTGCGAGAAGCGACGGGCCTGGACCCGGTTGCCGGGCCCGGTGCGCTGTTGCGGCGCAACAATACTTTACGCAGGTCGGATGGCGCAGGCACGCGCCGACACGCCGTCAAGCACTATCAGAAATGTGAGCGACAACTATCAACACCCCGGAATTGCCTTGTTTTCGGGCAGGGGCTTGAGATTTTTGGCCCTTTTCGATACCATTCGCGCTTCAGAATTTAGGGGAAACCCGTGTTTCGATTCGGAGCGCTGCGGGCGCCGCAAGCGCGTCGACAACTGTGCCTCGTGGTACTGCTCGCCGGGGCTCTGTTTTCGCCGCTCGGCGCGCTCGCCAAGGGCTCCAACGGGCCAGCCGGAACGGTCGCACGGGCCGAGTTGCCGCCGGAAGCCCAAGTCACCGAGGTCGCCATCCGCTCCGGTGGTCCGTTCAACTACAGCAAGGATGGCGCCGTGTTCGGCAACCGCGAACGGCGGTTGCCGGCCGAAGCCCGAGGGTACTACCGCGAATACACCGTCCCGACACCGGGTGCACAGGATCGGGGCGCGAGGCGCATCGTTTGCGGCGGCCACAAACCCACTGTGCCCGACACCTGCTACTACACCGCCGATCACTACTCGAGCTTCCGTCGCATCGTGCAGTGATCAGGCCAGACAGATTTCTTTTCTTGAACCAAGGGGGATCGCGACCATGCTCTTGCAGACAGTCCGTCCAAACATTGTCCAGTCGATACGTGCCTACCGCGTGGAAGACCTGTCGCAGGCGGCGCAAGCCGTCGGCCAGCACTTCCTGTACGCCAACCTGACCACAGCGCAATCCAAGCAGGATGTGCTCGACGCCATCGCGGCCGGGTTCCAGTTTCCGCCGCACTTCGGCAAGAACCTCGATGCGCTCTACGACTGCATGACCGATCTCGTGCACAAGGCCGGTGCGCAGCCCGGCTTCGTCGTCGTCCTCGAGCAGCTCCCCGACAACTCCCGCTTCGACCGCGAGGCGCGCGAGCAGCTGCTCGACGTCTTTCGCGATGCGGCCGACTTCTGGGGGGAACGAAAGATACCGTTCAGGTGCTTCTATTCTTTTCAGTAGCCCGCTCCCAGGAACAAGGGTCATGGGAGCGGGCGACGGATGGGACCCAAATCAACGTGGACAAGCCGGCCAAGCCGCTGACCAAGAGCGCCGCCAGCGCGAACTTCGGCATGAACATGCCGCTGATGAGCAGCGCGTTCGACACCGCAATGTGGCTGACCGCGGCCTGAACGCGGTGCCAGGCGCAATCCGCGCCTGACTCGAAGAGCGGCCCGCGGGCCGCTCTTTTCATTCCCCAGCGCGTAGATGGCGCGGTGGCGCAAGTTCGCGCGCGAGCGCGAGGTACCCGGCAACCGGCACCTCCTCGGCACGGCGCGCAAGATCGAAGTCGCCCTCGAACGATCGCGCATCGAGCCAGCGGCCGAGCGTGTTGCGCAGCACCTTTCGCCGCTGCGAGAACGCGACGGTGACGATCTCGCCGAGCAGCGCGGCGTCGACACCGGGCGGCGCGGGCAAAGGGCGCATCCGCACGACGGCCGAGTCGACGCGCGGCGGCGGATCGAAGGCGCCGGGCGGCACGTCGATCAGGGCGTCGATCGCGTAGCGCCATTGCAGCATCACGCTCAGCCGCCCATAGGTCTTGCCGCCAGGCGCGGCGGCCATGCGCTCGACGACTTCCTTTTGCAGCATGAAGTGCTGGTCGGCGATGCTGTCGACGTGCGCCAGCAGGTGGAACAGGATCGGCGTCGAGATGTTGTAGGGCAGGTTGCCAACCACCCGCAGCGGCGTGCCCAGCCGTTGCGCGAGCGCGGTGAAGTCGACGTCGAGCACGTCGGCTTCGATGACGCGCAGATCGGGGTTCGCCTCGAGCCGGGCGGCGAGGTCGCGATCGAGCTCGATCACGGTCAGCGTCGCGCAGCGCGCGGCAAGCGGCAGCGTCATCGCGCCCAGGCCGGGGCCGATCTCGACCAGCGCGTCGCCCGGGCGCGGCGCGATCGCGTCGACGATGGCGCCGATCACGAACGGGTCGACCAGGAAGTGCTGACCGAAGCGCTTGCGCGCGAAGTGCCGCATCAGGCGCTGCGCGGCGCGAGGCTCAGCTCACGACGGCGGTTCGCGCAGCTCGACATAGGCGCGTGCCCGCAGGTCGCGAATCCACTCGGCGTAGGCTTCGGCGAACTTCTGCTCGCGCAGCACGTTGCGCGCCTGCTCGCGCTGCTGCTTCAGGTCGAGCTCGACGTTGCGCCGCTCTTCGACCTGCACCAGGTGCGCGCCGAAGCGCGACACGAACGGGTCGGTCATGCCGCCAACGGGCACGCCGGCGATCGCGCGCTCGAATTCGGGCACGAAGGTCCCGGGCGACGCCCAGCCGAGTTCGCCGCCCTGCGCGGCCGACCCGTCCTCCGAGTTGTCGCGCGCCGCCTGCTCGAAGCTGATCGTGCCGGCCTCGATCTGGCGCTTCAGATCGGCCAGCCGCCGCAGCGCCGCTTCCTGGTTGAGCTGCGGCGAAGGGCGCAGCAGGATGTGGCGCGCGCGGGTCTGGGTGATCGTGAAGGCGCGGCCGTCGCGCTTGTCGACGAGCTTGAGGACGTGATAGCCGGCGCCGCTGCGCAACAGCGCCGGCGACACCTGGCCCGGCGCGAGCGGCCGCACGGCCTCGACGAACAGATCGGGCAGCCGCTCCGCCGGGCGCATGCCGATCTCGCCGCCGTTGTTGCGGTTCGCGTCCTCCGACACTTCCTTCGCCACTGTCGCGAACGGCTCGCCCGCCTTGACCCTGGCAAGCGCGGCCTCGGCGCGCGCCCTGCGCTCGGCGACGACGGCTTCGCTCGCGCCTTCGGGCACGGTGACGAGAATCTGCGCGATGTTGTATTCGATCGATGCGCCCACCGCCGCGCGTTGCTGGTCGAGCAGCGCGTCGATCTCGCGGTCGGTGGGCTGGATGCGCGCGACCACATCGCGTTCGCGCACGCGCTCGACCGCGATCTGATCCCGCAGGGTGTCGCGAAAGCGCCCGTAGTCCATGCCTTCGGCCTGCAGCTGGGCGCGCAGCTGGTCGAGCGTGATCTTGTTCTGCGAGGCGATGTTGGCGACCGCGCGATCGATCTCGGCCGGGTCGACCTTGACGCCCATGTCGCGGGCGTAGGTGATCAACACCCGCTCGTCGATCAGCGCGTCGGTGATCTGCTTGCGCAGCTCGGCGTCCGACGGCAGCCGCGCGTTGTTGCGCGCCGCGTCCTGGCGCACCCGATCGATGCGCTTTTGCACCTCGCCCGCGGTGACGAGTTCCGAATTGACGACCGCGACGATGTAGTCGCCCGGCCGCGGCCCGTCCGGCGCGGTCTGGGCCTGCAGCGCGGGCGCACCACCCATCAGCAGCGCTGCCGCCAGGCAGGCGAGCAGATGGGTCGGGCGTCTCGGTTCAGTCATAGAAGGGAAGGGAAGTGGCCGGCGAACTCCGTTCGCGCAGCAGTTGGTAACCCGGGATATTGTCCTTCAAGAGCTGCAGCGGACTGGGGCCGAGCCGCGACAGACCCACCAGCTCAAGCTGGATCATCAGGCGCGTGGTCGCTTCGCTCAACCCGGTCGACAGCCGCTCGACGACGACACGGCCGATCCAGCATCCGGCGTCGTACTCGAGGCCGAGCACACCGTCGGTCACGCGGGAGTCGTTCACGCTGTAGTTGATGCGGCCGACGGTGTACAGGCTGCCTCGGCATTCGCCGCCCGACTTGCGCGTGCTGCCGCCCGTGTCCGCGCGGGCGCGCTCGGCCGGCGTCGCGCCGTAGATCGGCCACTGCCAGCCCATCTGCACCTGCTCGGTCTTGTCGGGCGTCTGCCGGTAGGCGAGGCTCAGGGTGCGAAACGGCCCCGGCGAATAGCGCGCGCCGACGATGATGCGCGACAGCTCCTGCACATCGGGGTCGTACTGCGCCGAGGCGTCGAGACTGAGCGTCGGGATGAGCGTCGTCGAGCCGTAGGCGAGCACGTCGGAAAAGCGCCGCGCCTGCACCTGCCCGTCGGGCGTGACGCGCTGGTCGGCAAAGCGCACGCGCTGCACGACAGCCAGGCGAAGCGCCTCGGCGCCGCTCGACGCGTCGATCACGCGGCTCGTCAGACCGAGCGTCAACTGGTTGCCGTCGGAGACGCGGTCGATGCCCGAGAACGCGTTCTCGGTGTAGATCGATTCGAAGTTGAAATCCTTCGGCGCGCTGTCGAAGATCGGGTAGTTCGCTTGATCGACATACGGCGTGTAGGCATACAGCACGCGCGGCTCGAGCGTCTGCACGATGTTGCGCCCGAGCCAGCCGGTGCCGCGCTCGAACACCCAGCCGCTGTCGAGGCTCGCCGTCGGGATGATGCGCGAGGCGCTGGTCCGTCCATCGGCCATCGGCTGATCGAGCGAATAGCTCGCCGCGTTGAACGCCAGCTTGGGCGTGAGCGACCAGCCCGGCGTCGCATACGGCCAGCTCAGGTCGCCGATCGCGTGCCAGCGCAGGCCGGTCAGGCGGCCGCTGTCGAGCACGCCGCCCGGGTTCGTGAACTGGTTCAACTCGGTCTCGAAGCTGGTCTTGAAACCACCCTGCAGGCTTTGACTCGTGCGCGCGCCGACCTGCGGCAGTCGCTGGTAGGGCACCGCCATCAGGCTCTCCGGATCGCTGCCCTGCAGCGCCTGCCACGCCTGCGCGGCTGCGTACACCGTCCAGTCGCCACCGCCGCCGAGCGCGCGCGCAAAGTCGCGCTGCAGGATCGCGTCGGTCGTCAGCAGGCGGCGGGTCTGGCTCGGCACCGCATTCGGGAAGTCCTTCCAGTAGCTGTCGTCGGACACGCGCAGGCTGCGCACCTGCAGGCCCCACTTCTCGGCGATCTCCTGCGTGTGGTCGAAGGTGGCGGCGTAGCGTGCGCTGTGCGTCTCGCGATCGTCGGGCAGCCAGTCGACGCGGACCTGGCCACCGAAGGTCGGCTCGAGGTAGCGGAACTCGCCGTCGACGCCGGGGCCGCGGCGGGTCCGCACGACGGGCGTGATCGTCGCGTCGCGGTTCGGCGCGATGTTCCAGTAGTACGGCACCGCCGCGACGAAGCCGCTGCTGCTGTCGAGCGCCATGATGGGCGGCAGCCAGCCCGACTTGCGGGCATCGGTGAGCGGAAAGCTGATGCGCGGCCCGCCGAGGATGGGCACGCCCAGAAAGCGCAGCACGGCGCCTTCGGCAATGCCCTCGTTGGTGTTGAAATCGAGTTGCACCCGATCGGCGCTGAGCAGCCAGGCCGGGCCGCCGGAACCGTCGGGCGGGCAACTCGTGTAGGTCGCCATCGTCGCCACCGCGCGGTCGGCGTCGAGGATGTCGATGCGCTCGGCCGTGCCGAACGCGCCGTTGGCGCCGATCGTGAACTTCGGGCTGACGACGAAGCCCTCGAATCGCGCGAGCCGCAACTGGGCCTCGGGCCCGGTGAAGATGTTGCCCTCATGCGAAACACGCACATTGCCTTCGGCGCGCGCGGTGTCGTTGGCCTGGTCGTAGCTCAGCCGCTCGGCGCGCACGCGCACGTCGGCGCGTCGCAACTCGGCATTGCCGAGCGCTTCGACCATCAGGTCGGGCTGGCCGCGCAACTCGTCGGCGCGCACGAACACCGGCCGGTCGTCGGCGCGCAGACCGATCGGCGGCGGCCGCAGCGCGTCTGTCGGGCGCAACACGATGCCCATGCCGTTGCTGTCGTCGAGCGCCGCGTCGGCCTGGGCCAGCGGCGCCGCCGCGCACAGCGCGAGCCCGAGCGCGAACCCGCAGCACCGCGCTGCTCGGCCGGGAAGCGCGCGCAGCGGGCGGGAGGGATGAAGGGAAAGCAGCGAACGCAACAGGTGCCGATCAGAGCGGGCTCGCCGAACCGGATCCACGGGGCGGCGCCGGCGCACGCCTTCGACCCGGAGCAGCCGATTTGTAGAATCGATTATCCATGAGCACTTCCTCTCGTTCGGCTGACCCTGGCCCCGGCCCCGTGGCGCATGGCGACGCCCCGCTTGCCGGCACCGAAGTCACGTGGGCTGATCCTGCGCGCGGACTCGCCTTCGAGCGCTGGCTGGCGACGCTCGAAGCGCACCGGCTCGATGCCGCCAGCCTGCGCCCGGCGAGCGCCGACGCCAGCTTTCGCCGCTACCTGCGCATCGACGGGCGCGGGGATGGGCGCGGGGATGGGCGCGGGGATGGGCGCGCTGGCGGACCCAACCACAGTTTCGTCGTGATGGACGCACCGCCGCCGCAGGAAGACGTGCGCCCCTTCGTGCACGTGGCGGGCCTGATCGAGCGCGCCGGCCTGCACGCGCCGCAGGTGCTGGCGTGCGACGAGGCGCAGGGCTTCCTGTTGCTGGCCGATCTCGGTGCGCGCCCGTACCTCGCCGAGCTGCAGGCGGCCGTGGCGGGCGGCGACACGAGGCGGGTCGAGGCGCTGATGCGCGACGCCTTCGCCGCGCTCGTCCAGTGGCAGTTGCGCGTCGATGCGTCGACGCTGCCGCCCTACGACGACGCGCTGTTGCGCCGCGAGCTGGCGCTCTTTCCCGAGTGGTGCGTGGGCCGTGAGCGCGGCATCGCATGGACCGAGTCCCAACGCACCGCGTGGCAGACAAGCTGCGACCGGCTCGTCGCGAGCGCGCTCGCGCAGCCGCGCGTCGCGGTGCACCGTGACTACATGCCGCGCAACCTGATGGTCTGCGCGCCCAACCCGGGCATCCTCGACTTCCAGGACGCCGTCTGCGGGCCGATCAGCTACGACGTGGCGTCGATGCTGCGCGACGCATTCATCTCGTGGGACGAGGAGCGGGAGCTCGACTGGGCGGTGCGCTACTGGCAGCAGGCGCGCGCCGCCGGCCTGCCGGTGGACGCCGACTTCGGCGAGTTCTGGCGCCAGCTCGAGTGGATGGGCTTGCAGCGCCACCTGAAGGTGCTCGGCATCTTCTGCCGCCTGAAGCACCGCGATGCCAAGCCGGCGTACAGCGCGGACCTGCCGCGCTTCTTCGCCTACGCGCGCCGCGTCGCCGGGCGCTATCGCGAATTCAATGCGCTGCTGCGCCTGCTCGATGAAGTCGAGGGCGTGCAGCGCGAGGTCGGCTACACGTTCTGATCCGGCGTCGGCGTCGTCGTCGGCGCCGGCGTCTCGCAGCCGGCCGCCTTCAGCCAGGGGTCGGCGTCCTCGCCGCCGAAGGTCTCGACCAGGAAGTCGATGAAGGCGCGTGTGCGCGCCGGCAGGTACTTGCGCGTCGGCGTGGCCGCATGGACCGCGACATCGAGCAGATGCCATTGCGGCAGCACGCGCTCGAGCGCGTGTTCGAGCAGCGCATCCTCGGCGACGAACGACGGCAGGCCGGTGATGCCCATGCCGGCGAGCGCGACGGCGTAGTTGGTGTCGATGTGGTTGGTGTCGAGTATCGCGATCGGCGGCACGACCGTGATGCTCTCGCCGCCCGCGGCGTCGCCGCCGCCGCGATGGAAGGTCAGCTCGCGCGGCCCGTTCGGCAGCGTCGGCATGATCGAATCGTGCTGTGCCAGTTCATGTGGGTGCTGCGGCCGCCCGCGGCGATCCAGGTAGTCGGGCGCGGCACACAGGATCACTTCGGAGCGCGCCAGCCGCCAGGCGACGAAATCCCCGGCGAGAGGTTTGCGCCCGAGCATCAGGATCGTGACGTCGAAGTTCTCGTCCACCGTCTCGACCGGCCCGGGGACGGAAAACTCGAGCGTCACGCGCGGAAAGCGGGCGCGAAAACGCGGCAGGTGCTTGGCGATCTGGTGCACCGCGAAGGCCGGCGGCAGCAGCACGCGAAGCAGCCCGCGCGGCTCGGAGGTGGAAGAGCCGGCGAGCGCGTCGGCCTCCTCGACCTCGATCAGGATGCGACGAACGCGCTGCAGATACGCCTCGCCGGCATCGGTCAGCACGAGCCGACGCGTCGTGCGGTTGACGAGGCGCGCACCCAGGTGCGCCTCGAGCTCGGCGATCAGACGCGTCACGACCGCCGGCGCAAGATCGAGCGCGCGCGCCGCCTTCGCGAAGCTGCCTTCGTCGATGATGCGGGCGAACGCCCGAATGGCCCGTAGCTGATCCACCGCCAGCCTCGCTCCCAGATGGTGACGCGCAGTGTCGAGCGCAGTGCGAAACGTCCATTGTCGCCGCCACCACCCGGGCGAGGCGCCAGTTGCCGCACCCGCCGCCGCGCGGCCAATCCGCCGGCACCGGCCGCGCCGCGCTGCGCCGCGCGGCGATACTCATCGGATGTGGATCGGAACACTCTATGCGCTGGCCGCCGGGTTGATGTGGGGGTTCGTGTTCGTCGCGCCGCTACTGCTGCCCGACTACCCGGCGGCGCTGCTGTCGTTCGGCCGCTACCTCGCCTTCGGCCTCATCGCGCTGCCGCTCGCCTGGCTCGACCGTCGGCGCCTGCGCGCGCTGACGCGGGCCGACTGGTGGGCGGCGCTCGAGCTCGCGCTTATCGGCAACATCGTCTACTACCTGCTCCTCTCCGCGGCGATCCAGCGCGCCGGCGGCCCGCTGCCGACGATGATCATCGGCACCCTGCCGGTCGTGATCGCCCTGGTGTCGAACCGGCGCGACGCGCGCCGTGACGGCCGCCTGCCGTGGGCGCGGCTGGCGCCGTCGCTGCTCGCGATCGGTGTCGGCATCGCGATGGTGAATCGCGCCGAACTCGCGGCATTGGCGCCCGGCGCCGACCTCGCCGCCTACGCGCTCGGCGCCCTGTTCGCCGTCGGCGCGGTCGCCTGCTGGACCTGGTACCCGCTGCGCAACGCCGACTGGCTGCGAGCGCACGGGAACCGCTCGCCGACGACCTGGGCGACTGCGCAGGGGCTGGCGACGCTACCGCTGGCGCTCGCCGGCTATCTGGGCTTCCTGATCTGGTCGAGCACTGGCGGCGCGGGCGGCTTCGCGCTGCCGTTCGGTCCGCGCCCGGCGCTCTACGTCGTGCTGATGGTCCTGATCGCCTTCTTTGCGTCGTGGCTCGGCACGCTGTGCTGGAACCAGGCGAGCCAGCGGCTGCCGACGACGCTCGCCGGGCAGTTGATCGTGTTCGAGACCCTGGCCGCGCTCGCCTATGCGTTCATGCTGCGCGGCCAGGCGCCGGGCGGCGCGACGCTGGCCGGCATCGCGCTGCTCGTCGTCGGCGTGTCGTGGGCGCTGCGGGCCAAACCCGAGCCGCTGGCGGCCCAGGCCGCGCATTGACCGGACGATCGTCAAGCGAAGGTTGAGCAAACGTCAAACGCGGGCCGAAGCGACAATGCCCGATGCCCAAGCCCTCGGCCCTCTTCAGCTTCTTCGAGCAGCGCATCCAGCCGACCGCTGCGCACGCGGCGACACCGCCGCCGGGCCTGATCGAGTTCTTCTGGCACTTCGTGCGCCAGGCGCGCGGCCTCTTCATCGCGATGTTCGCGACCGGCCTTGCGGTGGCGCTGATCGACACGCTGATACCCGTCTTCATCGGCCGGCTCGTGTCGCTGATGGAAGCAAGCGACCGTGCCGCCGCATTGGCCGACGCGACGCCCATGCTGATCGCGATGGCCGTGCTGGTGCTGGTCGGCCGGCCGCTGGCGTTGCTCGCCGACAGCCTGGTGCGCAACAACGCGGTCGTCCCCGGCGTCACCAACCTGATCCGCTGGCAAAGCCACTGGCACGTGGTGCGCCAGAGCTGGCCCTTCTTCCAGAACGACTTCGCCGGGCGCATCGCCAACCGCGTGATGCAGACCGGCAATGCGGTGCGCGAATGCGTCGTCTCGTGCATCCGCGCCGTCTGGTATATCGCCGTCTACGGCGTCAGCGCGCTCGTGCTGATGGCGATGGCCGACTGGCGGCTCGCGATCCCGACCGCGCTCTGGTTCGCCAGCTACGCGTTCTTCCTGCGTCACTTCGTGCCGCGCATGCGTGACCTCGCCAAGACGAGCTCGGAGCTGCGCTCGCAGGTGATGGGCCGGGTGGTCGACAGCTACACCAACATCCTCACCGTCAAGCTCTTCTCGCGCGCGCGCGACGAGGACGCCTACGTGCGCGAGGTGATCGACGAGCACACCGGTGCGATCGCCGCCCACATGCGGCTCATCACGCGCTTCATGGCGACGCTCTCGACGATGAACGCGCTGCTGCTGGTCGGCACCGCGGGCATCGGCATCGTGCTCTGGGGGCGTGGCGACGTGAGCGCGGGCGTCGTCGCGACCGCGCTGCCGCTGGCGTGGACGATCGCCAATGTGGCCGGCTGGGTGAGCTGGGAAGTGACCGGCATCTTCGAGAACGTCGGCGTCGTGCAGGAGGGCATGCAGACGATCGCGGTGCCGCATCAGCTGGTCGATGCGCCCGACGCCCGCGTGCTCGAGGTCTCGCGCGGCGAGATCGCGATCGCGGGCCTGAGCTTCACCTACGGCCGCAGCGACGCGCTGGCGGTGCTCGACGACCTGAACCTCGTCATCCGCCCCGGCGAGCGCGTCGGGCTGATTGGCCGCTCGGGCGCGGGCAAGTCGACGCTCGTGAACCTGCTGCTGCGCTTTCACGAGCTCGAGAATGGGTCGATCCGCATCGACGGCCAGGACATCCGCGGCGTCACGCAGGAGAGCCTGCGCGGCGCGATCGGCATGGTGACGCAGGACACGTCGCTGCTGCACCGCTCGATCGCCGCCAACATCGGCTACGGCCGTCCCGGCGCAACGCGGGCGCAGATCGAGGCGGCAGCCAGGAAGGCGCAGGCGCACGAGTTCATCCTCGGCCTCGAGGACTGGACCGGCCGCCGCGGCTACGAAGCGCACGTCGGCGAACGTGGCGTGAAGCTCTCCGGCGGCCAGCGCCAGCGCATCGCGATCGCGCGCGTGGTGCTCAAGGACGCGCCGATTCTCGTCCTCGATGAAGCGACCTCGGCGCTCGACAGCGAGGTCGAGCTCGCGATCCAGGAGCAGCTGCTCGGTCTGATGGAGGGCAAGACGGTGATCGCGATCGCGCACCGCCTCTCGACGATCGCGCGCATGGACCGTCTCATCGTGCTCGACGCCGGACGCATCGTCGAGCAGGGCACGCACGCCGAGCTGCTCGCGCGCGACGGCGCCTACGCATCGCTCTGGCGCCACCAGTCGGGCGGCTTCCTGCCCGACGCGCCGGTGGCGAGCGAGGACCTCGCGCCGCCCGACGAGGCGGGCGACGACCTGAGCGCGGAGTTGCAGAGCGAGCCGAACTTCGACAAGGCGCCGCGGCGCGTGGAACTCTGAGGCAGGGGTTCGATCGCGGCGCGCGGCCGGGCAGGCCATGGCGATCGCCGGGTTTCTACCGCTTTGCCCCGCGATGCGTCATCATCGAAGTGTCTGCAACTGCTTCGCGCTGCTGCTCAGCGAAACCGAGGGAATCAGGCATGCGTCCCCTGCCGCCGACCCGGACGAACCGACCTTCACCGGAGGGCGTTCTGTTTCGGGAGAGCGCGCTCGCGATCCTGTTCAACGACGCGCGGATGCGCCTCTTCCAGCGCCTCACCCGCAACGGCTCCAACCTGTTCCTGCGCGCGGATGATCTGATCTCCGCCCGGCCGCAGCTCTTCGGCGTGCACGAGCCGGCCGTCACGAGCCTGATCCGCTCGTTCGCGGACAACGGACACGCCGACTTCCTGATCGACATCGGCGCCAACATCGGCATCACGTCCTGCCAGAACGGCGGCGCGTTCCGTCGGGTTCACATGTTCGAGCCCAACCCGATGTGCTGCCGCATCCTCGAAGTCAATGCGGCGCTGGCACTGGATCCCTCCTGCTTCGTGATCCACAGCTTCGGCCTCGGCGCGCGGGATGCGCGGGCCCGATTGACCGTGCCCAGGCACAACTGGGGCGGCGCGTTCATCCGGGACGCGAACAACGCGTACAGCGCCGAATTGCTGGCACGCAAGGACGGCTTCGATCGCTTCGATGCCGCGAACTACTTCGACGTCGACATCGAGCTTCGCGAATGCGCCGGCGCGCTGGCGGAGGTGTTCGCGGGACTGGCGAACGAGGGCCTCGTGAACGGCGTCATCAAGATCGACGTCGAAGGCTACGAGCCCACGGTGCTGGCCGGCGTTGCCGCTGCGCTGCCTGCCAACATGAAGCTGATGATCGTCTTCGAATCCTGGGACCCGGGCTTCGACATGACGGCGGTGCTGAACGCGTTTCAGGGTCGCGCCACCGCGTACAAGCTGGTGCGGTCGACGCCGTGGCAGCGGCACTGGCCCGAGATCGTCAAGGCCATGACCGTACTCGTCAACGCGAAGGTGCAGACGCGCGTCGTCAGCAACGCCGGCGGCGAGTGGCGAGGCGACATCGTGCTGCAGGTCGCCTGACCCGCCGCCGCGCCGAGGCCGCCACGCGTCGCCCACATCTCGGTGATGCGCGCAATCGCGCCCGTGCCGCCGCTCGGGCCTCAAGCCCCCGGCGTCGGGGACGTACCCTGGGCGCAGCCATCAGGGATGGGCCGCGATCACCTGCGCCACCGCCGCGGTGAGCTTCTTGCCATACGGCACGTGCAGGAACTCGTTCGGCCCGTGCGCGTTGCTTTTCGGGCCGAGCACGCCGCAGACCATCATCTGCGCCGCCGGGAAGCCCTGTTGCAGCATGCTCATCAGCGGGATCGTGCCGCCCTGGCCGATGTAGCCGAGCGGGGCGCCGTAGTGCGCCTGCGAAGCCTGGTTCAGTGCCGTCTCGAGCCAGGGCGACAACTCCGGCGCATTCCAGCCGGTAGCGCCGAGCGCGCCGGCGCGGCCGTCGGCGGCGAAGGTGACTTTCGCGTTGTAGGGTGCGTTGTCCTCGAGAAGGGCCTTCAGCCGCTCAGCCGCGAGGTGCGCATCGACGAGCGGCGGCAGCCGCAGGCTGAGCTTGAACGCGGTGTACGGGCGCAGGACGTTGCCGGCGCTGCCGAGTTCCGGAAAGCCGTCCGCGCCGGTGACCGACAGCGTCGGCCTCCAGGTGCGATTGAGCAGCGCCTCGACCGGCTCGGTCGTCGTCGGCAGGCTCGCCGTGCCGTCGGCGCCGCAGGCCCAGGGCATTCGTTTCCAGACTTCATTGCCGAGGATCTGCGCCGTCGCCTGCGCCTGCTCGACGCGGCCGGCGGGGATGCTGCAGTGAAAGCTCTCGGGCAGCAGGCGGCCGGTCTTCGAGTCCTCGAGCCGGTCGAGCACCTGGCGCAGGATGCGAAAGCTCGACGGCACGAGGCCCGACGCGTCGCCCGAATGGATGCCTTCGGTCAGGATCTCGACCTTGAGCACACCGCTGACCATGCCGCGCAGCGATGTCGTGAGCCACAACTGGTCGTAGTTGCCGGCGCCCGAATCGAGGCAGACGACGAGGCTCACGTTGCCCAGGCGCGGGCGCAGCAGGTCGATGTAGGCCGGCAGGTCGTAGCTGCCGCTTTCCTCGCAGGTCTCGATCAGGCCGACGATGCGCGGGCGCGCGATGCCCTGGCGGTCGAGCGCGAGGATCGCCGTGATCGCGGCGTAGACCGCATAGCCGTCGTCGGCGCCGCCGCGGCCGTAGAGCTTGTCGCCTTCGAGCTTCGGCATCCACGGGCCGAGGTCGCTGCGCCATCCGTTGAACTCGGGCTGCTTGTCGAGGTGGCCGTACATGCAGACGGTGTCGGTCGAGTCGGCAGAACTGGCCCCCGAGACGCCTTCGGCGTCGCCCCCCCGAGGGGGTGTGTCCGGGCTTGGGGCGGCCCGGCGCCCGGACGTCGCCGGCACTTCGAAGAAGATCACCGGCGTGCGGCCCTCGAGTCGGATCACCTCGAGCTTCAGACCCGCGACCTTCTTCGACTCGACCCAGGCCGCAGCGTCGCGCACGACGCGATCGATCAGGCCGTGCTGCTGCCACTCGGCGTCGAACATCGGGCTCTTGGCGGGAACCGCGATGTAGTCGGTGAGCGCGGGGACGATCTCCTCGTCCCAGGTGCGCGCGGCGAACGCCGCAAGGCTCTCGGCCTCGTCGGCTTGCAGGGGCGGGTTGGGGTCACGGGCGTTCATCGGTGTCTCCTTGTCGGCAGCTTCGGCCGCGCGTCGGCCGCTTGTTCGTCGTCTGCGATGTTGGCTATTGTCCCGCGCGCCGGGCGAGCCAGCTTTCGAGCACCGCGAAGACCGCGTCCCGCTCGGGCTCGTTGAAGATCTCATGGAACAGCGGCTCGAAGCACTGCGATTGCACGACGCCGGGCGGTGCGGCGTCGGCAAACGCCTGTGAGCCGGCGGGCGCGACGCAACGGTCTCTGCCGGCCCACAGCAGCAGCGTCGGCAGCGACCAGCGCGCTGCCAGCGCCAGCGTGGCCGCGCCGCCATCGACGATGAAGCGCGCCAGGCGCGGGGTGATGCGGTCGTGCACCAGCGGGTCGGCGACGTAGGCGGCGACCACTGCCGGGTCGCGCGAGATCCATGCGGGCCTGAGCCCGTTCGAGACGGCGAGCCCCGGCGCGAGCGGCCCGAGCACCGCGAGCAGCGCGCGCTGCGTGGCGCTCATCCCGGTGTCGAGCGCGGGAGAGGACAGCACCAGGCCGTCGACCGCGCGATGCCATGCGGCGGGGCTTGCCTGCAGGCCTTCGGCGACGAAACGTGCCGCCGTCAATCCGCCCATGCTGTGGCCGAGCGTGATCAGCGACCCATCGCGCTCCTTGCGGACGGCATCGATCACGCGCGACAGGTCCTGCAGCAGCGCGTCACTGCGCGCGATCGCGCCACGCGCGCCTTCGGATTGGCCGTGGCCGCGCTGATCGAAGCCCGTCACGTGCCAGCCCGCCGCGCTGAGCCGCCGCCCCAGCGCGTCGTAGCGCCCGATGTGCTCGCCCAGGCCGTGCACGACGAGCAGCGTGCCGCGCGCCGCGCCGTCGGGCGGCCAGTCGCAGCGATGCAGTTGCACGCCTTCGGCGGTCGAGAGGCGGGACGAGGTCGGGTGCATGGGCGCAGTGTAGGCACGCCTTCGCTGGTGCGAATCGCTTGTGTGACACCGCTGCGTGACATAGCTGCGTGGGTGCCCGCGCGGAGCCGGGAAGTCGCATGCCCCCTGTCCCGCGCGATTGACAGCCGAGCCCGCCGGGCTATCGTGCGGGCTTTGCCGTGGAGTCATCCGATGAATGAATTCTTCGAGCTGAGCGTCGATGCCGGCATCGCACACCTGAAGCTCAACCGCCCCGAGCGCATGAACACGCTGGCGCCGCCCTTCTTCTCGGCCTTGCGCGACGCGGTGCAGGGCATGAGCGACGCCGGCGCGACACGTGCGCTCGTGATCTCTTCCACCGGCAAGCACTTCAGCGCCGGCATGTCGCTCGACGTGTTCGCCGGCAGCGAGCTCTCGCTGCCGACCGGCACACCGCGTTCGCGCCTGAGCTTCCAGGAGTCGCTGCGCCGCCTGATGGCGTGCTTCGACGTGCTCGACGCCGCGCGCTTCCCGATCCTGTGCGCGGTGCAGGGCGGCTGCATCGGCGGCGCGCTCGACCTGGCCGCCGCGTGCGACCTGCGCTACGCCAGCGCCGACACGTTCTTCTGCGTGCAGGAGATCAACATCGGCATGGCGGCCGATCTCGGCGTGCTGCAGCGCCTGCCCAAGATCATCGCCCCCGCGGTCGCGCGCGAGATGGCCTACACCGGCGAGCGCCTCGGGGCCGAGCGTGCGCTCGCGATCGGTCTCGTCAACGCGGTGTTGCCGGACGCCGAGGCGCTCGTTGCGCACACGT
Source organism: Rhizobacter sp. (assembly GCA_023954175.1). Classification (GTDB taxonomy): domain Bacteria; phylum Pseudomonadota; class Gammaproteobacteria; order Burkholderiales; family Burkholderiaceae_C; genus CAIKUF01. The sequence continues at coordinate 46,787 of JAMLIM010000006.1, forward strand.
TGAGCGTCGCCCGCACGATCGCGGCCAAGTCGCCGCTGGCGATCGCCGGCACCAAGCTCGCGATGAACTACGCGCGCGACCATGGCACCGCCGCCGCGCTGGCGCAGATGGCGACGCTGCAAAGCGCGATCTTCGACACCGGCGAGATGGCCGAAGCGATCACCGCCTGGCGCGACAAGCGCGAGGGCCGCTTCCCGCCGCTCGATCCGGTTGGCGCGCACTGAAGGGGGCTGACGACCCCCGGCCGTCTGGCGGCCGCCCCCCGTGGGGGCGCCGAACCCGACCGGGCGACCCGGATCCGGTTCGGCGCCCTGACACCGCCGTACCCCCTGGTTGCCTGCGGCAACCTGTCCCCGAGGGGAACGCGAGCCTGTTTCATGCGTCGCGGGTCGCGCAATGCGCAGCGGAGCAACTGACAAGCGACCTGAATAGCGGCCGGCCCATCCGCTACCATTGGCAGCCGCGCGAATGAGTTGAATTGCCCACACGATGGGCGCGCGCGAGGCTCTTCGGGCCCGGTCAGGTGTGCCGCGGCCGCCCGGCCGCCCGAAGCCCGATGCCTACGAATCGGCCCCTGAATGACCTTCTTGCGATCTGACCTTTCCCGCCGCGTGTGGCCGCTGCTGGCCGCCCTCGGGTTTTCGCTCTCCCTGGCCGCAGCGCCCGCAGCGGCCCAGCAGGACTCGATCGGCTCGGCCTTCGGTGTGCCGCTGACCATGCCGACGACGACGCCAACGACCAGCGACAGCAACGCGGTCGATCCGCGCGCGCTGACCGGCAGCCAGTCGATCAGCAACCCGCAGATGCCGGCGCCGATCGTCAACAACGGCGCCGCGGGGGCGCAGCGCGCGCCCAACGCCGGGCTTGCGCCGGCGCCACAGCAGCGCAGCGCCGCGCCGCCGCGACCGAGCGAATTCCAGCGCTTCGTGCAGACGGCGACCGGGCGTCTGCTGCCGGTGTTCGGCGCGAGCTTCTTCGACGCCCCGGCCAACAGCTTCTCGCCGCTCGACAACGTGCCGGTCGCGGCCGACTACACGGTCGGCGTGGGGGACGAGATCGTGGTCCGGGCCTGGGGCTCGATCGACATCGACTTTCGCGCGGTCGTCGATCGCAACGGCCAGATCAACCTGCCGCGCATCGGCAGCTTCACGGTGGCGGGCGTGCGCGCGGCCGACCTCGAGAAGCAACTGCGCGCGCAGATCGGGCGCCTCTACACCGGCTTCAACCTGAGCGTGAGCCTCGGGCAGATGCGCGGCGTCAAGGTGTTCGTCGTCGGCCCGGCAAGCAATCCGGGCGTGTTCACGCTCAGCGGCCAGGCGACGCTGCTGTCGGCGGTGGTCGCTGCCGGCGGGCCCGGGGGCAATGGCTCGATGCGCAGGATCAGCCTGCGGCGCGACGGCCAGGTCATCTCCGAGCTCGACATGTACGGCTTCCTCGTGCGCGGCGACAAGTCCAAGGACCTGCAGCTGCGCGCCGGTGACGTCGTCGTGTTCCACCCGGTCGGCCCGCGCATCGCACTCAACGGCGAGCTCGACAACGCCGCCATCTACGAACTCAACGCGCGTGAAGAGCCGGTCGGCGAGGTGCTCGCGTACGCGGGCGGCGCGCCGGTGCTGTCGAACCCGAACCGCGCGGTGCTCGAGCGCATCGACCGCTCGAAGGCCGGCGCCGCGCGCTTCGTCGAGGAACTCCGTCTCGACGCCGCCGGCCTGCAGACGCCGCTGCGCGACGGCGACGTGCTGACGCTGCTGCCGATCTCGCCCGGCTTCACCAACGCGGTGACGCTGACCGGCCACGTCGCGCAGCCGCTGCGCTATCCCTGGTTCCCCGGCATGCGCATCAGCGACCTGATTCCGAGCCCGGAGGCGCTCATTTCGCCGGACTTCTATCGCCGCCGCAACGTGCTGGTGCAGGTCTATCAGGAACCCCTGCCGCAGCCTGCCACGACGCCTTCCGCAGGCGGCCCCGCGGGGGTCAGCGCGGCGCCGTCGATTGCCGACGCAACGCCGGGCAACCCGACTGGCGCTGCCGGTGGCGCCGCAGTCACCGGCGCGGGTGCACCCGGCGCAGCGCCGGTGCAGACGGTGCCGCTGCCGGTGCAGGGCACGACGACCGGCAGCCGTCCGCGCACGCTGATCGAGGACGTGACGGGGCAAGGCGCGAACCCCAATGCTCCGCGCCTGCCAACGACGCTGTTCGACGACCTCAACTGGGATTACGCCGTCATCGAGCGCCTGAACCTCCAGGACCTGAGCACGCAGATCATTCCGTTCAACCTCGGCAAGGTCGTGCTGCAGGGCGACCCGGCGGCGAATATCGAGCTGATGCCGGGCGACGTCGTCAGCATCTTCGGCCAGAAGGATTTCCGGGTCCCGATCGCGCGCCAGAACCGGCTCGTCTCGCTCGAGGGCGAGATCGGCACGCCGGGCGTCTACCAGCTGCTGCCGGGCGAGACGCTGCGCCAGCTGCTCGTGCGCGCGGGCGGTTTCACGCCGCAGGCCTATGTCTACGGCATGGAGTTCTCGCGCGAATCGACGCGCAAGCGCCAGGCCGAGAACCTGGCGGCGGCGATGGCGCGCCTGCAGACGCTGGCCGCGACGCAGGCCGCACGGGAAGCGGCGAACCAGCGCGACGTGCCGAACTCCGCTTCGACCGTGAATGCGAGCGCGGCGGCGACGCGGGCACAACTCGTGCGCCTGTCGCAGGTGCAGCCCAATGGACGGATCGCGCTCGAACTGTCGCCCAAAGTGCACTCGATCGACGACCTGCCCGACATTCCGCTCGAGAACGCCGATCGCGTGGTCGTGCCGCCGCGGCCCGGCTTCGTCACCGTCGTCGGCGCGGTCGTCAACAACAACGCCTTCCTGTGGCGCGATGGCCGCACCGCGGGCGACTACCTGCGCATCGCCGGCGCCGACGAAGCGGCCGATGTGTCGAGCATGTTCATCCTGCGTGCGGACGGCACGGTCATGAGCCCGGGCGAGAGCCGCGGCATCTTCGGCCGCACGTCGGTCGACGGAGAGACCATGCATCCGGGCGACGCGCTGATCGTGCCGAACCAGCTCGACTTCGAGACCTGGGGCCGTGCCTTCACCCGCAACATGAAGGACTGGACGCAGATCCTCGCCAACTTCGGCCTCGGCGTCGCCGCGATCAACAGCATCACGAAGTAGCTGCCTTGCGCGGCGCGTGAGGTTGCGCCTCGCGGCCGTCTGCCGCGTACTCCGGACGCGCTACGCGCTCGCGCCGGCCAGCACGCGCGCGAAGACGTCGCTGTCGACATTGCCGCCGCTGAGCGCGAGGCCGATGCTCTGCCCCGCCCAGCGCTCGCGCTGCTGCAGCGTACCGGCGAGCGCCGCGGCACCTGCACCTTCGGCAACGTTGTGGGTGTCGGCAAAGAGGGCGCGCATCGCCTGCGCCACCTCGTCGTCAGTGACGGCGATGACGTCGTCCACCTCGCGCAGGATCAGCGCCAGCGCGTCGGCATCGGGCACGCGGCACGCCATGCCGTCCGCGAGCCGGGTCGTCACCGGCGCCTCGACCGCGCGGCCGGCGCGCACGCTGTCCAGGTACGCGGTGGCATGCGCCGAGACGACGCCGACGATGCGCGCCGATGCCTTCGAAGCGGCGCGCGCACAGGCGCACGCGCTGATGCCGGAGCCCTGGCCGATCGGCACGAAGACGACGGCCGGCGGGTCGCTCGCGACGGCCTCGAAGAACTCCATCCAGTAGCTCGCGACGCCGCGAATCAGGTCGCGGTGAAAGCTCGGCACCATGTGCAGGCCGCGCTCAGTGGCGAGCGTCGCCGCATGCTCGCGCGATTGCTGGAAGTCCTCGCCGTGTTCGACGAGCGTCGCGCCGAGCGCACGCATCGCGGCATTCTTCTCGACCGAGTTGCCGCGCGGCACGACGATCGTGCAGGCGACGCCGTGCGCCGCCGCGGCGAGCGCGATCGACTGGCCGTGATTGCCGCGCGTTGCGCTGATGACGCCCGCCACGCCCGGCTCGCGCCGCAGCAGTTCGTGCAGATAGACCGCACCGCCGCGCAGCTTGAAGGCGCCGACGCGCGTGTGGTTCTCGTGCTTGACCCATGCGCGCGCACCAAGCCGGGCGTCGAGCAGCGGCCAGCGCAGTGTCGGCGTCGGTGCCTGCACTTCGGCGACGATGGCGCGGGCGGTGGCGATCTCTTCCGGGGTCAGCAATTGCATGGGGTGTCCGTCGCGAAGCGGTGTGTCAGTGTGTCATTGGGGCGAGGCGAGCTGCACGCGGCCGCGCGGCGTGTCGAGCGCGACGCTGATCGCGGGCCCGCTTGCGCTTGCAATTGCGGTCTCAGCTCTGGCCGGGGCGGAGGTCGCGCCGGCACGATCGAGCCCGAGCGATCGCAGCGCGCCTTGCAACGCCGACGCTTCCGGCGCTCGCAGCGTGATCGACGCGAGCGTCACCCCGACCGCAGGCAGTGCATCGGCCGGGTGCGCGTCACCCCACTCGATCGGCGTCGGCAGCGCGCCGCCCATGAGGCGCGCGCCATCGTCGCGCACCGCGATGTGCCAGCGCAGCTCGCCCTGCGGCGTCATGCGCGAGGCCTGCAGCCTGCGGCCGGCATCGATGCCGAGCGCGGCGAGCGCCTGCAGCGCGGTGTCGAGCTCCGCCACGCGCGCGACCCAGGCGACGAGCTGCGGGCCGCGTGCCAGCGTCGCCTGCAGCGTGCCGTCGTCGAGGTCGAACCAGCGCGCACGTCCGGGTGGTGCCGCGTCGGGATCGATCGCGATCAGCTCGAAATAGGCGCGCGGGAATGCATCTGTCGCGATCGCGAACACGCGGTTGTGCGTTCCCATCAACGCGTGCCGGCCGCCGGCGGTGGGTACCACGCCGAGCGTCGCTTCGCACCACGCAACGCCCTCGTCGAGCGTGCGCGCGGCGATCACGAGGTGGTCGAGGGCGGCGCCTTGCATCATGTTCAAGTTGCTTTCAAGATGGCCATACGTTCACAGCGTGACGCTGCCTTCGACGCAGGTCACGCTGTCGCCGCCGACCCAGATCCTGTTCTGGTCCTGCGCGACGTACACACGTCCGGCGCGCCCGAGGCGCGTGCCCTGCGCCGCGACGTAGCGCGCCGGCGCCTGCCCGGCACCGATCAGCCACTGCGCGAGGCTCGCGTTCAGGCTGCCGGTGACCGGGTCCTCCGCGATGCCGATCGCCGCGGCGAAGGCGCGCACTTCGAACGCGCATTCGGCACCTTGCGGATGCGCGCCGATCACGCCGATCTTCGCGAGCGGTTTCAGTGCGGCATGGTCGGGCTCGAGCGCGAGCACGGTCTCGGCGCTGTCGAATCGCAACGCCAGCCATTGCGGTCCGTTGTCCAGCCACTGCGCCGCCCGCAGCCGGCTGGCGTCGGCGCCGAGCGCGGCGAGCACCTGGGCGACGAGCGCCGCCTCCGGGTCGCTGCGGCGCAGTTGCGGCGCCTCGAAGGCGAGGCGATGGGCGCCCTCGCGCCGAACCCGCACGTGGCCGACGGCGCATTGCTGCACGATGGTGCCGGCGTCGCGCGGCGTGCCGCCCGCGGACAGCCAGGCGTGGCAGGTGCCGAGCGTCGGATGGCCGGCAAACGGCAACTCGCCGCCGGGGGTGAAGATGCGCAGCCGGTAGTCGGCCGCGGCGTCGGTCGGCGCCAGTACGAAGGTCGTTTCGGACAGATTCGTCCAGCGTGCGAAGCGCTGCATCGCGTCGTCGCCAGGCCCGTCGCCATCGATCACGACGGCGACCGGGTTGCCGCGGTAGGGCTCGCGGGTGAAGACGTCGACCACGCGATAGCGGCGGGATGTCATCTTCATGCTGCTCCCTGTTCTGCCTGCCGCAGCGCCGCGCGGATCGCGTCGCCGAGCGCAGTGATGCCGGTCTCGATCTGCGCCTCGCTCGCGGTGACGAACGACAGCCGCAGCGTATTCGACTGTGGCGCGCCCGAAAAGAACGGCGCACCCGGCACGAACGCGACCCCGCGCTCGACGGCGAACGGAAGCAACCCCGTCGCGTTCATCGAGGCGGGCAGTTCGACCCAGAGGAACATGCCGCCGGCCGGGCGGTTCCAGCGCACGCCCTCGGGCATGTGGCGTTCGAGCGCGGCAAGCATCGCGTCGCGCTGCGCCTTGTAGAGCGCGCGGATGGTCGGCACATGGCGATCGAGGAAGCCGTTGCGGATCACCTCGTAGACGATGCGCTGGTTGAAGCTCGGCGTGTGCAGGTCGGCAGCCTGCTTGGCCTGCAGCAGCTTGGGCATCAGGGTGCCCGGGGCGACGACATAGCCCAGCCGCAGCCCGGGCGCGAGCACCTTGGAGAACGACCCGAGATACACCGCGCCCGCGCGGTTGCGCCCGGCGAGACTCGGCGGTGGCGGGGCGTCGAACCAGAGGTCGCCGTACGGGTTGTCCTCGACCAGCGGCAAGCCGATCGCAGCAGCGCGCTCGACGAGCGCTGCCCGGCGCGCATCGCCGATGCTGCGACCGGTCGGGTTCTGGAAGTTCGGCAGCAGGTAGAAGAAGCGCGCGTCGACCCCGCTTGCGGCCGCCGCCATCGCCTCCGGCAGCGGGCCCTCGTCGTCGTGCGCGACGCCCGCGAAGTGCGGCTGCATCGGCGTGAAGGCCTGCAGCGCGCCGAGGTAGGTGGGCGACTCGACGAGCACCGTGCTGCCCTCGTCGATCAACACCTTCGCGACGAGGTCCAGGCCCTGCTGCGAGCCGGTCGTGATGAGGACCTGCGCCGGGTCGACGGCCAGGCCCTGTCGCGCGAGGTCGCCTGCCACCCATTCGACGAGCGGCGCATAGCCCTCGCTCGCCGAATACTGCAGCGCCTCGCGCGGGTGATCGCGCAGCACCTGCTCGCAGGCCTCGCGCATCGCCTCGACCGGGAAGGTGCGCGGCGAAGGCAGGCCGCCGGCGAACGAGATCACGCCGCCCTTCTCGGTGAGCTTGAGGATCTCGCGGATCACCGACGGGTTCATCGCTGCCGCGCGGCGCGCGAGCTTGAAGGGGGAGGCCTGGTTCATGCGGAACTCCTGACGGTGGCAACGGGCATGCGCTTGCCGATGAAGACGGTCGCGATCACCGCGAGCGAGAAGACCACCGTCGTCGCGTCGAGCCGCTCGCCGAGCACCGGCACGGCAAACAGCAGCGACAAGAACGGCTGCACGAGTTGCACCTGGCTCACCCGCACCGTGCCGCCGAGCGCAAGCCCGCGGTACCAGGCGAAGAAGCCGAGCCACATCGAGAACAGCGTGACATAGGCAAAGCCGCCCCACGCGGCAAGGCGGACGCTGCCCGTCGGCCAGCTCGAGAGCATGAAGGGCAGCGTGACGGGCAGGCTCAACACCAGCACCCAGCAGATGACGTGCTCGGCCGGCATCTGCGTCGCCAGCTTCGCGCCCGCCACATAGCTCACCGCGGCGCTGGCAACGGCGATCGCGAGCAGGCCGTCGGCCGCGCTCAGGCCGCCGGCGCCGTGCAGCGCGGCAAAGGCGATGACGAGCGCAAAGCCCGCGAACGCGCAGACCCAGAAGCCGGTCGACGGCCGCTGCCCGAGGTAGAGCGCGGCAGCGATCGCGGTCGCCAGCGGCAGCACGCCGGTGATCACCGCGGCGTGCATCGCGTCGACATCGCGCAGCGCAAGGCCGAGGAAGAGCGGAAAGCCGATCACCGTGCCCGCGGCGGAAATCGCGAATGTCAGCCATTCGTCGCGCCGCGGCAGCCGCGCCCGGGCCGCAACGAGCACGCCGGCGCTCAGCAACCCGGCGAACGCGGCGCGGCCGGCGCTCACGAACAGCGGCGAGAGCTGCGGGTCGCTCGCGGCGCCGACCGCCAGGCGCGTCATCGGCAGCGTCATCGCGAAGATCACGACCCCGAGCAGGCCGAGCCACAGGCCGCGCGATTCGGGTGTCATGTGCTGCAAGCGCGTGGCCTCATGGCGACGAGTTTAGGGGCACGGGGCGGTCTGCTCCGCGCCGTGATCCGCGATACGCGCCGCAACCGGCGCGACGCCCGCTTACATCGCTTGCCGTGCACAAAATCACAGGCGTGTGAAAATCCGCAGCAACCATCGAGACAGCCCCGCATGGCGGAATTCGAGCCCACGATCCCCTTCGGCCAACCCGAGCTGATGCGCGCGAGCGGCTTCACGCGCTATCTCGACGAGATGGCGCGCGAGGCCCCCGAAGGCGCGCCTTCGACGCGGCTGTCCTCGCTCAGCCCTTCGCTGACGCAGGATCTGATGCGCTTCGAGCAGGGCGGCCGCGAACCCGATCTGCTCGAGGTGCTGGCCGCCTGCGTGCGCCATGCGCGCGCGGTGACGATCCATCTGCGGTGCCGGGACCGCGTGCTGCCGTTGTCGATCTTTCCGCGCGAGCGCGTCGCGCATTGCCCGCTCGACCTGCCGGCGCTGACCGAAGCCCAGCGCGAGCCGTTGCCGGTGCTGCAGGTGGAGCCCGCCGTGCTGCGCGCGCCGGGCCATCCGCTGGCGGCGCTCGTCGGCGAGCCGCACATGTACCAGCCGCTCGCGCCGCTGATGTGGGCGATCGCGCTGCACGGCGCGCGCAGCGAGCTGCTGCCCGAACTCGCCGGTGCGGCCGTCTACCGCCTCGCGCCGACCTTCGACCGCACGGCGCTCGCGATCGAGGGGCCGCTCGTCGCGATCATCGAGCAGCTGCGCCGGGACGTCGCGAGCCAGCGCGAAATCGCGTCCTGGCCCGACATGAACCGCGAGCGCGCGACGCGCCTGCTCAACGCGCTGTACCTGCAGGCGGGGCTGATCATCAGCCGCTCGCATCCGGCCGCGCTCGGCGACTCCTGGTTTCGCAGCATCCGCACGACGCAGTGACGCGCCGCGCGCTCAGCGGCTGCGCCGCGAGTTTGCTGCCTGCCTCGCGGACAACCGCGCGGAGAGCCACCCGCACAGCGCATCGCTGACCTCCCGCGGGCGCTCGATCGTGAGCATGTGGCCGCAGCGCTCGACGAGCGCGAACTCGGCGCCGGGGACGCTCTGCGCGATCTCGCGCGAGGCCTCGACCGTCGTCACCACGTCCGCGTCGCCGCACAGCACGAGCGTCGGGCAGCGGATCGACGGCAGCATCGGGCGGCGGTCGGCGCGCGCCGCGATCGCGATGTTCTGGCGCACGATCTGCGCGGCGCCGGCGCGGCGCAGCATGTCGAGGTAGAGGTTCACGAGCGCCGCGTCGTGCAGACGATCGGGGTGGAACGAGAACGGCAGGTTGCCGACGATCATCTCCTCGAAGCCACCGCCTTCGATCAGCGCGCATGCGGCTGCGCGCAGCGCAGCGACCTCGGGCGTGTCGGGCCGCGCCGTCGTGCCGAGCAGCGCCAGGGCCTGAACGCGCTGCGGCGCCTGGGCGCAGGCCTCGAGCGCCACGATGCCACCCATCGACGCGCCGCACAGGACGAGCGGCCCCGGATGCTCGGCCAGCAAGGCGGCGGCCATCGCGGGCAGCGCGTCGCAGCGGAAGTGCGCATCGGTGATCTGCACGTCTTCGATCCGGGTCCCGCGAAGGCGGTCGAGCGCGTCAAGCTGGGCGCTCCACATCGCGCCGTCGGCGGCGAGGCCGGGGATCAGGACGACGGTCGGCATGGAACGGATTGTCGCCCTCGGGATCGCACCTGCACCGATGCCACCGCGTTGCCAACACGAACGTGTGAACGACGACAATTGCGACATGACCGAAGTGATCCTGATCCGCCACGGCGAGACCGACTGGAACGTGCAGGGGCGCTTCCAGGGCCAGATCGACGTCCCGCTGAACGCCTTCGGCGAGCGCCAGGCCGTGCGCATGGCGACGCGGCTGGCGCAGGAGCGCGTCGACGTGATGTACTGCAGCGACCTGCTGCGCACGCGCCAGACGGCCGCCCCCGCGGAGCGCGAGTTGCGCCTCAGCGCGGCGCCCGACGCCGCGCTGCGCGAGCAGCATTTCGGCGTCCTCGAAGGCCTGAGCTTCGAGGAGGTGCGTGCGCGCCATCCGAACGAGCTCGCCGGCTGGATGCTGCACGACCCCGACTACACGCTGCCCGAGGGCGAGAGCGTGCGGCGCTTTCACGCGCGCGTCGTCGGCGCTTTGAATGCGCTCGCGGCGCGCCATGCGGGACAGCGCCTGGCCGTGGTGACGCATGGCGGCGTGCTCGACATGCTCTACCGCACGGTGCATGGCCTGCCCCTCACCGGTGAACGCGCCTGCCCGATCCCGAACGCCGGCCTGAACCGGTTGCGCGTGCAGGGCGAGCGGCTGCAGATCGTGACCTGGGCCGACGATGCCCACCTCGACGGGCTGACCCGTTGAGCGGGCTCGACGCGGCGATCGAGGCACGCTGAAGCAGCGCAACGGAGTCACGCGAATGTCCGTCGTCGAGTCCGTCAGTGCGCGCCTGTTTCGGGTGCCGCTCGCCGAGGCCCTGGTCGATGCCAAGCATGGCACGCACACGCACTTCGAGCTGATCACGGTCACGCTGCGTCTGGCCGACGGCAGCGAGGGCACCGGCTACACCTACACCGGCGGCCGCGGCGGCGCGTCGATCGTGGCCCTGATCACGCACGATCTCGCACCCTGGCTGATCGGGCGCGACGCCGCGCCGGTCGAGGCGCTGCACGATGCGATGCAGTGGCACCTGCACTATGTCGGCCGCGGCGGCATTGCGTCGTTCGCGATTTCGGCGATCGACATCGCGCTGTGGGACGTACGCGGCAAGCAGCGTGGCGAATCGCTCGCCCGCATGGCGGGCGGCGCGAGCGACCGCTGCCGCGCCTACTGCGGCGGCATCGATCTGGCCTACCCGCTGCCGCGCCTGCTGGAGAGCGTCGCGGGCTATCTGGCGCGCGGCTTCAACGGCGTCAAGATCAAGGTCGGCCAGCCCGCGCTGGCCGACGATGTCGAGCGGGTACGCGCGGTGCGTGAGCTGCTCGGTGACGGCACGGCCTTCATGGTGGACGCCAACTATTCGCTCGACGAGGCGCAGGCGATCGCTGCCGCGCGCGCCTTCGCGCCCTTCGATCTGCTCTGGTTCGAGGAGCCGACCCTGCCCGACGACTTCGCCGCCTACGGCCGCATCGCCCGCGCGACCGGCATGCCGCTCGCGATGGGCGAGAACCTGCACACGCTGCAGGAGTTCGAGCACGCCTTCGAACGGGCCGCGTTGTCGTTCATTCAACCCGATGCATCGAACTGCGGCGGCATCACCGGCTGGCTGCGCGTCGCTCAGCGCGCACGTGCGCTCGGCATCCCGGTGTGCAGCCACGGCATGCAGGAGCTGCACGTCAGCCTGCTCGCCGCGCAGCCGCACGCCGGCTGGCTCGAGGTGCACGCCTTTCCGATCGACGCCTACACCCGACGGCCGCTGGTGGTCGAGGATCATCTCGCGGTCGCGCCGGACGCGCCCGGCGTCGGCGTCGAGTTCGACTGGGCGCGGCTGGCACCGTTCGAGGCCGGCGCGCGCTGAGGCCGATCGCGCTATCGTCGGTCGTTATGACCAAGGTCATGTCCGCCGTCACGTTCCAGCGGGTGTGCACATGAATGCCCTCGGCAAGCGCGCCCAAGGCCTGCGCCTGGAACGCATCAAGTCCTCGCTGCTGTGGGCGGGCGAGAGATTTCGCAACGTTCACCCGATCGCACCCGGCCTGCAGGACACGAGCGCGCCGCGGCCGACGCTGACCGAGTTCCTGTGCGGCGGCGACCGGCGCGTGCCGCGCGGCCCGCTGCCCGCGCTCGACCCGCGCGAGGCGTGGCTGCGCCAACCGGCGAGCGGCCTGCGCGCGACCTGGCTCGGCCACTCGACGGTGCTGATCGAGATCGACGGCCTGCGCGTGCTGACCGACCCGGTGTGGGGCCCGCGCGCGTCGCCCTCGCGCATCGCCGGGCCCAAGCGCTTCCAGCCGGTGCCGGTGCGTCTTTCGGCGCTGGCGCAGATCGATCTGGTCATCGTCTCGCACGACCACTACGACCACCTCGACTTCCCGACGATTCGGGAACTGGCGAAGCGTGGCGTGCCCTTCGTCACCTCCCTCGGTGTCGGCGCGCACCTCGAAGCCTGGGGCGTGGCGCCGGATCGCATCACCGAGCTCGACTGGTGGGAGTCGCATCGCCTGCCGAACAGTGACCTGACCGTCACCGCGGCACCGTCGCAGCACTTCTCCGGCCGTGCGCTGAAGGACCACAACGCGACGCTGTGGTCGTCGCTCGTGATCCGCGGCAATCGCCATGCGGTCTTCTTCAGCGGCGACACCGGCTTGACCTCGCAGTACGTCGAGATCCGCGAACGGCTCGGCCCGTTCGACCTCGTGATGCTCGAGGTGGGCGCGTTCCACCCGTCCTGGGGCCACATCCACCTCGGCCCCGAGAACGCGTTGAAGGCGTACGAACTGCTCGGCGGCGGTGCCTTCCTGCCGGTGCACTGGGGCACGTTCAGCCTTGCGCTGCACGCCTGGGATGCGCCGGCCGAGACGCTGCTCGCGCTCGGCCCGCAGCGCGGCGCGCGACTCGTGATGCCGCGCCTGGGTGAACCGATCGAACCCGCCCACGCGCCGCCGCCGGCGCCGTGGTGGCGCGGCGTCGACGAGTTGCGCCGCGGCCGGCCTCAGCGCCCTGCCGACGAACCGGCGCCGGCCACCCTGCCCGCGAACATGCCGGCGAACATGCCCTGGCCGCCGGACTGAGGGCCTCTCGGCGGCGCTCGACCTGAGCGGTATGCGGTCGCCGTCACAGCGTGGAAGGGTCCCGCGCCCTGGCCGGCGTCTTCTTTCGTTTCAGGGATACAGCGGGGCCAACGCATCGCTGCGCTGCCCCGGCGAGCCCTGCCGGCGCTGGCGCAGCCCCTTGCCGAGCGCCTGCCACAGCGCCGTGCCGTCCCAGGCGCGGGTGGCGGCACCGTACAGGCTGCGGTCGAGCGCGCGCACTTCGTCGGCGCCGGCATCGATCCGGTCGGCCAGCTCGCCGAGCCCGCGCGGCGGACGCTCCGGCCACTCGGCGCGCGCGAGTTCGAGCAGCGCGCGCGCCGCGGCCTCACGGTCCCCGTCTCGACAGGCCTGCTGCAGCGATCTCAGGCTCGCCCGCGTGCCCGGTGGCGGCGGCGCGGTCGGCGCTTGCGCTGATGTGCTCGGCACGCCCGGCGTTGCGCGGCGGCGCATCCACCATACGGTGATCCCGCCGCCCAGCAGCAGGGCCAGGCCCGACGCTGCCCAGGCGCCGTGATCGCGGATCGCTTCGGCGGCACGCGCCTGCCATGAAGCCGCTGCTTCACCGGGCGACTTCGCCGCGGCGGTGGTTGTGCTTGCGGTCGCCGCAGCGGAAGGCACAGGCGTTGCACCCGTCGCGACCGACGGTACAGCGGGCGCAACACCGGGCGCGACCTGGAAGTGCTGCGCCGCCACTTCGGCCCGACGCTGAACGTTGTCGCGCGTGTCCCACCAGGGCAGTTCGGCCGGCGCGACGTCGAGCGTGCCGGCCGCGGTCGGGATGTAGGTCACGGTCTGCTTGCTGATGCCGTAGATCGTCGTGCCATCGGTGCGGCTCTGGTTGTCCGGCGCATCGGCATAGAGGCGCGCGTTGGCCGGTTGCGCGAGCGTCAGCGCCGGGATCTGCGACGCCGCCAGCCCCTTGGCTTCGATCGTCAACGTGCGCGTCACCGGCTCGCCCGCCTTGAACACCGGCGCGCCGTCGGCCCAGCTGTCGTGCAGGCGGATCTGCTCGGCCGGCAGCCACTGTGCCTGCGCGCCGGCCGGCCGCGGCCGAACGTCGAGCGTCAGGGTCTGGGCGCTCGCGGCGACGGGCCGCATCGTCGCACCGAGCGACAGCCCGCCGAGCAGCCCGTTGCGAAGCGCCGGGTTGTTGGCGAAGGGCGAGTTGCGCAGCATCTCGGCCATCAGGTCGTCACCCGAGCCATCGTCGCGCGCCGGGTTGCGCGGCACTTCCGCGCTGCCACGAAAGACGGCGGGCGCGATGCGCAAGGTGCCGCTCTTCTCCGGCGAGATCGCGTAGTGACGCTCGATCAGCGTGTAGTCCCTGCCGTGCAGCGTGACGGTCTTGCGCTCTTCCGCGCCGAGCTGCTCGATCACCGCGTCGGGCGAGGTCGGCGCCGTCAAGTTGCCGGAGCGCACGCTGCCGTCGGCATAGAGCCGCACCGTGTAGGGCACCTGCTGCTGGACATAGACCGGCTTGCCCTCTGCCGCGCTGTCGACCTCCATGAACACCGCGGTGCCGGGCGCTGCGCTGCCGGTGTCGGCGGCTCCGGAGGGGTTGGCCGCCGCCGCCGGCGCGGCGACTTGCAGTTGCAGCGCGCCGGTCTGCTCGCTGCCGACCGTGATCGGCGCAATGTCGATGCTGCCCTGGCGCCGCGGCAACAACTGCACTGTCCAGCGCATGCGGTCGGAGCGGTGGAAGTTGATGATGCGAATCTCGCTGCTCTGGCTGCTGCTCAGCAGGTCGAAGTCCTTGCGCAGCGGCTCCAGGTCGGGTTTGGCGCCGGAGGGCGACCCCTCGCTCTCGATCGTCAGCGTCAGCGGCTGACCCAGGGGCACGCTGCTGCGATCGAGGCTGGCGCTGACGGCGGCCCAGCCGGCATGGGCGGCGCCGAGCAGCGCCGTCGCGAGCACTGCCAGCCGCAATTTCGCGAAGGGCCCGCGGCCCCGGCGGAATCTTGTTGCTTGACGAGCCATGTCAACCTCCACCCGCGCGGGCACCTTCATTCGCGCGTTGCTGATACTGGTAGAGAAACTTGCGCCGCAGCAGGCCGCCCGGATCGTCGGGGATGCGGCGCAGCCACTGCTCCGCGGCGAGTTGTTCCTCGGTCGGGATCGGCTGTGCGCCCGGCACCGCGCCGTTCGCCTGCGGCTGCGCGCCCGCGGTGGCCTGCAGGGGCGCTGGCGATGAGGCGCGCTTCTGAGCCTGCGTCTGAGACGGCGCCTGTGTCTGAGCTGGCGCGGCATCGCCCGCTTTCGGCGCGCCTGCCGCATCCTTCGCCGCCAGCTTCGCAGCGGCGTCGGCGAACGTGTCACCTGGCTTCGGCGCGGGCTGCCCCGGCGCCTGGGCCGCAGAGGCGTTCCGGCCCTGTTCGCTGCCCGCCGGCTGCGCATCGCTGTTCCTGGCCTCACGCGGGGATGTCGACGAGGCCTCGGGCTTCTGGCCGGACGACGCGGAAGCGGAAGCCGAGGACGTGTCGGGCTTGCCGGTGCCGTCCGGCTGCGAATTCGCGTCGCCCTGCGACGTGTTCTTCGCGCCGTCGGTGGCTGACTTGTCCGTCGACGAACCGTCCTTGGTGTTCGATGCCTGCTGCTGACCTTGCTGGCCCTGCTGGCCCTGCTGGCCCTGCTGGCCCTGCTGCGGCCCGCCTTGCCCGCTTTGCGAAGGTTCGCCCGCTTGCTTCGCGTCCTGCGGCTTGTCGCCTTGGGCCTGCTTCTGCGCCTGCTGTTTGCGCAGCAGCGCCTCGACCGCGGCCTTGTTGGCCTTGGCGTCGGCGTCGTTCGGATTGGCGGCGAGCGCCTTGTCGTAGGCTGCCACCGCGTCGCTGTAGCGGCCGAGCTGGGCGAGGGCATTGCCGCGGTTGTAGTCGGCGTGCGGGCCGCTCGCGCGCGAGAAGTTCTCGAGCGCCGACGCGTAGTTGCCGAGCTTGTACTCGGCGCTGCCCCGTTGTTCGGCGTCGGTCGCGAGCTTGGCCGCCTTGGCGTAGTCGCCTGCCTTCATCGCCGCCGCGGCCTGCTGGTCGGGGCGCAGCCAGGCGTCGCGCCAACCCGCTGCGTGCGCCGGCGTCGGCGGCACGAGCAGCGCGCCCAGCGTGACGAGGCCGGCCAGCGCCAGCACAGCCGCCGGGCGTTCGCGCGACGCTTTGGAGGACGGTTTGGGCGACGGCTTGGGCGACGGCACGGCGGGGGCCGCCGCAGCGTCGATCAGCGCATTGCGGCGGAACGCGAGCGCGGCCAGCGGCAGCAGCAACAGCACGAGCCACGGGCCTTCGTCGACCCAGGCGCTGGCCGCCGCCCCCTGCTTGCTGGCCGCGGCGTCGGTATGCGCCTGCGAGCCGGTGTCGAGCAGCGCACGCAGCGCGTCGCCGCTGCCGCTGATCGGCAGGTACGCACCGCCGCCGGCGCGCGCGATGGCTTGCAGCGCGGCGGCGTCCAGTCGCGCGATCTCGGGCTTGCCGGCCGCGTCGCGCAACAGGCGGCCCTGGGCGTCGAGCAGCGGCGCGCCCTGCTCGGTCCCGACGCCGACCACCGACACGCGGTAGCCCTCCTGGCGCAGCCGGGCGGCGGCTTCGGCGGCCGCATCGGCATGCGCGGCGTCCACGCCGTCGGCGATCAGCAGCAGCTCGCCGCTGCTCACGCCGGCCTGGCGCATCAACTCCGCACCCTTGAGCAGGCCGAGGTCCGCTCGGTTGCCCTGCACCGGCATGATGTCCGGGCTCAGTGCCTTGAGCAGCGCGCTCACGGTGTTCGCGTCGCGCGTCAGCGGCGCGACGGCGAAGGCGTCGCCCGCATAGGCGACGAGGCCGGTCTGCCCTTCGCCGCCCAGCGCGAGCACGTCCTCCACCTTGAAGCGGGCGCGCTCCAGGCGCGACGGCTTCAGGTCGGTCGCCAGCATCGATGTCGACAGGTCGAGCACGACGACGCGCGCGGCGCTCGTCTGGAACACCGGCTGCGGCTTCTTCTGCCATGTCGGGCCGGCGAGCGCAAGCACGGCGATCGTCCAGCCCGCGGCCACCATGACCATGGTGCGGCCCACCGTTCGGCCCATCGTGCGGCCGCCCATGCCCGAGCGGCCGGCACCGGGGCCGCCGATCGTCAGCAGCGGCAGCAAAGGGGCGTCGATGGCGCGCTGCCAGGGGTTGTCGCCGCCGCCGTGGCGCGCCAGGCGCCAGGCGAGCAGGGCGAGCGGCAGCAGCGCGAGCAACCACAGCGGCCGGATGAAATGAAAAGCCTCAGGCATGCTTGCCCCCCGCTGCGCGTGGCCGCGACCAGAGCGCACCCGCACCGGCACCCGCACCCGCACCCCCACCCGCGCCCGTACCAGACAGGCCGAGGGCGACGAGCACGCTCAGCAGCAGCGCGGCCGCCAGCGGCCAGACGTAGAGCTCCTCGACCGGCCGCCAGCTCTGCGCGTCCTTCGACAGCGGTTCGATCTTGTCGAGCTCGGCATAGATCTGCGCCAGGCTCACGACGTCGGCGGCGCGGAAGTAGCGCCCGCCGGTCTTCTTCGCGATCGCCCTCAGCGTGTCTTCGTCGAGGTCGCCCTGCACCGTCTGCGAGAAGCCGAACGGCCCGCGCATCACGATCTGGTCGCTGCCGACGCCGATCGTGTAGATGCGCACGCCGTCCTGCGCCGCGAGGTCGGCCGCCTTCAGCGGGTCGACGCTGCCGGCGTTGCTCGCGCCGTCGGTGAGGAGCACCAGCACGCGGTTGCCGGCCGGCTCGTCGCGCAGCCGCTTGATCGCGAGGCCGATGGCGTCGCCGATGGCAGTCTGCTGCCCGGCAAGCCCGATCTGCGCCTCGTCGAGCAGCGTGTGCACGGTGCTGCGGTCGAGCGTCAGCGGTGCCTGCACGTAGGCCTGGTCGCCGAACAGGATGAGGCCGATGCGGTCGCCGGTGCGGCGTTCGATGAAGTCGCCGGCGACGGCCTTGACGGCTTCGAGCCGGCTCACGTCACGGTTGACGATTTGCATGTCGGGCGTCTGCATCGAGCCCGACAGATCGACCGCCAGCATCAGGCTGCGGCCGGTGACGGGCACGTGCACCGTCTCGCCGACCTGCTGCGGGCGCGCGGCGGCCAGCACCAGCAGCAGCCAGGCGAGCGCCGCCACGAGCGGCCACACGCGCGAGCGGCGCGCCGCCGGCCCCGCGAGCGCCGCCTGCACCGCCTGCGGGAATGGAAAGCGCAGCGCGGCCAACTGCGGCGCGCTCGCCGCCGGCAACCACCACGCCAGCAAGGGCAAGGGCAGCGCGGCGAGCAGCCAGGGCCATGCGAGTTGCAGGTTCATCGAACGAACTCCGTCACTCGCATTGCGGTCCGTGTGCCCTTGGGGGCGGCGGGGCGTGGGCTCGCGTCAGGCGCCCCGGTGTTGTGCTCGACCCAGTCGCGCACCAGCGATGTGAAACCATCGATGTCGAGATCGGGCGGCAGATGGCGCCGGTACGGGCCATCGGCAAGCACCCGGCCCGGGCCTTCACTGAAGCGGCCCTGACCCCCCGTGTCGTCGAGAAAGCGCAGCCAGGCGCCGCCGCTCAGGGACGCGACCTCGCTGCGCGGATAGCGTGTCAGCGCGAGGCGGCGCAGCAATTCGCCGATCGCCGCCAGCTGCGCCGGCGATCGATCGCCTGCCAGTGCGGCCTGCAACGTTGCCAGCGCGTCGAACACCTGTTGGCGCTGCTGCCGAATACGACGCCGCCGCAACCAAACTCGCACGCCCCAGGTGATCAGCGCCAGCAGCACGGCCGCGAGCACCCACCAGCCCGGCGCCGGCGGCCACATCGACGGCGCGCCGGGAAGGTGGATGTCGCGCAGCGCAAGCGCCTGCGGGGCGGCGGTCGGGTTCATGCGGCAAGCCTGTGTTCCGGCGCACGCCGCTTGCCATGGGCGAAGTGGCGGCGCAGCGCGCCAAGCGTGTCGGCGTCGGTGGGCAGGCGCAGCAGGCTGATGGCATGGCGGCGCATGGTGGCGGCGACCAGATCGTGGTGCCTGCCGAAACACTCCTGGTAGGCGCGCCGGGCCGCTGCCGGGCGCAGGTCCAGCACACAGCGCTGGCCGCCGACGACGACGCCATAGCGCGCCGGTTGCGGCGGCGCGATTTCGAGCGGATCGACGATCTGCAGCGCCACCACGTCGTTGTGCCGGCGCAGCCACTGCAGCTGCCGGTCGCAGTCGTCGTCGAGGCCGTAGAAATCGCCGATCAGCACGATCAGGCTGCCGGGGCGGCTGACACGACGCAGGCGCACGAGCGCTGCGCCGAGGCCGCCGGCGCCGGGCCGGGCGTCGATGCCCAGGTGCGGGTCGCTGTGCGCCACGAGCTGGCGGATCAGCTGCAGCACGCCGTGCGCGCCGCCGCGCGGCGCCAGATCGCAGGTGCCGCCGTTGTAGAGCAAGGCGCCGACGCGGTCGCCGTTGTCGGCCGCGGCCCAGGCGAGCAGTGCCGCGGCATGGGTGGCGACGACCGACTTCAGCCGGCCGCGGCTGCCGAAGAACATACCCGGGTTGAAATCGATGCCGAACACGACCGGGCGTTCGCGTTCCTCCTGGTAGACCTTGACGTGCGCCACGCCGGTGCGCGCGGTGACGCGCCAGTCCATGCTGCGCACGTCGTCGCCATCGCTGTAGGCGCGCGACTCCTGGTAGTCCATGCCGCGACCGCGAAAGCGCGACAAATGCTCGCCGCCGCGTTGCGCGCGCGCGGGGCCGGCGCATTGCAGCCCGATCTGGCCCGCGTGGCGGCGCAGCGCGATCAGCTCCTGCGCGCTGGCCCAGGTCGCCGGGTTGATGCCCGCGGCGGCGGCTGCGCGTTCGTCGAGCTCGTCGTGAACTTCACGAACGGCACGCACGTCACGCACGGTACGCATGCTACGAACGCCATCCTCGGCGCCTGCCTCGGGCCGTCGGCGCGCGAACAGCTTCATCTTCAGGCCACCGGCACGAGGCGCAGCAGCGCGTCGATCAGGCTGTCGGACGTGACGCCTTCGGCCTCGGCCTCGAACGACACCAGGATGCGATGGCGCAGCACGTCGTGCGCCACCGCCTGCACGTCGTCGGGCGCGACGTAGTCCTTGCCCTGCAGCCAGGCGTAGGCGCGCGCGCAGCGGTCGAGTGCGATGGTCGCGCGCGGGCTGGCGCCGAACGCGATGTGCGGCGCGAGCGCAGCGTCGTAGCGCGCCGGGTCGCGGCTCGCAAGCACCAGCTGCACGATGTACTCCTCCACCGCTGCGCTCATGTGCATCGCGAGCACGTCCTGCCGCGCGGCGAGGATCTGCTGGGTCGAGAGCTGCAGCGGCGGCGCCGACGCCGCGCCCGGCGTCTGGCTCGCCTGCGCACGGGCGAGCTTCAGGATCTCGCGCTCGGCGACGACATCCGGATGACCGATGCGCACGTAGAGCAGGAAGCGGTCGAGCTGCCGCGCCCGCTGAAGCGTAGTGCCTGCGCTCGATCAGTTCGCGCTGCTGGCGACCATGAACTGTCGCTGCGCAGCGGTAGGTGTTGCGCCCTGACGGTGATTCGAAAGTCGTCGACCGCCTTCGATGAGGTCGATCACGCGGTCCTCGCTGGCGCCCGGCTGATCACCGGCGAGGATCAGGGCTGTGGAACAGCGCCCGTTCGGGTCAGAAGTCGCTGTCGCCGGCTGGCAGATTGTCGGCGCGGTCAGCGGGCACACCCGGCGCGGTGCCGGCGTGAACCTGCAGGCGCCGAAGTCGCCCTGCAGCGTGGCGGCGAGCTTCCGATCGGCCGTCTTCGGTGAGCCGGGCGCCTTCGAACATCAGGTAGCCGCTCGGCGAGGAGCGCGATCTGCGCAGGCCTGTTTGACCAGGACGGTTACCGGCCGACATCTTCGTTCGCAGGTGCTGGCGCAGGTTTCGGAATGCGAGGTGGTGCATGTCGGGCGCGGGGCCGGCGGAAGTGACGGTCTTCAATGCGTTCGGCGAGCAGACCCGGATCGATCGATGTGGCACAGGCGGCGCGGGCGAATGCGCTGTACGCGCGCAGCCGGCCGGCGTGCGCGACCGTCGCAAGGGGTTCGGCCACAGGCCTTTCGGTTCATCATGTGCCGCATTGGGCACCAGCCGCATTAGTCCTCTGTTGCTGCGTCGACCGAAGCGGCTTCAGGCGCGAGGGCGCGGTTTCTCGCGCCGCGACCGGTGCCTCGGGCCGCGATGGACGCGGGAGCAGTCAGCCGCGCATCAATCTGCCGGTTGCGTGCCGTCTGGCGCCGGCAGCGGCGCGGGCAGTTTCTGTCGCCCGCCGCATCGCAGCCCATGGTCGCTGCCGATGAACATACATCGCCGGCACGACGAACAGCGTGAACAGCGTGCCGATCGCCATGCCGTTGAAGATGACGATGCCCATCGCCCGCGTCCGGCGGCGCCGGCGCCGGAGGCGATGACGAGCGGCACGACGCCGAAGACCATCGCCGCGGTCGTCATCGATCAAGGCGCACGCCGGCGGCTTCCTCGATCGCCTCGCGCTTGACTCGCTCTGGCGTTGCTGCTGATTGGTTATTAACCGACGATCAGGATGCCGTGCTTGCTGATCAGCCCCATCAGCGTGACGGAGCCCCGACCTCGGTGTAGATGTTGGATCGATGCGAAGCTCAGGAAGATGAAGATCAGCGCACCGAAGAGGGCGATGAGGCACTGACGAGGATCACGACCGGGTCGCGCATGCTCGAACTGCGCCGCCAGCGTCAGGAAGACGATGATTACCGCGAAGCCGAAGGTCAGCGTGAAGCCGCCCGACTCCTGCATGAACTGGCGACAGGCCGGCATAAACTGCCGTGTAGCCGCTCGGCGATTTCGTCCAGCGCATTGCGCAGGAAGGCGAGCACGTCGCCCTGCGACCGGCCCGACACGCCCAGCGATCGTCACCGAGTTGAGTTGCTGGAAGTGGCTGATCGATCTGGCACCACCGGTGCGTCAGGTGCGCCACCGTGCTGGCCGCGATCATGCTGCCGGCGGGTGTCTTGATGCAGTCGAGCACCTCGACGGGTTCAGCCGGTCGACCTGCTGCACCTGCGGTGATCACCTGTACGAGCGCCCGGCGATCGAGAAGTAGTTGACGTAGCCGCCGCCGAGCGCCGCGTTGCGCGTCGCGCCGACCTTGCCGCTGCGTCAGCCTGAGCGCGCTGACCATGTCGCGGTCGACGACGAGCGTGGCCTGCGGCTTGTCGATCTTGAGGTCGGTGTTTCACAGCAAACAGAACAGGTGGCCGTACCGCCTTCGCCAGCACCTCCTGCGCCACTGCTCCTCAGGTTCCTGGAACGGTTCGTATCGATGACGAACTCTACCGCGCCCGAAGAGCCGGGCAGTGGCGGGAACTGGAACGCCGCGACGCGTGCGCCGGCGATGTTGTTCCAGCTGGCCTGCAGCGCCTGCTGTACCTTGAGCGGCGCGCTGTTCTACCGCTTGAACAGCACGCCGGCAAAGCCCTGGTTCGTGCTCGGCACGCCGGTGAGCTGGAACATCTGTTCGTTCGGGCAGCGCCTTGGCGATGTCGAAGATCTGCTGCGCATAGGTCTGCATCTGCCGCGCTGCCGTCGACGGGCCGACCACCTGCCTGTGGCCGACGTGGATACGCCTGGTCCTCCTGGGGCGCCAGCTCGGAGTGGACATCGACGAACATCGCGCCGGCAGCGTCATCAGCAGCGCGCCCATCACGATCATCACGACCAGGTGTCGAGCACGCTGTGCAGCGCGCGCGCGTAGCCGCGGTGCACCTTGTCGAAGACGCGGTCGATCGCCTTGATGAAGCGGCCCTCGTCCTGCTCGGGCTTGAAGATGCGCGACGCCATCATCGGCGACAGCGCGAGCGATCACGCCCGACACCGTCACGGCGCCGGCCAGCGGCGAACTTCAGAACAGCGCGCCCGTCAGGCCGCCCCGGCCGATCGATGTACACCGCGATCAGCACCACCGTCATCGCGACGATCGGGCCGCGCAGCTCGCGCGCCGCGATCAGCGCCGTTCATCGGCGTCTCGCCTCTCTTCATGTGGCGGTCGACGTTCTCGACGACGATGATCGCGTCGTCCACGACGAGGCCGATGGCCAGCACCAGGGCGAGCAAGGTCAGCAGGTTGATCGAATAGCCGAGCACCAGCATCACGAAAGCTGATCAGGCTCAGCGGCATTGCGATCAGCGGGCACCTGGCGACCGGCCCGAAACTCCCAGAACAGGTAGATGACGGCGGCGACGATCAGCAGCGCCCGACGAGGTCCTCACCACCTCCTGGATCGAGGTGTTGATGAACTCGGTCGAGTCGTAGACGATCTCCCCGACCAGGCCGCTCGGCAACTGCTGCTGGATTTCGGGAAACAGCGCGTGCGCACGCGCTTGGCAACGTCGAGGATGTTGGCGTCGGGCGCGGCCTTGATGCCGATGAACACCGATCGCTTGCCGCTGAAGGCGACGTTGA
Source organism: Rhizobacter sp. (assembly GCA_023954175.1). Lineage (GTDB taxonomy): Bacteria > Pseudomonadota > Gammaproteobacteria > Burkholderiales > Burkholderiaceae_C > CAIKUF01. The sequence goes on from JAMLIM010000006.1 coordinate 69,924, forward strand.
AGTCGTAGTTCTCCGAGCCGAGCGTGACCCTCGGCGATGGGTCCCGCAGCCGCACCAGCGCGTCGCCGCTGCGGTTCACCGCGAGCTGCCTGAACTCCTCGACCGTGTGCAGGTCGGTGCCGGCGGCGAGCGGGATGGTGACCATCTGGCCCTTGGTCGAACCGAGCGCGGCGAGGTAGTTGTTGGCCGCGAGCGCGGCGCTGACGTCGGCCGCCGTGACGCCGAAGGCGGCCATCTGTCGGTGTCGAGCCAGGCGCGCAGCGCGAAGTTGCGCGCGCCGAGGATCTCGGCGGTCTGCACGCCCTGCACCGCGTCGAGCTTGGGCTTGACGACGCGCACCAGGTAGTCGGTGATGTTGTTGGTCGGCAGCGCGTCGCTGTAGAAGCCGATGTACATCGCGTCCACCGTCTGGCTCCGGTCTGCACCGTCAGCACCGCACCTGGCCTGCGGCGGCAACTGGTTGCGAACCGAGCGACCTGCGTGTTGATCTCGGTCAGCGCGCGGTTCGAGTCGTAGTTCAGGCGCAGGGTCGCGGTGATCGTCGACACCCCCGAGGTGCTCGACGACGACAGATAGTCGATGCCCTGGGCCTGCGAGATCGCGGCTTCCAGCGGCTGGGTGATGAAGCCGGCGATGGTCTGCGCGTCGGCGCCGAAGTAGGTGGTGGACATCACCGTGACGACGGCGTTTTCCGTCTGCGGGAACTCGTTCACCGGCAGGCTGTAGAGCGAGCGCAGCCCGATACCGCGACAGCGCCGGCGCGCCGATGATCTTCATTCCGCGGTGCCGTCCATCGGCGGACGAACATCGGTGAATCACGGCGGGACGTGTTCACGCCCAGCGCTTTGGCCGGCTTCCGTCCGCCCGCCACGCGTTGTTGTCGATCCTCACTTCGGTGCCGTTCTTCAGTCTGCTGGCCGCTGCGACCGAACTGCTGGCCCTCTTCGATGCCGCTCGTCACCGCCACCTGGTCGCCGCGTCGGGCCGGTCGTGACGAATCTGCTTGGCGGTCGGCTTCGCCGCTCTCGACGACGAACACCGTCGAGCCGTAGGGGTTGTAGGTGATCGCCGTCTGCGGCAGCGTCAGGTAGGGCTTCGCTCGCCGCTGTCGATATCGACGCGCGCGAACATGCCCGGCAGCAGCGTCTTCTTCGGGCCCGGGACGGTCGCCTCGACCAGCGTTGCGCGTCGTCGCGTCGACCAGCGGGCTGATCGCGGCGATCTTGCCCTCGATCGCGCCGCCACCGGCGTCACTCGAGCAGCACCCGCTGGCCGACCCGGATCTGCGCGGGAGCTGGCGCTGCGGCAGGTTGAAATCGACGTGGATCGGATCGAGCGTCTGCAAGGTGACGATCTTGTCTGCCGGCGTTGAGGTACTGCCCGCGGGCGACGGTGCTGATGCCCAGGCGGCCGTCGAACGGCGCGCGGATCGTCTTCTTCGCGATCGTCGCCTGTTGCTGCGCGAGGTTGGCGCGCTTGGCGTCAGGTCGGCGACGGCGTCGATCTGCGCCTCGCTGATCAAGCCTTCGCCTGCAGTTGCAGCCGGTCGCGCGCGAGCACCGAGCTGGCAAGGTCGACCGCGGCCTGCGCTGAAGCGGCCTGCGCGATCTCGGCGTCCGCGTTGGAGCTGCACGAGCACGGCACCGGCCTTCACGTCCTGCCCTGACGCGAACTTCACGTCGCGCACCAGGCCCGTCGATCTCGCTCGCGACCGTCACGCCGCGCACCGCGACGAGCGAGCCGGACCGCGTTGAGTTTCTCGCGGCTGCCAGGATTGCTTCTGCACCCTCATCGCCGTCACCACCTGCGCCTGCGGCTTCGGGATGCTCGCGATCAGCTTGCGGATCTGCAGGAACTTGAACAGCGCGAGCACGCCGGACCAGCAGCAGCACGAGGCCGAGCATGATGAACAGGCGCTTGCGCATGCTTGGCCGCTTTGTCGTAGCCATCGGTCAGATTCCTGTGGTTCGGCGGGGCCGGTCGGGCCCCGGTTGCGGCGGCAGGCGCGCTCATTGCGATGCTCGCGAAGCGGGTGGCGCGAAGGCGGCCGGCCCGTCGAGAGTTCGAGCGGCGGCGCGTTCCACCAGCCGCCGCCGAGCGCTCGCAGAAGTGCCGCGCTGTCGGCGTAGCGCGCGGCCTGCGCTCGGCACCAGCGATGCGCGTCTGCTGCACCGCGAGCTGGCGTCGATCAGCGCCAGATAGTTCAGCGCGCCGACCGCGTACTGGCGGTTCTACGAGTTCCAGCGATTGACGCGCCAGGTCGGCGGCGGCGACCTGGGTCTGCAGCGAGAGGGCGTCGCTGATCGCGGCGCAACGCGTCGGCGACGTTGCGGAAGGCGCCGAGCACGGTCTGCTGGTATTGCCCGCGCGCCTGATCGTAGGCGGCCTCGGCGGCGCGCTTCTGGGCGTTCAATGCGCCGCCGTTGAAGAGCGGCGCGAGCAGGCCGGCGCCCACCGTCCACACCGGGCTGCTCGCCGGGAGAACAGTTGCCCAGCCCGAGGCTTGCGAACCCGGCGCTGGCCGACAGCGTGATCTGCGGATAGAGATTCGCGGTGGCGACGCCGACCTGCGCGCTCGCCGCGTGCAGCAAGGCTTCGCTCGCCTGGATGTCGGGCTGCTGGCGCACGAGCGCCGACGGCAGGCTCAGCGGCAGCTCCTGCGGCAGGTGGAGCGACTCGAGCGTGAACTCCGGCAGGCCGTCTTCGCCCGGCAGGCGGCCGGCGAGCAGCGCGAGTTGATGGCGCGTCTGGCCGAGCGCCTTCTCGAGTGCCGGCACGGTCGCCTGCGCCTGCGCGAGCTGCGTCTGCTGCGCCAGCACCGGCTGCATCGCGATCGCGCCGAGTTCGGCCTGCCTGCGCACCAGGGCCAGCGCCCGTGCTCGCGAGTCGATGATCTCGTGCGTCGCCTGCAGTCAAGCGCGCAGCGACGCCTCCTGGATCGCCGTCGTGACGATGTTCGCGCTCAGGCTCAGATAGGTCGCGCTGACCTGGAAGCGCTGGTACTGACCTGCGCCTGCAGGGCCTCGAGTTCGCGCCTGGTGGCGCCGAACAGATCGAAGGTGGTAGGAGAGACGTCGACCGACGCATTGAAGAGGTTGAAGATGCCGCCATCCGGCGGGTTCGTGGCGTCGGAGAACTCGGCCCGATTGGCGCGAGTTTGCCGCTGACCTGCGGGTGTGTTTCTTGTTGCCGGCGTCGGCGTCGTACAGCTCCTGCGCCCGGCGCAGCGCGTCTGCGCCGAAGCGAGCGTCGGGCTGTGCGCGAGCGCCGAGCGGATCGCTCGCCGAGCGCGGGCGACTCGAACAGCCGCTCACAGCGCCGGCACATCCTGCCCCAGGCCAGGCGTTGCGCCGCGCCGCCGGCGCCGGCTGCCGGCCGCCTGCGCCGGCAGCGGCGTCGCCGAGTAGGTGCGCGCCGGGTCCGGCACCGTCGGCGCGTCGGGCGGCTTGAAATCGGGCCCGACGACGCAGCCCGAGAGCGCGCAGCGACGGCCAGCCCCGGCAGGCACGCGCCAGGCCGTCGGCCGACGTAAGTGGCGCGCGCGGCAGTCGCCCGCCACGCTGCCTGATGCCGCAGCGCAGAGCGCCACGGCAGGGTGTCATTCGGATCGTTCGCCACTTTCAAGTTCGGTCTCGCTGCAGGCATGATTCTGTCAAGATTCGCCGTTCGCTCCTGACAGCGTAGCGCAAGCTTGGCCGGACAACAGGCGCCGCAGCCGCACCGATGCGGGCGACGCCGCGCCCGCGCCCGCAGCAACGCGTGCGCGCGCTCGGCCTGGCCCGAACGCAGCAGCGTCGATCTGGATCTGCTCGAACAGATCGCGCTGCGCGTGGCTCCCGCCGATCACCTCCAGGCGCCGCAGCGCCTCGCCCATCGCGGCGGCGGCGCGCGCGAACTCGCCGCGCGCATGGGCGAGCAGCCGCGGCAGGCCGGCAGCGCGACGTGCTGCCACGCGTCGCGCGTGAGGCTCGGCGCAGCGGCGCAAACCTCGACCGCGCGTAGCAACGCGTCGGTTCCCGGGCCGTCGGCTCGCGCCAGGCCGTAGAGGTACTGCATGTCGAGGAAGGGCTGGGTCTGATCGTGTGCGCGGGACCAGATGGCCGGCCACGTCCTGCCAGCGATCGCCGACGTCGACGCCCGCGAGTTCGAGCCGCGCGAGCAGCGGTGACGCGCCGATCTGGTCCTGCGAATATTCCTTGCACACACCCCAGACGTGATCGTCGTAGAGGGCGAGCACGGCGGCGTCGTCATGCCGCCTGCTGAGCCGCGAACAGCGCCAGGTGCCACCAGTTGTGCGTCTCCATGAAGGAGTTGAGGCCGATCCAGAGCGCGCCTGCGTCCTGCATGAACGCGCGACCCTCGGCGATGCGGCCTTCGGTCAGCAGCGATGCGGGCGAGCGCGTGGTGGGCCCACGGCTCCTTCGGCTGCATCGCGAGCGCGCGCCGGGCGGATCGCTCCGCCGCGCGCAGTCGGTGGCACTGCTCGTGGCCGAAGGCCGTCATGCCGTGCAGATGGGGCACGTCGGCGGCGGCGTCGTGCGAGCCGAGCGCGGAGGCGCAGCATGGACGCCGCGTCGCTGAGGTTGAAGCAGAAATACTGCGCAAGCTTGAGCGATGCGAGGTCGCGCGGATGTGCCCGCAGTCGCTCATCGAGCAGACGGATCGCGCTGCCGATGTCCTGCTCGCACCAGGCCTGCACGGCGCGCGAAGCGCCGCTCGCGTTCGGTTGCGGGCGCGCTCGATGCCGCCGCGCGCGCGAGGTGCGGCCGTGCGTTGACGGCGCCGGCGGGCGATTCGGCGAACAGATGCAGTGCCGCGGCGCAGGCCTGCACGATCATCTCGCTGTCGTCGTGCCCGGCGGCGCCGAGGATGTTCACGACGCGCGCCTCGCAGGCGACGGCTGCCGATGAAATCGTTCACCGCCGCCGACAAGCTCGCTGCGTCGGCGACGTGGATCAACTTCGTTGCCGAACGGGTCACGTCTCATCGCGGAATGGTCTGCGCGTCGTGCTGTAGAGCCCACGCCGAGCTCGCGCTCACGCCGGCACCTTGGGCCACGGCCGCTGCGGCCCGCGCATCTCTTCCCATGCGCGTGAGTTGCAGCACACCAATGTCGTCGAAACGCCGGCCGCTGATCTGCAGGCCGATCGGCAAGCCGCTCTGCGTGAAGCCGCAGTTGATCGACACCGCCGGCTGCTCGCTCATGTTGAAGGGCAGCGTGAAGGCGATGTGTTCGAACGGCCGCTGCGGATCATTGATCGGGCTCGCCCACTCGGCCGGGAACGTCGCGACCGGCGAGGTTGGCGACAGCACGAAGTCGAAAGGCAGCGTCGCCGCGACCGCCGCGTCGCGGATCGCGCCCATCTGGCTGAAGCCACGGAAGACCTCGGCGCCCGACAGATGGCGCGCGGTCATGATCCAGTCGCGGATGTAGGGCAGCACCTTCGCCTGCCGCTCGGAGGGCAGGGCCTGGAAGTCGAGCCACGAGCGCATGCGCCAGAAGCGATCCAGGCCGTCGATCATCGCGCGCGTCGTGAACGGCGCCAGCGGCTCGACGATCGCGCCGGCCGCCTCGAAGGCGCGCGCCGCAGCCTGCACCGCGGCGGCCGTCTGCGGCTCGACGGCGAGGCCCCAGCCGGCATCCATCAGCAATCCGATGCGCAGCCCGCGCACATCGCGATCGAGCCGCGTCCAGGCTATCGCCGCCGGCGGCAGGCTCATCGTGTCGCGCGCGTCAGGCTGCGCAAGCACCTGCATCAGTGCCCCCGCATCCTCGACGCCGCGCGTCATCGGCCCGGCGACGCGGCCGTAGTACGGCGGCTGGATCGGCACCCGACCGTTGCTCGGCTTCAGGCCGAAGACGCCGCACCAGCCGGCCGGCAGCCGGATCGAGCCGCCGATATCGGTGCCGAGGTGCAGCGGCCCGTAGCCGGCCGCCGCTGCGGCAGCAGCGCCTGCGCTCGACCCGCCGGGGTTCAGCGCCAGGTTCCACGGGTTGCGCGCGAGCGGATGAAAGCTCGACAGGCCCGACGACAGCATGCCCCAGTCCGGCATCGTCGTCTTGCACACGATCACCGCGCCCGCTTCGCGCAGACGCGCGGCGGGCGGTGCGTCCTCGGGCGCGGGCGCAAGCTCGGTCGCCGCGGTGCCGATCGGCTGCGGCACGCCGCGCGTCGCGATGTTTTCCTTCAGCGTGGCCGGCACGCCGTCGAGCGCGCCGAGCGGCGCGCCGCGGACGAAGCGCTGCTCGCTGGCGCGCGCCTGCGCGAGTGCGCCTTCTGCATCGAGCGCGTAGGTCGCGTGCAGGTGCGGCTCGCAGCGCTCGATGTGCGCGAGCACCGCGCGCGCCACTTCGAGCGGCGAGAACGACTTGTCGCGATAGCCGGCGCCGAGCGCGGCCGCCGACAGTTCGTGCAGTGGCAAGGACATGCCCGGTGCAAGCCCCTCAGCCGGCGACGGTCTGCCCGGCACGAGGCCCGGCGCCCCGCGCCCCGCGTGCGGGGCGGCAACGCCGAAGGCGTCCCGGGGCCGTCATGTCACCAGCTCATCAAGGAGAGGTCGTTGGCGAAGATCGGCATCGCCGTCCACAAGCCCTTGACCTTCTTGTTCGCGATGGTGATGAACTGCGGCTGGTAGAGGTAGGCGGCGACGGCATCGGTCGCGATCATCTTCTGCGCCTCGCCCAGCAGGCGGGCGCGCTCGGCCGTCGTCGGCGCGTTCGTGATCTGCTCGTAGAGCTTGTTGAACGCCGGCGAGTCGTAGCCCCAGTAGTAGCCGGGCTTGGCAAAATTGCCGAGGTCGAACGGTTCGACGTGCGAGATGATCGTCAGGTCGTAGTTGCGGTTCTTGTAGACCGCGTCCAGCCACTGCGCCCACTCGACGTTCTCGATCTTGGCGACGATGCCGACCTTCGCGAGCTGCGCGGCGATCACCTCGCCGCCCTGGCGCGCATAGCCCGGCGGCGGCAGCTTCAGGCTCAGCTCCAGCGGCAGCTTGACGCCGGCCTCCTTCAGGAGCGCCTTGGCCTTCTCGACGTTGTACGGGTTGATGCCGGTGGTGTCGACATAACCGAGCGCGCCCGGCACGTAGTGGCTGCCGATCGGCACGCCGAAGCCGTCGCCTGCGCCCTCGATCACCGCCTTGCGGTCGATCGCAGCGGCGATCGCGCGGCGCACGCGCACGTCGTTGAGCGGCGGCTTCTTGTTGTTGATCGCGAGGATCGTCTTCGCGCGCGTGCCGGCAGTGATGATCTGGAAGCGACCGTCGGCCTTGAACTGATCGAGGCTGCGTGCGGCGGTGACGCGCGGGAAGGCGTCGATGTCACCGGCGAGCAGCGCCGCCACCTGCGCCGCCGGGTCGCTGATGAAGCGGAACGTCACCTTCGCGAGCTTGATCGAGGCTGCGTTGCGCCACTCGGGCCAGCGCACGAGCGTGATCGACGAGCCCTTGGCCCAGTTCTCGAGCTTGAACGGCCCGGTGCCGATCGGCTTCGTCGCGTTCGTCTCGACGCTCTTGGGCTCGACCATGATCGCCGTCGCCTGCCCGAGCAGGAACAGCAGGTCGGGCTCGATCGTCTTCATGCCGATCACGACCGTGTACGGATCGGACGCGCTGACGAACTCCATGTTCTGGAACAGCCGCTTGTCCTTGTTCGTGCTCTTCTCGCCCCCGGCGCGCTCGAACGAGTACTTCACCGTCTGCGCGTTGAACGGCTCGCCGTTCTGGAACTTCGCGTCCTTGCGCAGCTTGAAGGTGTAGGTCTTGAGGTCGGGCGAGATTTCCCAGCTCTCGGCAAGCAGCGGCGTCACCTTGCCGTCGGCGCCGATCCGGGTCAGCGTCTCGAACACGTTGTAGAGCACGATCTCGGCGATCGCGGACGCTGCGCCCGCGGTCGGGTCCAGCCCCGGCACTGGTTCCAGCGCCATGCCGATCACCATCGTGTCCTTCTTCGCCTGCGCCGTGCCCGCGAGGGGCACGACCGCGAGCAGCAACGCGGCGAACAGCGGGATCAGTCGTTTCAGCATCGTGGGTTCCTCCTTCGGGGCCTGTGTTCAGAGCGGCGGGTCAGTCTTGCCCGGCAGGTTGCAATGGTGCCACGCCCGGCGCAGCTTCGGCGGCTTCGCCCTGCATGACGCGCTCGGCGTGATGACATGCGGCGCGGTGGCCGCTGCCGATCGGCCGCAACAAGGGCGCCTCGGTGCGGCAACGATCGGTCGCGAACGGGCAGCGCGGCGCGAACGCACAGCCCGCAGCCGGCGCGCGAACGCCCTCGACCACCGCGGGCACGCCGATCTGGCTCGCGGCGTGGATCGCGGTACGGGCGGAGCCCTGCGCCGCCGCGGCGCGACGCCGCGCGGCGCCGGGCTCGGCGCGCGGCACGGCGTCGAGCAGCGCCCGCGTGTAGGGGTGCGCCGCGGCGCGGAACAGCACGGCAGGCGCGCCCTGCTCGACGATGCGGCCGAGGTAGATCACCGCGACCTCCTCGCACACATGGTCGACCACCGCGAGGTCGTGGCTGATCAGCAAGTAGGTGATGCCGAACTCCGCCTGCAGGTCGAGCAGCAGGTTGAGCACCTGCGCCTGCACCGACACATCGAGTGCGCTGACCGGCTCGTCGGCGACGATCAGCTTGGGCCGCGTCACGAGTGCGCGCGCGATCGCGATGCGCTGGCGCTGGCCGCCGGAGAACTCGTGCGGATACTTGTCGAGGTCGGCCGCGCGCAGGCCCACCGCCTCGAGCGTCTCGCCGACGCGCCGGCGCTGCGTGGCGGCATCCGCGCCGCCCTGCGCATTGAGCGGTTCGCCGACGATGCGCGCCACCCTCTGGCGCGGGTCGAGCGAGCCATAGGGGTCCTGGAACACCATCTGGAAGTGCTGGCGCGCCTTGCGCAACGCCTCCGCCGGCAGCGCGTTCAGGTCGACACCTTCGAGGCGCACGCTGCCCGCGGTCGGCCGCTCGAGCGCCATCGCGAGCCGCGCGAGCGTCGACTTGCCCGAGCCCGATTCACCGACCACGCCGACGCTGCGCCCGGCCTCGATCGTCAGGCTCACGCCGTTGAGCGCATGCACCTTGGGCGCCGGCTTGAACAGGCTCTCGCGCGGCAGCGTGTAGTGGCGGACGAGGTCGATGAGTTCGAGCAGGGGCATGGCGGGTCTGGCGATTCTCAGGCGTCAGCGCCCAGGTCGGCGGCGATGAGCCGGAACTGCTCCAGCGCAGCCTCCAGGTCGTCGACGATCTCCTGCGCGATCACCTCCGGCGGCGGCAGCTTGTCGTTGTCGGCGAGCGTCTCGTCACGCAGCCAGAAGATGTCCAGGCTCGCCTTGTCGCGCGCCACCAGTTCGTCGTACTCGTACGCTCGCCAGCGCCCCTCAGGCTTCTCGGCACTCCAGGTCGCTTGCCGCAGATGCCGGTTGGCCGGGTTGTAGAGCGCCACGAACTCGTCCAGGTCCGAGCGCTTGAGCGGATTCGTCTTCAGCGTGAAGTGCCTGTTCGTGCGCAGATCGTAGATCCAGAGCTTCTTCGTCCACGGCGTCTCGCTGGCCGGCTTCTTGTCGAAGAAGATCACGTTGGCCTTCACGCCCTGCGCGTAGAACAGGCCCGTGGGCAGGCGCAGCAGGGTGTGCACGTCGCACTCGTGCAGCAGCTTCCTGCGGATGGTCTCGCCGGCGCCGCCCTCGAACAGCACGTTGTCGGGCACCACCACGGCGGCGCGGCCGTGGGCTTTGAGCAGCGTCTTGATGTGCTGCACGAAGTTGAGCTGCTTGTTGCTGGTGGTGGCCCAGAAATCGTCGCGCTCGACGATGTCCTTCTCGGTCGTGGCCCTGCCGTCCTCGCCGACGATCATCGTGCTGCTCTTCTTGCCGAAGGGCGGATTGGCCAGCACGACGTCGAAGCGCTCGCCGGGGTCGGCCGCCAGTGCGTCGGCCACCTTGACGGGCACGCTCGTCTCCGAGCCGATGCCGTGCAGCATCAGGTTCATCGCGCACACGCGCGCGGTGGCCTGCACCAGCTCCCAGCCGCGGAAGGCCCCTTCCTTCAGGTGGCGCTTCTCGTCGCGCGTGAGGTTGGGGTTGTGTTGTGCGAGGTACTGGTGCGCGGTGAACAGAAAGCCGCCGGTGCCGCAGGCCGGGTCGCAGACCGTCTCGCCGGGTTGTGGCGCAATGCAGTCCACCACGCCCAAGATCAGCGCGCGCGGCGTGAAGTACTGGCCGGCGCCGCTCTTCGTGTCCTGCGCGTTCTTCTCCAGCAGGCCCTCGTAGGCGTCGCCCTTCACGTCGGCGCCCATCGATGACCAGTCCTCGGCGTCGATCAGGTCGACGATCACGCGCCGCAGCTTGGCCGGGTCCTGAAACTTGTTCTGCGCCTTGGCAAAGATCAGCGCCAGCGTGCCTTTGCCCTTGCCCAGTTCCTCCAGCGTGTGGCGGTAGTGGTCGAACAGCGCATCGCCGTCCTTGGACAGCAGTGCGGGCCAGGCGTAGGGCGCGGGGATCAGGCTCGGCTGGTCGTACGGCGGGCGGCTGCGCTCGTCCGCCATCTTCAGGAAGAGCAGGTAGGTGAGCTGCTCGACGTAGTCGCCATAGCTCATCCCGTCGTCGCGCAGGACGTTGCAGTAGTTCCAGAGCTTCTGGACGAGAGTGGAGGTGTTCAAGGCAGGCGTCGGGTGAATGGGAGTGGAATTGGAGTGAATGGGAGTGGAAATGGAGTTGGCGGCAACGTCTCAAGATTGTTAGCGCCTACTTTCTACGAAGGTCCCAGTAGGCACCACGTCCGTGACCGAACGAGGCGACCAGCTCCAGACGCTTGAGGAATGAGAGGTCTGCCTTGACCTCCCATTCCGCAAAACCTCCGCCCAGGCCGGCGACCATTTCTCGCAGTGCTAATCCGGTCCGGCTGGCCTCCAGCAGGACCAGCAGTTCGCGCTGCCGGTCGGTGAGGTCATGTGCCACGCGTTGCGGCGGAACATAGCGCGTCGGCACAAAGCGAACGGTTACGCAGCCGCGCGTGTCTTCGATCGTCGGAGGATCCAATCCGGCTTGCCGCATCAGCTCCACGATTTTCAGCGTGCCCCTGCCCCACTGCTCGATCACACCGCGCCGGTACATCACGCGGGCAATCAACGGATTCCAGGGCAGCGACTCGTGCGGTTGCAACAGAGCCTCGGGCGTCAGTCCGAAGTGCAGCGTGCCCGATGACGTCACCTCCAGCCGGTCGTCGTAAATGGCCACCGCCACCGATCCGCCACCGATGCTGTAGTCGCGGTGGCAGAAGGCGTTGGCCAATGCTTCGCGCAGCGCCAGCGGCGGGTACAGCGGGTCGTCTACGCGCTCAAACAACCCCGGCATGACGCGCCCGGCGACCGGAAGGCTCTCCCGGAGGAAGCGTTCGGTCCGCTGCAGGAGCGAGAACGCGTTGCCGTGGAATTGCCGGTTGTCGATGAACTCAGTGCGGTCAGTGCCGCGGAAGCGCGCTACTCGCAGCAGGCATTGCGGCGCACGATGCTCCAACTCCGATTCGCGGCCGAACAGCGCCGTCGCCCCGCGCAACAGGGCGCCGTTGCGCATCAATCCGAGACCGCGCAGCAACTCGGCCACGTCCCTCGTACCAGGGTTCTCCACGCGGCCCCGCCGGACAGCCTCTTCGACCGTGCGCACCACCTCGTCGCCGTCCAGGTCTGCCAAGTCCCAACCCTCGGCCGGCTCGTTCTCCCACCGCCGCTCGGAATGAAGCCGCTCCATCAGCATGCGGTTGAACTCGTCGGCGGACAGCGTGTGGTTGACGTTGCCCACGCGCCGGTAGGCCGTGCCTCGGTGGCGGTAGGGAGCGCCGACCCCTTGACCGACGCTGACCACAAGCACCTCGCGCCCTAATTCGACCGAAACGCGTTCAATAGAAGGAACCGGCGGGTCGATCTCCCTGACTTCCTGGGCCAAGCCTTCGAGCGTGCGATCACTCACGTCCTGGCCAACCACCCGCCTATCCGGTTCGACCCCGAACAACACTCGCCCGCCACGGGTGTTAAGCATGGCGGTCAATGACTGCATGGCCGAACGCATTTCGGCTGTGCTTCGCTTGAGCTCAAGCGTTTCACTCTCGCCCGCCTGTGCCAGGCCGGTGATATCCAGCGGAATCACGATGCCCTCTCCCAAAGCCGCATCAGTCCTCACCCCGCGACAGCGCCTCACAGCGGCGCAACAGCGCCAGGAACTGCTCGCGATGCGCCTCGAGATCACGCACCGCCAGCTTCAGCGTGATCAGATCGCGCTGGAAGGCGCGCACGTACAGGCCGGTATCGTCGAACACCGCCATCTGCGCTTCGCGCTCATCGGCGTTCGTCCTCACGCGCACATGGCAGTGCAATGCGCTGCGCGGAGGGTGGAACCAGCAGAAGTTGCGCCCAGTCGTTCCGAGCGCCACATGGCCCTTGTTGTAGGTAAGACGTGCAGGTGCAATTTCGGCGTTCACCAGCGCCACCACCGCGTCCAGCGCGCGCAGCGCCTCGGGGCTCGCCCGCCTTTCCCAATAGCGCCGATCGGTCAGTTCCCCGCCTTCTTCCTCCTGGGGCTCGATCTCCTCATAGATGTCGAGCACCTTGATCGCATGCAGGATGATTTCGTCCTTGCCTACCGGCAAGGCGCTGAGCTGCAGCGCGATCAACGGCACCGCGCGGTTCAGGAGCCGGATCACGTTGAAGAAGCGCGCGGTGATCTCCTCGGCCACGATCACCGCGCAGTGCTCGTAGGTCGGGTAGCGCTGGCGCTCGACGTCCCAGTACTCGATGGTGCGGATGATGTGGCTCTCGTCCAGGCTCCCGAGCATCACCTCGACCGTGTAGCGCGTCTCCTGATCGGGGTCGTAGAAGAGGAAGTCGAGGCGCCCGCCGCTGGACTGCTTGCGCTCGCGCCGGATGAGCTGAACGTCCCCCAGGCCCAGGATCGACGGGTCCTCCTCGATGCGGTCCTGCAGCCACTTCTCGCCCAGGCCGAGCGCGCGCAGCTTGGTGGGCGCCGACTTGCGCACTTCGGTTGCCATGGATCATTCCTCCGTTCGTTCTCGCGTCCCGAGGCCGGCAGCGAGGCCCGGCCCGGCGCATGCAATGGGCCGCTCCTCGGCGGCCCGGCTCGCCGGACACTTGAAGGCGCGAGCCAGCACCGCCTGCCGCAACGCCTGCGCGCGCTTCAGGTTCGCATCGACCTCGGCCTCGACCTCGCGAACGATGGAGAGGCGGCGGTCGACTTCGGCGACGATGCGGAGCTGTTCGGCCAACGGAGGCAATGGAATCGGAATCGCGCGACACAGCTCGAGCGTCAGATTGGACTGGCCAGCGGTTGTCTTGGCTCTGCGAACCGCCCAGTCCATGACTTCCGGCGCCATCAATGCGAGGGCGATGTATCTCGTCGACAGGGGGCCGACCGGCCGAATCCGCGCAATTGCCTGATTGATGTTTGCCTCAGGCAGTTCGGTGGGAACGAGGGATACCTGCCCGAGGGGTGGACCAACGATGTTGATCAGAACGTCGCCAGGTCGAACTTTCGAACGCGCCAAGTCCTTCTCGTGCGTGTCGCGGCTCACGAATGCTGGCTTGTAGGTGTGATTGAGCGAACCGTCGAAGGTGAGGTTGTAAACCTTCAAGAACTGAACATCGCCGGCGCCCTCTGAGAGCTTGCTTGAGGCGGGTGTGGTGCCCTTTGTGATGAAGTCCGAAATCTGATCGGCTGACGCCCACGTCCAGCCTTTCGGCAGGGCACTCAGCCCTCGTGTGTCTGGAATTGACGGATCACTGTACTGACCCCGGCCCGACCAAAGTTGCTTACGCGCGACCAGCACTCTCTGGAGCAAGTCCGTACCGCTCTCGAATACTTCACTGCGCGCTTCACCGATCGCAAGTTCCGTTGCAACGAGACGGCCAGCCACTGCCGCACTCAGTACTCCGTTCGCGAACCGGGCGAGGTTGGCCTTGACGCGCTTGAGGTTGGCGACGGCTTCATCGAGGCGGGAGAACTGCTTTTCGATTTCGGCGACGATGCGGCGTTGCTCGTCAACCGAGCGGATTGGAATCGGCAGCTTCTTCGCGTTTGCGCCTGAGAGTTCCAGAAACGTGGTCCCGCTGGCAAGCGCCTCGGCCCGTTGCTTTGACCCTTTCAGCCACCAGTAGACGTACTCGGGGAGCACGCAGTCCTTGAGCACAAAGCTCTTGAATCCCTGATTGGTAGCGACCGGATTGCGCGCGATGGCGACGTACCCAACCGGTGCACGCGACGTGAAGAGCACAGCCCCCGCCGGAAGTAGCCGTGCCGACGACGATTCGAGGCCCTTTCGTGTAATGAAGCGGGCGCCATGAGCGATGAACTTCTCCCTGTACCCGGAAAGATCGGCTGGCGTGACCCACGGAACGTCGCCTGCTTCAAAGTTCGTCGGGTCGTTCGTTCGAGGCGTACCGCCGCCAACCACCTCTGCTATATCGCC
>JAMLIM010000060.1 GCA_023954175.1 Rhizobacter sp.
CTCGTCGAGCTCGAATTCCGCCGTCAGCGGCACGCCGACGAAGCGCAGCCCGCGCAGCCGCGCCGACAGTTCGTAGAGCACGAAGCCGGGCAGCGGCGCGAGGATCGCCGCGCCCGGCACGTTGCACGCGACCGAGAGCAGGTCGATCAGTTCGTCCGAACCGTTGCCGACCATCACGCCGCAGCCCGCGGGCACCTCGAAGTGGCGCGCGAGCGCGGCCGCGAGTCCGGGTTTGCCGACCGGATAGCGGTTGATCGCGACCCGCGCCAGCCGCTCGCCGAGCGCGTGCTGCAGTTCGGGCGGCAACGCGAAGGGGTTTTCCATCGCGTCGAGCTTGACCATGCCCGCGCTCGGCTGGATCGCGTACGCGGCGCTGCTCTGCACGTCCTGGCGGATCGTGCGCGCGATGCGTTGTGCGAGGCCGGTCGCCGTCATGCGTCTTCCTTCAATCGCAGCACCATCTCGCGCTCGCCGTCGTCGATCTTGCCGGTGTGGCGAAAGCCGAAGCGGGCGTAGAACGCATCGACCGTGTTGTCCGCCACATGCGACAGACCGACCTGCGCGACGCCCATGCGGCGCGCCTCTTCGATCACCCAGCGCATCGCCGCGCCGCCGTGGCCGCGGCCCTGGTGCCTGGCATCGATCATCAGGCGCCAGACGTACAGCTCGTCGGCCGGCTCCTCGTCGTCCTGACGCGAGTCATAAAGCAGCAGGAATCCGACCGCTTCGCCGTCGGCGTACAGGCCGAACGGCCGGCCGGCGACGCTGTAGGCGGCCTGTGCGAGCGAGACTGCGTTGGACGCAACAAACGCCTTCTGCTGCGGCGTGGTCTCGAGCTTGATCAGCGGCATCACGTCGGCTTCGCGCACGGGCCGCACCTCGAACGACGCCGAAGAAGGCGCCACGGCTTCGCCCGTCGCGCCGAGGCGCATCCGCGCCGCCCGTGCATGCGCGGGAAGCCCCTCGCCATCGGCAAGCTCGGCGGCGATCGCCCCCAGAGTCTGCGCACCGGCGGCGCTGACCTCGATCAGGCTGCTGCGCTTCTGGAAGTCGGTGACCGAAAGCGGCGAAGAAAAACGTGCCGTGCCCGATGTCGGCAGCACGTGGTTCGGCCCGGCGCAATAGTCGCCCAGGCTCTCGCTCGTATACGCGCCGAGGAAGATCGCGCCCGCATGGCGCAGCAGCGGCTCCCAGCGCCAGGGCTCGCGGCTCGAGATCTCGAGGTGCTCGGGCGCGATGCGATTCGCGATCTCGCACGCCTCCTGCATCGAGCGCGTCAGCACGAGCGCGCCGCGGCCTTCGAGCGAGGCGCGGATCACATCCTGGCGCGGCATCTCGGGCAGCAGCCGGTCGATCGCTGCGTGCACCGCGTCGAGGTAGGCAGCGTCGGGGGTGAGCAGGATGCTTTGCGCGAGTTCGTCATGCTCGGCCTGGCTGAACAAATCCATCGCCACCCAGTCGGCCGGCGTGCTGCCATCGGCGAGGACCAGGATTTCGCTCGGCCCGGCGATCATGTCGATGCCGACCTGGCCGAAAACGCGCCGCTTCGCGCTCGCGACGTAGGCGTTGCCGGGGCCGGTGATCTTGTCGACGCGCGGGACGGTGGCCGTGCCGTAGGCGAGCGCCGCCACCGCCTGCGCGCCGCCGACGGTGAAGGCGCGCGTGACGCCGGCCACGTGCGCCGCGGCCAGCACCAGCGGGTTCTTGTCACCCTTGGGCGTGGGCACCACCATGATGATCTCGCGCACGCCGGCCACGTGCGCGGGGATGGCGTTCATCAGCACGCTGCTGGGGTAGGCGGCCTTGCCGCCAGGCACGTAGATGCCCACGCGGTCCAGCGGCGTGACCTTCTGGCCCAGCAGGGTGCCGTCCTCGTCGCGGTAGCTGGCCGTCTCGCCGCCCTGGGTCTTTTGCCACTCGTGAAAGCGGCGGATGCGCCCGGCGGCGGCCTGCAGCGCCTGGCGCTGCTCGGTGGGCAGGCCGTCGAAGGCGGCGGCCAGCTCGTCGGCCTTGAGCTGCAGCGCGCCCATGCTGGCCGCGCTCACGCCGTCGAAGCGCACGGTGTATTCCAGCACCGCCGCGTCGCCGCGCGCGCGCACGTCGGCCAGGATAGCGGCCACGCGCTGCTCGATGGCGGCGTCCTGCTCGGCGCTCCAGTGCAGGCGCTGCTGGAATTTGGACTCGAAATCGACCTCGGCCGTTGAAAGACGCGCGGGAGCAGCTATCAAGTTCATATCACCTCCGGCGACACCGCGGCCGCAAAGGCATCGATGATGGGGCGCATGGCCGCGGTCTTGAGCTTGAGCGCCGCCTGGTTGACCACCAGGCGCGAGCTGATGTCCATGATGTGCTCGACCTCGACCAGGTGGTTGGCCTTGAGGGTCTTGCCGGTGCTGACCAGGTCGACGATGGCCTCGGCCAGGCCGGTGAGCGGCGCCAGCTCCATGCTGCCGTAGAGCTTGACCAGGTCCACGTGCACGCCCTTGTCGGCAAAAAAGCGCCGCGCGATGGCCGGGTACTTGGTGGCCACGGTGATGCGGCTGCCCTGGCGCACGGCGCTGGCGTAGTCGAAGCCCTCGGGCGCGGCCACGGCCATGTGGCACTTGGCGATGCGCAAATCCAGCGGCTGGTACAGGCCCGCGCCGCCGTGCTCGATCAGCACGTCCAGCCCGGTCACGCCCAGGTCGGCGCCGCCGTATTCGACGTAGGTGGGCACGTCGGTGGCGCGCACCAGCACCACGCGCACCTCGGGCCGGTTGGTGGCCAGGATGAGCTTGCGCGAGGTCTCCGGGTCTTCCGTCACCGTGATGCCGGCGGCCGCCAGCAGCGGCAGGGTTTCGTCGAAGATGCGGCCCTTGGACAAAGCAAGCGTGATCACGATTGCGTCTCCTGTTTTTCAAGCGTGATCATGCCGAAACCCTCGTGATGTCGGCGCCCAGGGCGCGCAGCTTTTCCTCCATCTGGTCGTAGCCGCGGTCCAGGTGGTAGATGCGGTCGACCACGGTCTCGCCCTCGGCCACCAGGCCGGCGATGACCAGGCTGGCCGAGGCGCGCAGGTCGGTGGCCATCACGCGCGCGCCCGACAGCCGGGCGCCGCCGGCCACGGTGGCCACGCGCCCGTCGACCATGATCTCGGCGCCCAGGCGCATCAGCTCGTTGACGTGCATGAAGCGGTTTTCAAAGATCGTCTCGGTCACGCTCACCGTGCCCTGCGCCACCAGGTTCAGCGCCATGAACTGCGCCTGCATGTCGGTCGGAAAGCCCGGGTACTCCATGGTACGAAAGCCCTGCGCCTTGAGCCCGGCGCCGCCGCCGCTGGCCACGCGGACGCCGCCCTCCTCGGGCGCGACGCGCACGCCGGCGTCGCGCAGCTTGTCGATCACCGCCTCCAGGTGGTCGGCGCGCGCGTGGCGCAGCAGCGCATCACCGCCACAGGCGGCCACCGCGCACAGGAACGTGCCGGCCTCGATGCGGTCGGCCACCACGCGGTGCGTGCAGCCGTGCAGCCGCGGCACGCCCTGCACGCGGATGTGGCTGGTGCCATGGCCCTCGATGCGCGCGCCCATCTCGATGAGCATTTCGGCCAGGTCGGCCACCTCGGGCTCCTGCGCGGCGTTTTCCAGCACCGTCTCACCCTCGGCCAGGCAGGCGGCCATCAGCAGGTTCTCGGTGCCGGTGACGGTGACCATGTCGGTGGTGATGCGCGCGCCGCGCAGGCGGGTGCGGCCGGCCGGCAGGCGGGCCACCATGTAGCCGTGCTCGACCGCGATCTCGGCGCCCATGGCCTGCAGGCCCTTGACGTGCTGGTCCACCGGACGCGAGCCGATGGCGCAGCCGCCCGGCAGCGACACCCGCGCCTGGCCGAAGCGCGCCAGCAGCGGCCCCAGCACCAGCACCGAGGCGCGCATGGTCTTGACCAGCTCGTAGGGCGCCTCGGGCCGCAGCGCGTCGGGCGCGACCAGGCCGATGCCGCCGCGCTCGCCATGCGTCTCGGTGGCCACGCCCATGTGCTCCAGCAGGCGGCGCATGGTACGCACGTCGTGCAGGCGCGGCACGTTGGTCAGCTGCACCGGCTCGCGGGTCAGCAGCGCCGCGCACATCTCGGGCAGCGCCGCGTTCTTGGCGCCCGAGATCGTCACCGTGCCCGAGAGCGGGCGTCCGCCGTGGATGAGCAATTGGTCCATTGTGGCCGTTATTTTTCAGTCAAATCGGCCTCCAGCGCCCATCAAACAAGCGCCATCAGCTATCGAATATGGAGTATTACTGGCCCGCGGCCGCCCATTCGGCGGGCGTGAAGGTGCGCATGGACAGCGCGTGCACCGCCTCGGACTGCATCTGGCTTTCCAGCGTGGCATACACCATCTGGTGGCGCGCGATGGTGCGCTTGCCCTCGAACTGGGGCGAGACGATGACGGCGAACCAGTGGCGGCCGTCGCCCTCCACCTGCAGGTGCTCGCAGGGCAGGGCGGCGGCGATGAGTTGTCGGATTTGTTCAGCGTCCATGGATATCAGTTTCTGAGTTTGTAGCCGATCTTCAGCAGGTGCAGCGTCAGCGCCGACACCGCCAGCACGCTGGCCACGGCCACGCCCAGGCTGAGCCAGGGCGAGACGTCGCTGACGCCGAAGAAGCCGTAGCGAAAGCCGTCGATCATGTAGAAGAACGGGTTGAAGCGGCTCACCGTCTGCCACATGCCGGGCAGGGTGTGGATGGAGTAGAACACACCGGCCAGGAAGGTCATGGGCATGACGATGAAGTTCTGGAACACCGCCATCTGGTCGAACTTGTCGGCCCACAGCCCGGCCAGCAGGCCCAGCACGCCCATCAGCAGCGCCCCCAGCACGGCAAAGGCGATGATCCAGCCCGCCGCTGCGGCCTGCGGCGGTGCATACCACAGGGTGACCAGGTACACGCCCACGCCCACCATCAGCCCGCGCAGCAGGGCGGCGCCCACGTAGGCGACGAACCAGTGCCAGGCGCCCAGCGGCGTCAGCAGCAGGAACACCAGGTTGCCCATGATCTTGCTTTGCACCAGGCTGGAGGCGCTGTTGGCAAAGGCGTTCTGCAGCACGCTCATCATCACCAGGCCGGGCACCAGGAAGGCCACGTAGCCCACGCCGGGATAGACCTGCACGCGCCCTTCCAGCACGTGGCCGAAGATCAGCAGGTACAGCACGCTGGTGAGCACCGGCGCGGCGATGGTCTGCGTGGCCACGCGCCAAAAGCGCAGCACCTCCTTGGCCAGCAGCATCTTCCAGCCGTCCTCGGGCGCGGGCAGCGCGTGCAGATGGCGCGCGCCCTGGGGCGCGGGGGTGATGGCCTGTCCGTTGCTCATTGCGCGTGCTCCAGCGCCGGCACCGCCGGCGCGCCCGGGCCGCTCATCAGCTGGATGAACACGTCCTCCAGGTCGGCCTTGCGGATTTCCAGATCCTCGATGCGTACGCCGGCCTCGCGCAACGCGGCCAGGTGGTGCTCCGCCTCGGCCGCCATGGGCGCCGGCAGCTCCACGATGCGCCCCGTGACGCGCGCCTGCGCCGCCAGCTCGGGCGGCAGCGCGTCGTCGGTCTTGAAGTGCAGCACCTTGGCCGCCGCCTTCGCGAGCAGCGCGCTGGTGCGGTCCAGCGCGATCACGCGCCCCTGCTTGAGCATGGCGATGCGCTGGCACAGCGCCTCGGCCTCCTCCAGGTAGTGCGTGGTCAGCAGCACGGTGTGGCCGCGCCGGCTGAGGTTGGAGATGAACTGCCACAGCGTCTGGCGCAGCTCGACGTCGACGCCCGCGGTGGGCTCGTCCAGCACGATGACGGGCGGCTTGTGCACCAGCGCCAGCCCCACCAGCACGCGCCGCTTCATGCCACCCGACAGCTGGCGCATGTTGGCGCCGGCCTTGTCGGCCAGGCCCAGGCCGTCCAGCAGCTCGTCGATCCAGTCATCGCTGTGGCGCAGGCCGAAGTAGCCGGCCTGGAAGCGCAGCGCCTCGCGCACGGTGAAGAAGGGGTCGAACACCAGCTCCTGCGGCACGATGCCCAGGTGCCGGCGCGCGGCCACGAAGTCCTTCTGCACGTCGTAGCCGTGCACCAGCACACGCCCGCCGGTGGCGCGCACCAGCCCGGCCAGGATGGAGATCAGGGTCGTCTTGCCGGCGCCGTTGGGGCCCAGCAGGCCGAAGAACTCGCCCTCCTCGATGTCGAAGCTGACGTCGTCGAGGGCCTTGAACGGGGGAAGAGCGGATTTCCCGGTGCTGGCGTAGACCTTGGAAACCGATTGAAAGCTGATCGCGGGCATGAAGCCCTCGATTGTACGATTTTGGCGATTTTTGGCGCCGCTCAGGCGGCCGGCGCGGCGTCGGGCAGCAGCGCGTCCACGCCGTACAGGCCGGCCAGGGTGCGCAGCCGCGGCGCCAGGCCCCGCACGAGCAGCGTGTGGCCGGCGTGCCGGCAGCTGCGGCGCAGGCCCAGCAATACGGCCAGGGCCGAGGAATCGAAGCGCTCCAGCGCCGTGGCGTCGACCACGACCTCGGGGCCTGGCTCGGCCGCCGCGGCCTGGCGCAGCAGCGCCAGCCCGGCACGGGCCTGGGCGTGGGTCAGCTCGGCGGGCAGCACCAGCATCACTTCGACGCCTTGTTGTCGGCCGCGTTGCTGCGGTTGCGCTCATCCAGCGCCTGGATCAGGCCGTCAATGCCCGACTTGTTGATCTGCTCGGCGAACTGCGAGCGGTAGTTGGCCACCAGCCAGACGCCCAGCACGTTCAGGTCGTAGATCTTCCAGCCCGCGCCCTGGCCGGGCGTGCGCTCCAGCCGGTAGTCCAGCTCGATCGGATCGCCCCGGCCGACCACCTCGGTGCGCACCGTCACCTCCTTGTCGTCGGCGCCGGCGCGCAGCGGCTTGACCTCGACCTTCTGGTCGCTGACCTGCTTGAGCGCGCCGGCGTAGGTGCGCACCAGCAGCACCTTGAAGGCCGCCTGCAGCTGCTGGCGCTGCTCGGGCGTGGCGCGGCGCCAGGCCGGGCCGGTGGCCGAGGCCGTCATGCGCACGAAGTTGACGTTGGGCATGATCTTGCCGTCGACCACGCCGATCAGGCGGTCGATGTCGCCGCTCTGGATCGCCTTGTCGCCCCGGATGATGGTCAGCACCTCGTTGGACAGGCGGCCGATCATCGCGTCGGGCGCCTCGTCGGCGGCCCGCGCCGCGGGCGCGCCCGCCAGCAGCGCCAGGGCGGCGGCGGTGGATTGCAGGAAACGGCGGCGTTCGGTCAGGCTCATGTTCATCGTGGATCGGTCGTGGGGCGCCATGCGATGGCGGGTCGGCCAAGCATAAACCGGGCACCTGGGCGCGGGGTGACAAGGCGTAGCACGCGCCGCGCCTTTCTGCACGCTATTTGGCAGGCGGCTCGTCGAGGTCGTAGCGCTCTTCCTCGGGCGGCTCGCCGTCGCGGATGTCGTTGCGGCGCTTTTGCAGGAAGGCGTCGCGCTGGAAGCTGTAGGGGTCCAGCGCGGCCTGGTCCAGCAACTGCTCCACCCCCAGCAGGCGCGCGCGCGTGTCGATCACCTCCAGCACGGTGAACGAGTTGCGCACCGGCACGTCGGAGATTTGCGCCTGCGGGCGGCCCAGGTAGTCCACCGGCAGGGCGATCGTGTCGCGCAGGGTGGACGGGCCCAGGATGGGCAGCACCAGGTAGGGCCCCGAGTCGGCGCCCCAGTGGCCCAGGGTCTGGCCGAAGTCCTCGCGGTGGCGCACCAGGTGCATCTCGGTGGCCGGATCGAACAGGCCGCCCAGGCCGATGCTGGTGTTGACCACCACGCGCCAGAACGAGTGCAGCGCGCCCTCGGGCTTGGCCTGCAGCACGTTGTTGACGAAGGACCAGGCGTCGCCCAGGTTGCCGAAGAAATTGCCCACGCCGGTGCGTACCGGGCTGGGCAGCACCTCCTTGTAGACGGTGGCCACGGGCTTGATCACCGCCTTGTCCACGCCGTCGTTGAAGCGGGTCATGGCGCGGTTGTAGCCCTCCCACGGGTCGCGCGGGTCGGGGTGCGCCACGGTGGCGCAGCCGGCCAGCAGCAGGACGGCCAGCAAACCCGCCGCCGCGCCGGCGCGGCGCAGGACCGCCGCTGTGTTGATCGTCATGATTGAATGTCTGTCCATCGATCCGCTCGCGCCATGCTTCGGCGCGCCGGCCCTCGCCCTCGAATTGCCTATTTGCCCTTGCCGGGCGCGGGCTTGCCACCCGCGTCGGAAGAGCCGCCACTGGCCGCGCCGTTGTAGAGAAACTGGCTGATCAGGTTCTCCAGCACCACCGCCGACTGCGTGTTGCCGACATTATCGCCAGCCTTCAGGTTGGTGTCCGACGCGCCCGCCTCGATGCCCACGTACTGCTCGCCCAGCAGCCCGCTGGTCAGGATCTTGAGCGAGCTGTCGCTGGGAAACTTGTACTTGCTGTCCATGTCCAGCGCCACCAGCGCCTGGAAGCGCTCGTCGTCGAAGCCGATCGAGCCCACGCGC
This sequence comes from Rhizobacter sp., assembly GCA_023954175.1. GTDB lineage: Bacteria > Pseudomonadota > Gammaproteobacteria > Burkholderiales > Burkholderiaceae_C > CAIKUF01. The sequence goes on from JAMLIM010000060.1 coordinate 8,494, forward strand.
CCCACCACCACGCCGGCGCTCTTGACCGCCGCCTTGGGCTTGAGCCCGCCGATGTTGTCGAAGTGCGCCGTCACCCGGTAGGTGGACTGCCAGCTCAGCGACAGCAGGTTGGCCGACTGCAGCGCCAGAAACACCAGCGCCGCCAGCCCCAGCATCACGAACAGGCCGACCCAGACGTCATTCTTGGAGCGTCCCATGCTCTCGTGTCCTTTTGGTTTGAAACATCAGTAAGTGAACATCAGCGCCGTCAGGATGAAGTCGAGCCCCAGCACCGCCAGCGAGGCCATCACCACGGTGCGCGTGGTGGCGCGCGACACGCCCTCGGCCGTCGGCCGGGCCTCCCAGCCCTGCAGCAGCGCCACGAAGGTCACGGCCACACCGAACACGAAGCTCTTGAGCACGCCGTTGCCCAGGTCGGCCCACACGTCCACGCCGCCCTGCATCTGGCTCCAGAACGCGCCCGGATCGACGCCGATCATCCACACGCTGACCACCCAGCCGCCCAGTACGCCCACCGCGTTGAACACCGCCGTCAGCAGCGGCATCGTGATCACCCCGGCCCAGAAGCGCGGCGCGACGATGCGGCGCATCGGGTCGATGGCCATCATCTCCATCGCCGAGAGCTGCTCGCCCGCCTTCATCAGGCCGATCTCGGCCGTGAGCGACGTGCCGGCGCGCCCGGCGAAAAGCAGCGCGGTGACGACCGGGCCGAGCTCGCGCACGAGCGCGAGGTTGACGATCAGCCCGAGCGACTCGGCCGCACCGTAGGTGACGAGCGCGTAGTACATCTGCAGCGCAAGGACGAAGCCGACCGCCATGCCCGAGGCGACGATGATGACGAGCGAACGGTTGCCGATCGCATGGATCTGGGCGACGACCAGACCGAAGCGCCGCAGCGACGCCGGCATCGCGCGCAGCAGATCGACGAAGAAGAACGCCGCGTGGCCGAAGCCGCGCAGCACCTCGAGCGTTCGCGCGCCAAGCACCGCAAGCGCGTTCATGTCAGTTGCTCCACTGCGGTTCGCGCGACCCGCGACGCAGGATCCCGGTGCCATCAAGCGGCCGCCGCGGATCCGGCTTTGCCGGTCCGCTGGCGGCGCCCCCTTGAGGGGCAGCGCCGAAGGCGCTTCGGGGATGGGTCATAGCACGACGCCGAAGTCCTCGTCCAGGCTCGGCGCCGGGTAGTGGAACTTGACCGGGCCATCGGGCTCGCCGCGCACGAACTGGCGCACCTCGGGGTCGGTCGAATCCATCAGCTCCTTCGGCGTGCCCTGGGCGACGATGCGGCCCTGCGTCGCCATCAGCACGACGTGGTCGCTGATCGCCATGCACTCGGGCACGTCGTGCGAGACGACGAGCGAGGTCGCCCCCGTCACGTCGTTGAGCGTGCGGATGAGGTTTGCCGCGACCCCCATCGAGATCAGGTCCAGCCCCGCGAAGGGCTCGTCGTACATGATGAGCTCGGGGTCGAGCGCGATCGCGCGTGCCAGGGCGATGCGCCGCGCCATCCCGCCCGAGACCTCGGCAATGCGCAGCTGCGCGGCGCCGCGCAGCCCGACCGCGTTGAGCTTCATCAGCACGATGTCGCGGATCATCGACTCGGGCAGCGTCGTCTGTTCGCGCAGTGGAAAGGCGACGTTGTCGAACACCGAAAGGTCGGTGAACAGCGCGCCGAACTGGAACAGCATCCCGAGGCGCCGGCGCAGGCGGTACAGGCCTTCGCGATCGCTCGCGTCGACCACCCTGCCGTCGAAGCGCACTTCGCCACGATCGGCGCCGTGCACGCCGCCGATCAGGCGCAGCAGCGTCGTCTTGCCGCAGCCCGAGCCGCCGAGCAGCGAGGTGACCTTGCCGCGTTCGAACGAGAGCGTCACGTCGTCGAGGATCGTGCGGCTGGCGTCGTAGCCGAAGCTGACGTGGTCGATCTCGATCAAATTGTCGGCTTGTCGCCGGTCGTCGTTGTTCACTCGGGCATCGCGCGATGGAAAAGTGCTTGGCACGCCCACACAAAGGACGTGCGCGGCACGCGTGCGGGGGATTGCAGATGGGGACGAGGATTCTCGCATGCGGCCCGCTGGCGCAGCCGCGGCATCGCGTCATTTCAGCCGAGGCAACGCGACGCTGGTTTAGCATCGGCTTGGGCACGCTGCCTCATATTCGAAATGGTTCGGACACGTATGGTGACTCAGAAAAATTCATCCAACGTTTGCGCCATCTGCGGCAAGCCCTTTCCGCTTCGCAATCTGGTCTCGGGGGAGATCATCAGGAAGGAGCTTGCCGCGGAAATCTGCAAGGTCAGGCCTGAATGGTCATCGCAGATGTTCATTTGCAGGCCCGATTTGACTCAAATCCGGGGGCAATACGTTCACGACCTGCTCGAGTCGGAACGGGGAGAGCTCTCTTCGCTTGAACAGGAGGTCGTGCGCAGCCTGCAAGAGCACGAAATCCTTGCGTCCAACGTGGACGAGGAGTTCGAACAGCACTGGACATTCGGTGAGCGTTTGGCAGACAAGATTGCCGCCTTTGGCGGGAGCTGGACATTTCTGATCTGCTTTGCGATCTTTCTGCTTATCTGGGTCGCAATGAATTCGCTCGTATTGCTTTGGCGGCCGCTCGATCCCTATCCGTTCATCTTCTTGAATCTCATCCTATCCTGCCTGGCTGCGGTGCAGACGCCGGTGATCATGATGAGCCAGAATCGTCAGGAGGCAAAAGATCGGGTCCGCTCGCAGCACGACTACCAGATCAACCTGAAGGCCGAGCTGGAAATTCGGCACTTGCACGAAAAGGTCGATCACCTTCTCTCCCACCAGTGGGAGCGCCTTGTACAGATCCAGGAAATACAGCTGCAGTTGCTATCCGATCTGGACGCAAGGAAGTGATGCCGAACCCGCACGCTTTTCGGCGACGTTCCTCGGCAACCACTCGACAGCGCTGAAAAAACCGCCCACGCGGCATGCGCATTGCGGCTAACGGGGCAGATTGCTCGTCTGCATCAGGAACTCGTCGATCGCGCGCGCCGCCTGCCGCCCTTCGCGGATCGCCCAGACGACGAGCGACTGGCCGCGGCGCATGTCGCCGGCGGCGAAGACCTTCGCGGCATTCGTCGCGTAGCCGCCTTGCGCCTCGGTATGGGCCCGCGCGTTGCCGCGCGCGTCCTTGTCGACGCCAAAGGCTTCGAGCGTGCTGGCGACGGGGTTCGTGAAACCCATCGCCAGCAGCACCAGATCGGCCGGCAAGGTCTGCTCGCTGCCCGGCACCTCGACCATGCTGGCGCCGTCCCACTGCACGCGCACCGCCTTCAGCGCCTTGACCTTGCCCGCATCCTTGCCCTCGCCGGCGACGAACGCCTTGGTCGCGATCGCGAACTCGCGCTCGCAGCCCTCTTCCTGGCTCGACGAGGTGCGCAGCTTGATCGGCCAGTAGGGCCAGACGAGCGGCTTGTTCTCCTGCTCGGGTGGCATCGGCAGCAGCTCGAACTGCGTCACGCTCTTTGCGCCGTGGCGATTGCTGGTGCCGACACAATCGCTGCCGGTGTCGCCGCCGCCGATCACGATCACGTGCTTGCCGTCGGCGCGGATCTGCGTGATGCCTGCGCTCTTGAGCTTGTCGCCCGCGTTCACCTTGTTCTGCTGCGGCAGGAACTCCATCGCGAAGTGGATTCCCGCGAGTTCGCGCCCCGGCACCGGCAGATCGCGCGGCACCTCGGCACCACCGGTGAGCAGCACGGCGTCGAATTCGGCGCAGAGCTGCTCGGCGCTGATCGACTCCTTGGCCCAGTTCGTGATCGCGCTGCCTTCGGGCAGCGTGCCGATCAGCACCCCGGCGCGAAAGCGCACACCTTCGGCCTGCATCTGTTCGATGCGGCGATCGATGTGGCTCTTCTCCATCTTGAAGTCGGGGATGCCGTAGCGCAGCAGGCCGCCGATGCGGTCGTTCTTCTCGAACACCGTCACCGCGTGGCCAACGCGCGCGAGCTGCTGCGCCGCCGCGAGCCCGGCCGGGCCGGAGCCGACGACGGCGACCGTCTTGCCGGTCTGCTGCGCGGGCGGCCTCGGCACGACCCAGCCTTCGGCCCAGGCGCGATCGATGATCGCGTGCTCGATGCTCTTGATGCCGACCGCGTCGTCGTTCACGTTGAGCGTGCAGGCCGCCTCGCACGGCGCGGGGCAGATGCGGCCGGTGAACTCGGGGAAGTTGTTGGTCGAGTCCAGCACCTCGAACGCGCGCTGCCAGTCGTCGCGATAGACGAGGTCGTTGAAGTCCGGAATGATGTTGTTGACCGGGCAGCCGCTGACGCAGAACGGCGTGCCGCAATCCATGCAGCGCGCGCCCTGGATGCGTGCTTCTTCGGTCTTCAGGCCGATGACGAATTCCTTGAAGTTCTTCACGCGCGTCTGGACCGGCGCGTAGCCCTCTTCCAGACGCTCGTACTCCATGAAGCCGGTGATCTTTCCCATGTGCGTGATGCTCCTGTGCGCTCGCTCGGCGTTCAGCCCTTGCCGGCCGCGTGCGTCGCGAGCTCGGCGACCTTCGCCTTGGTGATCGTGCTGTCCGCCTCGCGCGCGGCGTGCATCTCGCCGAGCGCACGCTTGTATTCGTGCGGGAAGACCTTGACGAACTTCGCCCGCCGCTCGGCCCAGTTGTCGAGGATCTCGCGCGCGCGCAGGGATCCGGTCCAGCGGTGGTGCGATTCGATCAGCTTCTTCAGCAACGTCTCGTCCGCCTGCGGCTGGCCGTCGACGCGATGCCAGAGCGCGCGGTCCGCGCTCGCCGCCTGCTGGGTTGCCGACAGCACGGGCTCGAGCGCGACCATGGACCGATTGCAGCGCGTGGCGAACTGGCCATCCTCGTCGTAGACGTAGGCGATGCCGCCGCTCATGCCCGCGGCGAAGTTGCGCCCGGTGCTGCCGAGCACCGCGACCGTGCCGCCCGTCATGTACTCGCAGCCGTGGTCGCCGGTGCCTTCGACGACCGCGGTCGCGCCCGAGAAGCGCACCGCGAACCGCTCGCCGGCGACGCCGCGGAAGAAGGCCTCGCCGCTCGTCGCGCCGTACAGCACGGTGTTGCCGACGATGATGTTCTTCGTCGCGTCACCGCGGAAGTCGATGCTCGGGCGCACGATGACGCGCCCGCCCGACAAGCCCTTGCCGGTGTAGTCGTTCGCATCGCCGATCAGGTACAGCGTGATGCCCCGGGCCAGGAAGGCGCCGAAGCTCTGGCCGCCGGTGCCTTCCATCTGCATGAAGATGGTCTGGTCGGGCAGGCCCTCGGGGTAGCGGCGCACGAGTTCGCCCGACAGCATCGCGCCGACGGTGCGGTTGCCGTTCTTCACCTCCTCCATGAACTGCACCTTCTCGCCGCGTTCGAGCGCCGGCAGGCATTTCTGGATCAGCTTGACGTCGAGCGCGCGGTCCAGCCCGTGGTCCTGCGCCTCGACCTGGTAGCGCGGCACGTCGGCCGGCGCATCGGGCTGGTGGAAGATGCGGCTGAAGTCGAGCCCGCACGCCTTCCAGTGCTCGATGCCCTTCTTCGTGTCGAGCATGTCGCTGCGGCCGATCAGTTCATCGAACGTGCGCACGCCGAGCTGCGCCATGATCCGGCGCGCTTCCTCGGCCACGAAGAAGAAGTAGTTCACCACATGCTCGGGCCGGCCCTGGAACTTGGCGCGCAGCACCGGGTCCTGCGTCGCGACGCCGACCGGGCAGGTGTTCAGGTGGCACTTGCGCATCATGATGCAGCCCTCGGCGACGAGCGGCGCCGTCGCGAAGCCGAACTCGTCGGCGCCGAGCAGCGCGCCGATGACGACGTCGCGCCCGGTCTTCATCTGGCCGTCGGCCTGCACGCGGATGCGCCCGCGCAGGCGGTTCAGCACCAACGTCTGCTGGGTTTCGGCCAGGCCCAGTTCCCACGGCGTGCCGGCGTGCTTGATGCTCGACCAGGGCGACGCGCCGGTGCCGCCGTCGTGGCCGGCGATGACGACATGATCGGCCTTCGCCTTGGCGACGCCGGCCGCGATCGTGCCGACGCCGACCTCGCTGACGAGCTTGACGCTGATGCTCGCGCGCTGGTTCGCGTTCTTCAGGTCGTGGATCAGTTGCGCCAGATCCTCGATCGAGTAGATGTCGTGGTGCGGCGGCGGCGAGATGAGGCCGACGCCCGGCACCGAGTAGCGCAGGAAGCCGATGTACTCGCTGACCTTGCCGCCCGGCAGCTGGCCGCCCTCACCGGGCTTGGCGCCCTGCGCCATCTTGATCTGGATCTGATCCGCCGAGCCGAGGTATTCGGTCGTGACGCCGAAGCGCCCGGAAGCGACCTGCTTGATCCTGCTGCGCAGCGAATCGCCCGCTTTCAATGCGTAGTCGGCGGCGATCACCTTGGCGCCGACGACGTCGCCGAGCGTCGTGCCGTCGGCGATCGGGATGCCCTTCAATTCGTTGCGGTAGCGCGCCGGGTCTTCGCCGCCCTCGCCGGTGTTGCTCTTGCCGCCGATGCGGTTCATCGCGACGGCGAGCGTGGCGTGTGCCTCGGTCGAGATCGAGCCGAGCGACATCGCGCCGGTGGCGAAGCGCTTGACGATCTCGGCCGCCGGCTCGACTTCTTCGAGCGGGACCGCCTGGGACGGATCGAACCTGAATTCGAACAGCCCGCGCAGCGTCATGTGGCGGCGCGACTGGTCGTTGATGATCTGCGCGAATTCCTTGTAGGTGTCGAAGCGGTTCGCGCGCGCGCTGTGCTGCAGCTTGGCGATCGCGTCGGGTGTCCACATGTGCTCCTCGCCGCGCACGCGCCAGGCGTATTCGCCGCCCGCTTCGAGCGCGTTCGCGAGCACCGGGTCGGCGCCGAACGCAGCGCGGTGCTGGCGGATCGCCTCTTCCGCGATCCGGAACACGCCGACGCCGCCGATCTGGCTCGCCGTGCCGCGGAAGTATTTCTCGATCATCGGCTCGGCGAGGCCGATCGCCTCGAACAACTGCGCGCCGCAATACGACATGTAGGTCGAGACACCCATCTTCGACATGATCTTCGACAGACCCTTGCCGACCGCCTTCACGTAGTTGGCGATCGCCTTCTCGGGCGACAGATCACCCGGCAGTTCGGCGTGCAGGTTCGCGAGCGTCTCCATCGCGAGATACGGATGGATCGCCTCCGCGCCGTAGCCGGCGAGCAGCGCGAAGTGATGCACTTCGCGCGCCGAGCCGGTCTCGACGACGAGGCCGGCGGTCGTGCGCAGGCCCTCGCGCACGAGGTGCTGGTGCACCGCCGACAGCGCCAGCAGCGCCGGGATCGCGACGTGGTCGCGGTTCATCCGCCGGTCGCTGATGACGATGATGTTGTGGCCGCTCTTGAGCGCGTCGACCGCCTCGGCGCAGAGCGACGCGAGCTGCGCCTCGACGCCCTCGAAGCCCCAGGCCAGCGGGTAAGTGATGTCGAGTTCGTAGCTCTTGAACTTGGCGCCGGTGCGGCGTTCGATCTGGCGCACGCGCGCCATCGCCTCGAAATCGAGAATCGGCTGCGGCACCTCGAGCCGCATCGGCGGGTTGACGGCGTTGATGTCGAGCAGGTTGGGCTTGGGGCCGATGAAGGACACGAGCGACATCACGATCGCCTCGCGGATCGGGTCGATCGGCGGGTTCGTGACCTGCGCGAACAGCTGCTTGAAGTAGTTGTAGAGCGGCTTGTTCTTGTCCGAGAGCACGGCCAGCGGCGAATCGTTGCCCATCGAGCCGATCGCCTCCTCGCCCGCCGTCGCCATCGGCGCGAGCAGGAACTTGATGTCCTCCTGCGTCATGCCGAAGGCCTGCTGGCGATCGAGCAGCGATTCGGCGAAGCTCGGCCGCGCGGCGGGCGTGGCAAGCTCGATCGAGTCGAGCCGGATGCGCACGTTCTCGATCCACTGCCCGTAGGGGCGCGCGTTCGCGAACTGGTTCTTCAGCTCCTCGTCGTCGATGATGCGGCCCTGTTCGAGGTCGATCAGGAACATCTTGCCCGGCTGCAGACGCCACTTCTTGACGATCTTGTTTTCGGGAATCGGCAGCACGCCCGATTCGGACGCCATCACGACGAGATCGTCATCGGTCACGATGTAGCGCGCCGGGCGCAGGCCGTTGCGGTCGAGCGTCGCGCCGATCTGCTTGCCGTCGGTGAACACCATCGCCGCCGGGCCGTCCCAGGGCTCGAGCATCGAGGCGTGGAATTCATAGAACGCGCGGCGGCGCGCGTCCATCAGCTCATGCTGCTCCCACGCCTCGGGGATCATCATCATCGCCGCGTGCGCGAGCGGGTAGCCGCTCATTGTCAGCAGCTCGAGCGTATTGTCGAAGGTCGCGGTATCGCTCTGGTGCTCGAAGCTGAGCGGGTAGAGCTTTTGCAGGTCGTCCCCGAGCACGGGCGACTTCATCACGCCCTGGCGCGCGCGCATCCAGTTGAAGTTGCCCTTGACGGTGTTGATCTCGCCGTTGTGCGCGACCATCCGGTACGGGTGCGCGAGCGGCCACTCGGGGAAGGTGTTGGTCGAGAAGCGCTGGTGCACGAGTGCGAGCGCGGAGACGACGCGCGGATCCTGCAGGTCGAGGTAGTACTGGCCGACCTGGTCGGCGAGCAGGAGGCCCTTGTAGATCACGGTGCGGCACGACATGCTCGGCACGTAGTACTCGCGGTTGTGCTTGAGCTTCAGGCGCTGGACCGCGCTCGAGGCCGTCTTGCGAATCACGTAGAGCTTGCGCTCGAGCGCATCGGGGACGATCACGTCCGGCCCGCGGCCGATGAAGATCTGGCGGATCACCGGCTCCTTTGTGCGCACGTTGGGCGACATCGGCATCGACTTGTTCACCGGCACATCGCGCCAGCCGAGCAGCACCTGGCCCTCGCCCTTGACGGCGCGTTCGAGTTCCTGCACGCAGGCCAGACGCGAGGCGTGCTCCTTCGGCAGGAACACCATGCCGACGCCGTACTCGCCCGGCGGCGGCAGGGTGATGCCGCGCGTGGCCATGTCGGCGCGGTAGAAGTCATCCGGGATCTGGATCAGGATGCCGGCGCCGTCGCCCATCAGCTTGTCGGCACCGACGGCGCCGCGATGGTCGAGGTTCTCGAGGATCTTCAAGCCCTGCAGCACGATGCTGTGCGCGCGCCGGCCCTTGATGTCGGCGACGAAGCCGACCCCGCACGCGTCGTGCTCCATGCCCGACGCATACAGGCCGCGCTGCGCGGTGGCTTCGATTTCCTGCGCGGAAGGCGGCGCGGACGGGAAAGCCCTCGCGCGCGCCGGCGCCGAGGCCGATCCCGACGCCGGCTCGCATTCAGTTCCGCTGGTCTTGTTGTCGTGCATTGCGCGCTCCCGGCCCGGATTCTTGAAGGAACCAAGAATAGTGCAATGCAGGAACCGTCTCAAGCTGAATTAAATGGGGTCAGACTCCTATAGTTTAGACGCTACGTTCACATTACTTTAATTGGGGACATAGTCACGTACCCACTTCCTTCGCTTTGGGCGCGGGGCGTCCGGGTTGCCCCGGGCGGGTCCGACGCGCTGTGGCGCGCTCGAGTTCCGCTGCGAACGCCGCCGAACCAAGCACCCAACCCTTACGCGCAGCGGCTTCTATCGCAAGTGCCTGCTGACTTCCGAGACCACGCTCCAGCATGGCGCGGTGTGCGTCTTCGCGCTCAAAGGGCGTATTGCCGCTTTCCCAGTATGAGGGTGGGTCGCTGACCAAGGGGTCGATCACGAATCCGAGATGATGGCGTGCGCTCGACCAACGGTATTCGCCGGCCGTAAGCGCGAGCCCTGCACGCAACGGCGCCGACTCGACAAAGCACATGCAGTCCCGCAGGTGCAAGGCAGCCTCGATGATGGTCGAGCGGAAGCGCCCGTCCCAGAGCGTGCCGCTGCGGGCATGGCGTCGATTGAAGTAGGCGACATAGCGGCGACCAAGGCTTTGCATCGTGCGCCCGAGCCCGATCGCATCATCCGGCGTCGCGAGCATCAGGAATTCGTTGCCCGTCAAGGCGTAGGCGTGGATCGCGAGCCGATTGGACCGCGCCGCTTCGCCCAGCATCGCCAGGAACCGGCGTCGATCTTCATCGTCACCCACGATCGGCTGCGCGTTGTTGCCGCGCTGGATCACGAGATGCACCTGGCCCGCGGCCGAGAGTCGTGCCAGCCGCGCCATCAGCCGGGCCCGGGGCTTGCTGCGGCAGAACTCATGGAAAGAGCGTCTCGCCGGTCAGGCGCTCGTGCTCGCGCAGCGCGAAGCGATCGGTCATGCCGGCGATGTAGTCGGCGATCGCCCGGTGGCGCTTGGGCAGGGCCACGACGGCGGGCGGCAGCGTCGTCTCATCCCCTGAGTAGATCGCGAAGAGATCCGCGAGCACACGTCGCGCCCGATCGGTCGTCTCGACCACCTGCGGGTGGCGATAGAGGTTCGCGCGCAGGAACTGCTTGAGATGCAGGCAGCGCGCGGCCATCGGCGCCGAGAAGCGCACCAGCGGCGGCGACGCGCGGACCGCGTCGACGCTCGGCGGCGCGGCGGCACGGATAGCCTCGCCGGTGCATGCGATCAGGTCGTCGACCTGCCGGCCGATCATGCGGCGGATGATCTCGAACAGCAGCCGCCGGCCGTCGAGTTGCGGGTAGGCGGCACGCGCTTCGGCGTGGCAGGCCGCGAACATCTCGACATCGTCAAGCTGTTCGAGCGTCAGCAGCCCGGACCGTACGCCGTCGTCGATGTCGTGCGCGTTGTAGGCGATCTCGTCGGCCAGGTTGCACAGCTGCGCCTCCAGGCTCGGCTGCGTGCCGTCGAGAAAGCGCGCAGCGACGCCGCCCGGCTCGCGCGCTTCGAGCTGCAGCGCGTGGCGGCGCGAGCAGTGCTTGAGCACGCCCTCGCGCGTCTCGAAGCACAGGTTGAGGCCATCGAAGCTCGGATAGCGCTCCTCGAGCACATCGACGACGCGCAGGCTCTGCAGGTTGTGTTCGAAACCGGCGTCGGGCGGATGGGCAGCACGCAGGCAATCGTTCAGGGCCTCCTGCCCGGCGTGGCCGAAAGGCGTGTGGCCGAGGTCGTGCGCCAGCGCAATCGCTTCGACCAGATCCTCGTTCAGGCCCAGCTCGCGTGAGATCGACCGGCCGAGCTGCGCCACCTCGAGCGAGTGCGTCAACCGCGTGCGGAACAGGTCGCCCTCGTGATTCAGGAAGACCTGGGTCTTGTAGACCAGGCGCCGGAACGCGGTGCAGTGGATGATGCGGTCGCGGTCGCGCTGGAATTCGTTGCGCGTGAGCGCCGCGGCCTGCGCGTAGCGGCGGCCGCGCGAGTGTCGCGGGTCGCACGCGTACGGTTGCATGGACGCTCAGGCCGTGTGCGCGGCAAGTACGGCGCTGACGACCGCGTCCGGCGCGGCGCGCACGGATGCGCGTCCGGGGGCGTCGAGCACGACGAAGCGGCAGTCGCCGTCCTCGGCCTTCTTGTCGCCCCGCATCAGCGCCAGATAGCGCTCGGCGCCGAGCGCCGGCCCGACGGTCGGCAAACCGGCGCGCGCGATCAGGTCCTTGAGCCGACGCGCGTAGGCCGAGTCGATCAGCCCGAGGCGCACCGACAGATCCGCCGCCATCACCATGCCGCAGCCGACCGCCTCGCCGTGCAGCCACGCGCCATAGCCCAGGCCGGTTTCGATCGCATGGCCGAAGGTGTGGCCGAAGTTCAGGATGGCGCGCAGCCCGCCCTCGCGCTCGTCCGCGGCGACAACCGCAGCCTTGATCTCGCACGAGCGCCGCACCGCATGCGCGAGTGCCTGGGTGTCGCGCGCGAGCAAGGCATCGATGTTGCCCTCGAGCCAGTCGAGGAAGTCGCTGTCGGCGATCGGTCCATACTTGATGACCTCGGCGAGGCCGGCCGCGACCTCGCGCTGCGGCAGGCTGGCCAAGGTGTCCAGGTCGGCGATCACGCGCAGCGGCTGGTGGAAGGCGCCGATCATGTTCTTGCCGCGGGGGTGGTTGATCGCCGTCTTGCCGCCGACCGACGAATCGACCTGCGCGAGCAGCGTCGTCGGCACCTGCACGAACGCGATGCCCCGCATGTAGCAGGCAGCGGCAAAGCCGGTGATGTCGCCGACAACGCCGCCACCGAGCGCGTAGAGCAGCGTCTTGCGGTCACAGTTCGCCGCGAGCAGGGCGTCGAAGATCGCGTCGAGCGAGGCCCAGTCCTTGTGCGCCTCACCGTCGGGCAGGTCGATCTGCAGCACACGGGCGTGGCGCGCCGCGAGGACCTCCCGCAGGCGCGACGCATACAGCGGCGCGACACGCGTGTTCGAGACGATCACGGCGCATGGCGCTGCAGGCAGGCCGTCGAAGCTCTCGGCACTGTCGAGCAGGCCGCGGCCGATCAGGATGTCGTAGCCTCGATCGCCGAGCGCGATGGCGACGCGGGTAGGGGTGGGCAGCGGCGCAGACATGTCGCGCAGTGTACGGGGCGCGCCTGCCACCGCAGGACGCCGCGGCCAGCCGCACGCCCTGCCGCGGGCACGCGCCAGCCGGTCTCAGGTTTCGAGCACGCGCGGCTCGACCGGCGACGGCACGAGCGCGGGATCGACGAGGCCTGCGAGCTCGAGCTGCATCAGGATCATGTTGACGAGGTTCGGGATCGAAGGCCGCCCGGTGTCGATCGTGAAGTGCGCCATCCGCCGGTACAGCGGGTCGCGCTGCATGAACAGCTCACGCAGCTTGCGCAGCGGGTCGCGCACCTGAAGCAGGGGGCGATGGGTGTCGTGCCGCAAGCGGCGAAACAGATCCTCGGGCTTGGAGCGCAGATAAAAGACCGTCGAGGCGTCGCGCAGCGCCTGCCGGTTCGCGTCCCGCAGCACGGCGCCGCCGCCGGTCGCGAGAACGCCCTCGCCGAGGCCTGCGAGCTCGGCAATCACGGCCTGCTCGACGTCGCGGAACGACGCCTCACCTTCACGCTCGAAGTACTCGCGGATCGTGCAGCCGAGCCGCTTCTCGATCTCGGCGTCGGAGTCGACGAAACGGCACGACAGGCTTCGCGCCAGATGCCTGCCGACGGTGGACTTGCCAACGCCGGGCAGGCCGATCAGGCAGATCAAGGGCAAGGCGCGATCAATCAGCGTTGGCGCAAGGCGCCACCGGCCCACGTCCCGGATTGATCGACGGCACCTGCGTCGACGTCACGACCCCGTAGACGCTGCGGATGAACGCGGGCGCGCCTTCGGCCTTCACATCGGTGATGGGCACACCGAGAATGTCGCTCCAGGTCGCGCGTCCTTCGGTGCCATTGACACCCGCCGACACGAGCAGGCGGTACTGCAGCCAGGAGCCGACGTTCTTCGGGTACTCGATCTGGATCGTCATCTTGCCGGCACTGTCGGTCTTGGTGCTGCCGATCGCCGAGACGACAACGTCGGACTTGCGCGGGTCGATCTGGCCGTTCTGATTGGTGTCCTGCGACTCCTGGTAGAAGCCGGTGCGATACACGTCCTCGTTCGGGCAGCCTACCGGGCCGGTCAGCAGGACTGGGCAGGTGTTGACGTCGGTACAGGTGCTGACCCACGCGCCACCCGAATAGGTGTACTGCCCCTTGAAGAAATACGGCAGGTCGATCGACGGCACGATCTCGACGTTCGCCTTGGCGCGCCCGGCGATGTCCACCGCGAGGACCACGAAGCGCTGGATGTAGGTCAAGTCGCCTATGACGATCTTGCCGTCGGTGCCGATCGTGATCGACAGCGGATCGGCTGCGACGGTCAGCGTGGTCGTGATGGTCGTCACGCCGGACTCGGCGCAACTGCTGAAGTCGACGCGCGAGTAGCACGCGGTGATCGTCACGCCGTTGGCGGGGCTCGTGCGGCTGCCCGGAATGAACCCGGTGATCGCCTGGCCGTCCTTGTCCGAGTAGACGATGTTGCTTCCGGTCGCGAAGCTGCCGAAGCCGCTGGCGAAGAAGCGCACCCGCATGTTCGAGATCGCCTTGTTGCTGGCGTCGAGGAACAGGGCACGCACTTCAGCCCGGTTGTTGGTGCCGACATCGACGTTGGGTGCGACAACGCTCGGATTGGAACTCACGGTGCACGAGCCTGAAGCCGCACTGCATGCGGTGCGCGCAGCCGGCACGGTGCTGGTTGTCTGCACCTGCACATCCTGCACCTGCTCCACGCCGCCTGCAGTCGCGATGACCTGGAGTGCGCCTGCGGTCGACGGCGCGGTATAGACGAAGGTGTAGGCGCCGTTGGTGTCGGTGACTCCGCTCGCGGTGCCTGCGGCGCCGGCAACCACTGCGATCGGCTGATTCGTCATCGGGGCGCCGACGGCGTCCTTCAACACGAAGAAGACCTTGTTCTTCTCGCTCGAAGGTGCCACCACGGCCGGCGTGGCGGTGGAGGTCAGCGTGGCGCCGGTGACCGCAAAGGACGCCGTCGCGCTCAGGCTGCCGCTGGTGGCCACCACGGTGATGACGCGATTGGAGCGGTCCACACCGACATTGACGCTCGCGTTGACGACGCCCTTGTCGTCGGTGGTCGGCGAATCGGCCGTGAAGGTCGCGCCGCTGTCCACGGAAAACGTTACCGGGACGCCGCTGACGGTGGCGCCACCGCTCGTGGCGGCCGTGGCCGTCGCGACTACGGCATCGGCGCCGGAATTGCTGACGCTTGCGCTGCTGAGTTGCAAGGTGAGCGAGGTTGCCGTGGTCGTCGTTGTCGTGTCGCACGACCCCGGGGCGCAGTAGGGGGTGTCGCTGCCGCCGCAGCCGGCGAGCAACCCGCCGACGGCGAGGCTCAACATTGCTAGAAGGTTTCGCATCAGATCAACTCCTGCCTGCTCGCTGTGTTTTCTTTGGATGGCGGCAACGCGTTAGCGCGAGGCGCGATCGCTGATCACCTTCGGGGTGAGGAAGATCAGCAGTTCGGTCCGGTCCGAGCGCGTGGTCGTCGTCTTGAACAGGTTGCCGAGGTAGGGGATGTCGCCCAGGAACGGTACCTTCGAAACGTCCTTGCCTTCGACCTGCTCGAAGATGCCGCCGATGACGACGGTGCCGCCGTTCTCGACCAGCACCTTGGTGACGATCGACTTGGTGTTGATCGACGGCACGCCGGCGAAGACCTGGCCGACGCTGTCCTTGTCGATCTGCACGTCCATGATGACGTTGCCCTCGGGCGTGATCTGCGGCGTAACTTCGAGCTTGAGCACGGCGTCGGCAAACGAAACCGCGGTTGCGCCCGACGAGGTGGCCTGCTGGTAGGGAATGCGCGTGCCCTGCTTGATCGACGCCTTCTGCTGGTCGGCCGTGATCAGGCGCGGGCTGGAGACGACCTTGCCCTTGCCGTCGGC